>NZ_FQVM01000004.1 GCF_900129365.1 Clostridium fallax
TGAGGTGATTAAATGTTTAAACAAATTCAATATATAAAAATATATTTATATATATTTTTAATTTTATGGATTTCAAATAAAATTCTAAAGTATATTATAAAGTTTTATGAAAATAAACAAAAAAATAAAAAAAAGAAAAATTTAATTTTAAGTACAGGATGGTTAAAATCTATAAATAAAAATGATTTTCAAGAACAATGTTATAAATATTTAAGTTTATTAGGATATAAAAATATTATATTTATTGAAAATGGTTTTGAGCATTTTATATGTTATAAAGAAAAAGAAACTATTGTAAAGTCTATTCATAAGGAAAATAACAAACTAATTGAAAAAGAACATATATTAATTTTTCTTGGATATCTTATAAATAAAAATATTAATGAGGGAATTATTTTAACTAATACATCTATTGCTAAAAGCGGAGAGGAAGCTTTAGTTCTAGCTAAAGATAAAGGATATAAAATTGCTATTTGTGATGGGGAAAAAATAACAAAAGAAATAAATAAAATAAATGATTTAGAGATTTTAGAAAAGGAGGAATAGTTATATTTTCTTTAATTTTTGGAGTCTTTGGAATACTTTCTTTTTATGAATTGTTAAAATTAGTCTATAAAATAACAAATTTAACAAAAATAATAAAAAACAATTCAAAAGAGGATTTATTAATTGAGGAGCTAGAAGAACTAAATAAAGATGATTTTTATAATTGGATTATAGATTATTTTATTTTTTCAGGATTTAAAGTAAATAAAAAAATATCAAATAATCTCTTAGAAATGACAAAAGAGAAATTTAATTATGGTGTCTTAATATTAAAAGAACATATTAAAGATGAAGATTTATATTTATTAGAAAGTTTAAGTTATATTAATAATTGGGATAATTTGATAATACTAACACTACAAAAGGGAAATAATAATAAAATTTTAGAGAACATAAATCAAAAAAATATAAATATAATAAATGGAGAAATTTTTAATATTAAATATATAGATTTTATAAAAGAAAAAAGAAAAATATTTATATAGTAACGATTTTTAATAAAATAAATGAATTTTTTTCTCATAATAACCAAAAAAAATATATAATTTTTTATATTTCTTAAAAATTATCTTATAAAAAATATATAATTTGATGTATAATTAGATATTGTAAAATAATTATATAGATGGTGATAGTTATGATGAAAAATAAGCTAATTATGTTGACTATTTGTGCTGCAACTATGATTTCTGTTTTAACAGTTAATGAACCTTTAAAGGTAAGAGCGGCATCTAAAGAAAACATTGAAAATAAAATAGAATCTAATAAAAGTAAAATAAGTGATTTGGAAAGTCAGAAAAATCAAATATCAAAGGAAAAGTCTAATGAAAAATCAAAACTTGATGAGATACAAAGTAAATTAGATAGTAAAGGTGAGGAATTAGCTAAATCTCAACAAAAAGTAGATGATTATGAAAATAAAATCGATGTTGTTCAAAATAAAATATCTAAAGTAGAAAGTGAAATAGGAAAGCTACAAGAAGAAATAAAAAATGTAGAAGATGAAATTAAAGCTAAAGAAAAAGAAAAATTAGAAAAAGAAAATATGTTAGGATCTAGATTAAGAAATATTTATAAGACAAATTATACTGAAAAAATGTTAGCAGTTTTATTAAGTAGTAGAGATCTTAGTGATTTTATTTCTAAGTTTGCAAATTTTAGTAAGATTGTAAAGATAGATCAAGGGTTAATAAAAGAGGTAGAATCTATACAAGAAGATCTAAAGAAAAATGAAAAAGAACTTAATGCAAAACGAGATACTTTAAATAATGATAAAAAACAAATAGAAAATCAAAGAGAGGAACTAAAGAAAATTCAAGATGAATATTTAAAAGAAAGAGATGTTTTAGAGGGTCAAGTAAATGAACTAAAGACTTTAGAAAATGAAAAAAATAATATTGTAAATGGATTAAGTGATAAGGAAAAGGAACTTCAAAATCAAATAAGTGATTTATCTTCTTTTAATGAAAATTTAAGGAAAGAATTAGATCAAATTTTTGCAAATATAAATAGTAATTCAAGTAGTAATGGAGTTATTTCTAAAGAAAATGCAGGACAAGGGTTTATTGCCCCTGTTGTAGGAACAATAACTTGTGATTTTGGACCAAGAACCCATCCAGTTACACATAAACAGGGATTTCATACTGGGTTAGATATAGGAGTATCTTTTGGAACTCCTGTGAAAGCAGCTAAAGGTGGTATAGTTGTTAGAGCTGAATATAATAGTGTTTATGGAAATATGGTTATAATAGACCATGGTAATGGTGTTCAAAGTTTATATGGGCATTCATCATCATTATCAGTTAATAAAGGACAGAAAGTTGAACAAGGACAAGTTATAGCTTTAGCAGGGTCTACTGGTATGAGTACAGGTCCTCATGTACATTTTGAAATTAGAGTAAATGGACAACCTGTAAATCCTAAAAATTATATTTAATAAATATTAAGAATTTAATAGTTTAGATAAATTTTTCATACAAAATAGTATATTAATAAAAACAATTATATTAAAATAAATTTTTATTATGATTTTAAAATATTAAAATAAAAAATAAACACTATGAAGTTATTATATAAATAACATCTCATAGTGTTTATTTTTATGTTTAAATTAATTACAAATAATAATTAAGTAAATCTAATATATTTTATATTTATTTAAGACTAATAGCAGTATCTAATGCAGCTTCTATCATTTTTGTAAAGGTAGTTTGTCTTTCTTCTGAGGTAGTTAACTCTCCAGTTACCAAGTGGTCACTAATAGTTAACATAGAAAGTGCATTTACATTATATTTTGCAGCTAAGGTATATAAGGCAGCAGTTTCCATCTCTACCGCTACACAACCAAATTTAGCCCATATTTTCCAACTATCAGGCGCGTCATGATAAAAGGTATCAGAAGTGAATACACTTGCCACTTTAGGATTAAAGCCTTTTTCTAAAGAAATATTGTATGCTTTATTTAATAATTCAAAAGAAGCAGTAGGTGCATAATCACGACCACTAAATCTTATTTTGTTTATATTTGAATCAGTAGAAGCAGTCATTGCTATTACTAGATCTCTAACATGAACATTTTCTTTTAATGATCCAGCAGTACCAACTCTTATAAGATTTTTAACTCCATATTCAGTTATGAGTTCGTTTACATAAATTGAAATAGATGGAATTCCCATTCCTGTACCTTGAACGGAAACTTTTTTACCCTTATAAGTACCGGTAAAACCATACATGCCTCTTACTTCATTATAACATTTAGGATTTTCTAAAAAAGTTTCAGCAATAAATTTAGCTCTTAATGGATCTCCTGGTAATAATATAACTTCTGCAATATCTCCTTTTTTTGCTCCTATATGAACACTCATAAATTAAATCCCCTTTCATATTTTGATAATTTAATTATAGCACATAAATTTTAAAGAAAGATAAAAAATAATATTTATAAATTATGATAAAATATAGTTTAATAAATGATTTTAAATTGAATAGTAATGTTAAATTTTATAGTTAAAAGGAGATGTTATAATGAGTTTTTATGATAAATTAAGTGAATATTATGATATTATTTTTAAGGAGAATAAAAATACATTGAATTTTTTAATGGATGATGTAGATGATAAAATTAAGGTTTTAGATATTGCTTGTGGTACAGGTACTTATTCTATACCTTTTGCAGAGAAAGGCCATGAAATTATAGGAATAGATCTAAATGAGGAAATGATAAAGAAGGCTAATGAAAAGAAAGAGAATCTTAAAGTTAGTTTTGAAATAAAAAATATGGAGAACCTAATAAAGGATTTTAAAGAAAATGAATTTGATAGAGTTTTTTGTATTGGAAATTCTATAGTTCATTTAGAGTCTAAAAATAAAATAGAAAAGGCTTTGAAGGATATTAAAGATTTATTAAAAAATAATGGTGAACTTATTATTCAAATTATTAATTATAATAGAATTTTAAAAAAGGGAATTACTGAATTGCCTACTATTAAAAGAGAAGAAGAAAGAGTGGAGTTTATAAGAAATTATAGATATAATAAAGAAAAAAATAAAGTGGATTTTAATACAACTATAATAATCTATGATAAAAATTTAAATATAAAGAATGAGTATAAAAATTCCATAGAGTTATTACCTTTATTAAAAAATGATTTAGAAGATATGATTAAAAGAATAGGTTTTACTAAATATGAGTTTTTTGGTGATTTTAATAAGTCAAAATATATAGAAGATGAATCATATGCTTTAATAGTTAGGGCTTATAAATAATTTAATATATGTGTTTTTAAAACTAATTATTAAATATAATATTAAAAAATAATTAGTTATTAGTAAATTAAAATTTTTAATAGGTAATTTTAATAAAATAATTTTATAAAATATAAAGGAGAAAATATGAAAGATATATTTAGGGAAAGTTATTTAAAGGATGCTCCTGAGTATGAAGACTATTCAGAAAATGTAGCAGTGCTTAATAAAGAAGAGCTTAAAGAGTTAGGATTTACTTTCTGTGGTTCTAAAGGAAAATGTGGCAGTTGTAGTGGTGGGTGCTGCAATAAGGAAAATGATAAGTGTAAATCCAAATGCTGTAGTAAGAAATAATAGATACAATAAATAGAATTAAATATAAAGTGTATTTAAAGCATAAAAAAAGCATTATTGTTAAACTAATAATAGATTTTTCAATAATGCTTTATTAACTATTAAATTTTTCTGTATAATAGTTTTATAGACAACTTTTAATTTTTATTAATTTCTTGAATTATTAAAAGTTCTTCCTTTTTTTGAGTTATCTCTTCTGAAGTTTCTATTAGAACCGCCGCTTTTTTTAGAATTACCGCTTTTATTAGCAACTTCTACATTAACTCTTCTTCCGCCAAGCTTATTTCCAGAACAGCATTCTAGAACTTTCTTTGCCATATCGCTATCAACATTTACAAATGTAAAGTTTTCTAAAACATCAATATCACCGATAAGAGATGGTCTTATTTTTGATGTATCTTTTATATAATTTACAAGAACCTTAGGATTTATTCCATCTCTTCTTCCTATAGAGAAGAATAAACGAGTTTCTTCCATTGATGGTGACTCTAAAGCGTTAGTAGAATAATCCATAACAGCTTCTTTATCAAAATGTATTTTCATTAAAGCAGCTGCAACATCAACTAAGCTATAATTTTCATCAAGTTCAAGAGCCATTGGAAGGAATTTTGAAAAATCTTCTGTTTCTATAGTGGATTTAATTTTATCCATCATTCCTTGGAATTTATTAGAGAAAATTTCATCTACTGTTGGAACTGTTTTTCTTTGAATATTACTCTTAGTTACTTTTTGGATCTGCTTAAGCATAGTATATTCTTTTGGAGTAACTAAAGAATAAGCTGTACCTTCCTTATTTGCTCTACCAGTTCTACCTATTCTGTGAACATAAGATTCTACATCTTGAGGAAGATCATAATTTATAACGTGAGTAACACCTTCTACGTCAATTCCTCTAGCAGCAACATCTGTAGCAACAAGGAAATCTAAAGAACTTTCTTTAAACTTTCTTAATGTTTGCATTCTATGCATTTGAGTCATATCACCGTGCATACCTTCAACTATATATCCTCTTGCTTGCATTGAACCAACTAATTCATCTACACCTTTTTTTGTTTTGCAAAATATTATTGCAGCTGATGGTTCATCAAAATCTAATACTCTACATAAAGTTTCGAATCTATCTTTATTTTTTATTTCAAAATAATATTGTTGTATCTTTGAAACAGTCATAGAATTTTTCTTTATTTCTATAAGCTTTGCATCTTCTTTCATGTAACGCTTAGCAAGTCTTTTTATTTGAGGAGGCATAGTTGCTGAGAATAATAAAGTCTGTCTTTCCTCTGGAAGTGAACTTATTATTGCCTCTAAATCATCTATAAATCCCATATTTAGCATTTCATCAGCTTCATCTAATACTAAAAATTTTATACTGGATAATGTTAAGCTTCCTCTTTTTATATGGTCTAATATTCTACCAGGAGTACCTACTACTATATCAGCACCTCTTCTTAAAGCTTTTAACTGACGATCTATTGATTGACCACCGTATATTGGAATTATAGATAGATTCTCATATTTAGCAAGTCTTGTTAATTCTTCATTTACTTGAATTGCTAATTCTCTTGTTGGAGCTAAAATTATAGCCTTTGCTCCTTTGTCAGCTTTACATATATTATTTAATATACCACAACCAAAAGCAGCAGTTTTACCAGTTCCAGTTTGCGCTTGCCCTATTAAATCATGACCTTCTATTGCTAAAGGAATACTTTGAGATTGTATTTGAGATGGCTCCTCAAATCCTAAATCTTGTATGGCTTTTAAGATTGAATCTTTTAAGCCTAAATCACTAAATGTTAAATTGTTCATAAAATTCCTCTTTCTTTCTATTTATTTCATTATTTTAAATATCTTTTCTACTTTACGATAAAACACAAAGCTTATAATAACACAGTAAAGAATTAATATCAATTAAAATGGATTAATCATCTAATTTTGTCTTAAATCTACTTAAATTATATTAATAAAGTTAGCGAATTTTAAAGAATTGTATTTATGATAAGATAAGTTGATAAGATAAATTTCCTCAAAAAACATTATAAATTTATTAACGAAAAGAAAAATATGTTTCATTATACAACATATTTTGATTTTTTACAAAATTTATTATTAATTTACCTAGGAATAAGGTATAATATATATGTTGAATTTTTATGGATAGGAGGGAATAAATTTGCGTAAGCCTAGTATTTTTAGTAAAGAATATGAAAGAAAAATGAAAAGAAGAAAAAGAATGTTAATCATTATAGTTATAGTAGCTATAATTTGTATTTTGGCAGCATTTTTTATTAAAGTCCAAGGATTCCCTTCAGATATTAAATCAAAAATAGTATCTATTTTTAATAAATCTAAAACTGATGAAGGTAATAAAAAGGATAATAATTTATTAGAAGAAAAAAATAAGGAAGATGAAAAAGTACAAGAAGCTGCTAATAATCAAGAAGAAAATTCATCTGAAAAAGAAGAGGATAAAGAGTTTGATGTAGCTCTTTCTTCAGGTAATACTATTAAAGTAACTTATAAAGAAGATAATGGTGTAAGAATGTATGAATCAGTAGCGCCTTTAGAAAATGGAACTACCTTTAGTATAAGTCCTACACAACATTCACTTTTAATAGTAGATGGAAGTACTCAAGAATTAAAACTATTTGATCAAAATGGAAATGAAAAAGATTTAACCTTTAAAAGTTATAAAACAAGAGATGGTAGAGTTTTTACAAGAGAACAAATCTTATCATCACAACAAGGATATAAATGGTGTGAAAATGCTAAGTTCTTAGATGATAATAAAATAGTTTATTTATCTAACTTACCATGGTTTGGAACAGGAAATCTTGATACATATCTTTGGATGTTAGATCTTCAAACAGGAAATTATCAAACATTATTTAATGTAAAAGGTAAAGAGATTATTTTAGGGAATCTTACAGACAAAGGATTAGAAATAACAATAGATGGAAATTCTAAGTTCTTAACAGCAAATGGAGAACTTATTAATTAAAATCTTTGCTAAAGTCAAGTTTATATATTAAATTTTTTGTCTATAATTAATAATACCTTAATATTTTTATTAATTTTTAATGCATAATTTAGAAAATTATTTAATTAGAAAAATTGTAATAAATCAAGATAAATTTGTCGTTCTTTGAAAAATAAAAAGTTAATGATAATGTAAAATATTTATAATATTTTATTGTATTTTGATGAATAACCAATAAAATTAAAGAAATATTTGAAAGTGTAAGAAAATATATGTTATAATGGCTTAGTTAATATAAGTAAGTATTAAGATCTTATAACTGTCTTTAGGAGGAATAATACAATGGATGTTAAAATGGAAAAAATAGAGACTAATGTTGTTAAATTTGAGATTAGAGTTGAAGCAGAAAAGTTTAACGAAGCAATAAAGAAAGCTTACCATAAGAATGTTAAGAAACTTAATGTTCCAGGATTTAGAAAAGGTAAAGCTCCAATGAATGTTATTAAAAAATATTATGGAGTTGGAATTTTACTAGAGGATGCTGTAAACATTGCAATAGATACAACTTATCCAGAAGCTATAAAAGAAAATGATATTAAACCAGTGGATTACCCACAAATAGATATCGTTGAAGTTGGAGAAGGAAAAGATTTAGTTTATACTGCAAAGGTAACAGTTTACCCAGAAGTTGAATTAGGTCAATATAAAGATGTAGAAGTTAAAAAACCTTCTTATGAAGTTTCAGAAGAAGAAGTTGAAAAACAACTTAAAGCAATGCAAGAAAGAAATGCAAGAGTAGAAACTAAATCAGAAGGAAAAGTTGAAGATGGCAATATAGCTGTAATAGACTTTAAAGGTTTTGTTGACGAAGTAGCATTTGATGGTGGAGAAGGAACAGATTATCCATTAGAAATAGGTTCAGGTACATTTATAGGAGACTTTGAACAACAATTAATAGGATTAGCCGCTGGAGAAAAGAAAGACGTTAAAGTAACTTTCCCTGAAAACTATGGAAAAGAAGAGCTTAACGGAAAAGAAGCAACTTTCCAAGTAACTATAAAAGAAATAAGAGTTAAAGAATTACCAGCTTTAGATGATGAATTTGCTAAAGAAGTTTCAGAATTTGATACTTTAGATGAATTAAAAGCTGATATAAGAAAGAAAGTTGAAGAAAGCAACGAAGAAAGAGCTAAGAGAGAATTCGAAGAAGCTGTTATAAATGCAGTAGTTGATAATGCAAAAGTTGAAATACCAGAAATTATGGTAGAAAAAGAAGTTGAAGCTATGATTAAAGACCTTGAAGGAAGATTAAAATATCAAGGCTTAACTTTAGATCAATACTATGAATTCACTGGAAATACAGAAGATAAAATGAAATCTTATATGAAAGAAAGAGCTGAAAGAAAAGTTAAAACAGATTTAGTTCTAGATAAAATAGCTAAAGAAGAAAACATAGAAGTTTCAGATGAAGAATTAAAGGCTAAAGCAATGGAAGTTGCTAAGATGTATAGTGCAGACAATGCTGAAAAAATGGCTGATTTAATAATGAATGCTCAAGGTCATTTAATAAGATTAGAAGCGACTACTGAAAAAACAATAAATTTCTTAGTAGACAATTGCAAAATAGCATAATATAATAAATATAATATTTGAAATAAATGCCAGAAATCTTTCTGGCATTTATTTTAAATTCATTAACAAAAATAAAAATTTTTTATATAATTTAAATATAATAAATTTTGTTTTTTTTAAGAGGTTAGGTTATACTATATAGTATTATTTTAATTTATATTTTGAGGAGGGAGATTTATGAGTTTTGTTCCTGTAGTAGTTGAACAGACAAGTAGAGGAGAAAGATCTTACGATATATTTTCAAGATTATTAAAAGATAGAATAGTAATGTTAAGCGGTGAAGTTAATGATGCTACTGCTAATTTAGTTATAGCTCAATTACTTTTTTTAGAAAGTGAGGATCCTGATAAGGATATTTATCTATACATAAATAGTCCTGGGGGATCAATAACTTCTGGAATGGCTATATATGATACAATGGAATATATAAAACCAGATGTATCAACTATTTGTGTTGGAATGGCTGCATCAATGGGTGCATTTTTATTATCATGTGGAGCTAAAGGCAAAAGATTTGCTCTTCCAAATAGTGAGATAATGATACATCAACCTCTTGGCGGATTCCAAGGTCAAGCAACCGATATAGATATTCATGCCAAGAGAATATTAAAGATAAAATCTAAATTAAATGAAATTTTAAGTGAAAACACTGGAAAATCTTTAGAACAAATAAGTAAAGATGTTGAAAGAGATTACTTTATGGATGCTAGTGAAGCAGAAGAATATGGATTAATAGATAAAGTAATAAGAAAAAATGAAACATCTAAAAGTAAAGAATAACCTTTATTAATATAAACCTTAGTGAGGTGTAGTCGATGGCAAAATACGAAGATAAGAAACAGCTAAGATGCTCTTTTTGTGGGAAAAATCAAGACCAAGTGAAAAGATTAATAGCAGGACCTGGAGTGTATATTTGTGATGAGTGTATTGAACTATGCTCAGAAATAATTGCAGATGAATTTGAAGAAAGAGTTGAATTTGATTCAACAAGTTTACCAAAGCCTTCAGAAATCAAAAATTATTTAGATCAATATGTAATAGGTCAAGATGAAGCAAAAAAAGCTTTATCAGTAGCTGTATACAATCATTATAAAAGAATAAACTCAAACGAAATGGAAGATGATGTAGAGTTACAAAAAAGTAATATATTACTTTTAGGACCAACAGGAAGTGGTAAAACATTATTAGCACAAACACTTGCTAAATTTTTAAATGTACCTTTTGCAATTGCTGATGCCACTACACTTACAGAAGCAGGATATGTTGGGGAAGATGTAGAGAATATACTTCTTAAACTTATACAAAATGCTGATTATGATGTAGAGAGAGCTGAAAAGGGAATAATTTATATTGATGAAATAGATAAAATAGCAAGAAAATCAGAAAATCCATCAATAACTAGAGATGTTTCTGGAGAAGGTGTTCAACAAGCATTATTAAAAATTCTTGAAGGCACAGTAGCTTCAGTTCCACCACAAGGGGGAAGAAAGCATCCTCATCAAGAATTCTTGCAAATAAATACTGGAAATATATTATTTATTTGTGGAGGGGCTTTTGATGGCATTGATAAAATCATTGAAAAAAGAACAAGAAAAAGTTCAATGGGATTTGGTGCAGAAATACAATCAAGAACTGAAAAAGATGTTGGTCAATTATTAAAGGAAATAATGCCAGGAGATTTATTAAAGTATGGTTTAATTCCAGAGTTTGTTGGAAGAATTCCAATAGTTGTAACTTTAGAGTCTCTTGATAAAAATGCTTTAATAAACATATTAAGTAAACCTAAAAATGCTCTTGTAAAGCAATATAAGAAGTTATTTGAATTAGATAATGTTCAATTAGAAATAGAAGATTCAGCTTTAGAAGAAATAGCTTCTGAGGCTATTAAGAGAAATACTGGTGCTAGAGGATTAAGGGCAATTTTAGAGGAATCAATGAAAAATATAATGTTTGAAATTCCTTCAAGAGAAGATGTAGTTAAGGTAACTTTAAACGATTCTGTTATAAAGAAAGAAAAGGAACCTGACTTAACTCTATTAAAGGAAGGAGAAACAAGACCAGTTCTTAAAAAAGCAAAAGCAAAAACAAGAAAAGATATAGAAACTGCTTAATAAAGAGAAGTTAGAGCTTAAAAGCATATTTTAAGCTCTTTTTTCTTTTTAAAAACTAATTTAAAAGTTTATATAATAAAAAACTTATATTAGTTGAGTATTTATAATGTTTATATTATTATGTAAGTATTAAATTCTATTAAAATATAGATAAAAGAGACCTTTATAATATATTGAAAATTATTTATTTTATGTGTATACTGAATTAGACTAGGTATATTTTGAAATGGAGGAGCAAACATGAATGATGAAAAATTAGTTCTTCCTTTAATTCCTCTAAGAGGTATAACTATATTTCCTAATATGGTAATGCATTTTGATGTTGGAAGAGAAAAATCAATTGCAGCTCTTGAAGAAGCAATGATGAAAGAGCAAAAAATATTTTTATCAACTCAAAAGGAAGCTAAAGTTGAAGAACCAAGTGAAGATGATATTTTTAAAGTTGGAACTATATGTACTATAAAACAATTACTTAAAATGCCAGAAAATAGAATTAGAGTTCTAGTTGAAGGGATTGAAAGAGCGAAGATAAATTCATTCTTAGATAAAGAAAAATTCTTTACAGTAGAAATAGAAAAATGCCCTGATAAAGTTGATAAAGAAGATACTGAATTAGAGGCACATATAAGGACTTTAAAAAGTACCTTTGGCGAGTATCTAGCTATAGCATCAACACCATCTACTGATATGATAGGAACATTAGATGATGTAGAAGAACCAGGGACTTTAGCAGATATTATAGCTTCTTATATATCTTTAAAAGAAGAAACAAAACAAGAAATTCTTGAAGCTATTGATGTAAAAGAAAGAATAGAAAAGCTTTTAGTTATTTTAAAAAATGAAATTGAAGTTTTAAAGATAGAAAAGAAAATTGGCTATAAAGTTAAGAAAAACATGGATAAAATGCAAAAAGAGTATTATCTTCGTGAGCAGCTAAAGGTTATTCAAGAGGAATTAGGAGAAGATGACGAGGATCAAAAGGATATTAAAAAATATGAAGACAAGATAAAAAAATCTAAGTTACCAAAAGAAGTTAAAGAAAAAGCTCAGCATGAATTAACAAGGTTAAAAAATACTGGAAGCTATTCTTCAGAAGGTAATGTTATAAGAACATATTTAGATTGGATTCTTGAACTTCCATGGAACAAACAAACTAAAGATACTATAGATATAAAAAAAGCAAGAAAGATCCTAGATAATGACCACTATGGTTTAGAGGATGTAAAAGATAGAATAATAGAATATTTAGCAGTAAAGCATATGACAAAAAGTTTAAAAGGTCCTATATTATGTTTAGTTGGACCTCCAGGAGTAGGTAAAACTTCTATAGCTAAGTCTGTCGCTAAAGCATTAAATAGAAATTTTGTTAGAATGTCTTTAGGCGGTATGAGAGATGAAGCTGAAATAAGAGGACATAGAAAAACTTATGTAGGTGCTATTCCAGGAAGAATAATATATGGAATGAAGCAAGCTGCATCAAATAATCCTTTGTTTTTGTTAGATGAAATAGACAAAATGGCAAATGATTTTAAAGGTGATCCAGCAGATGCCTTATTAGAGGTTTTAGATGCAGAACAAAATAGCACCTTTAGAGATAATTATTTAGAGCTTGAGATGGATTTATCTAAGGTTATGTTTATAACTACGGCTAATTCATTAGATACAATACCAAGACCATTACTAGATAGAATGGAGATAATTGAAGTATCAGGTTATACTTATGAAGAAAAGTATAATATAGTTAAAAAGTATTTAATTCCAAAACAATTAAAAGAACATGGATTAAATAATAATGAAGTAAATATAACAGATAATGCTATAAAATTAATTATTGAAGGATATACAAGAGAGTCAGGAGTTAGAAATCTTGAACGTAAAGTAGGAGCTATTATAAGAAAAGCTATAACTGAAATGGTAGAAAAGGATAAAAAGTCATTAAAAGTAACTACTGCTCAGGTAGAAAAATACTTAGGTCCTAAAATCTTTAGCTATGATAAAGTAGATAAGGAAGATAAAATAGGTGTAGTTACTGGAATGGCTTGGACTGCATATGGAGGAGATACTCTTCCAATAGAAGTTATGGTTATGGATGGTACAGGTAAATTAGAGTTAACAGGACAGCTTGGAGATGTTATGAAAGAATCTGCAAAGGCTGGATATACTTATGTAAGATCTAATGCTGAAAGATTCAATATAAATAGTGAATTCTATAAGAAAAAAGATATTCATATTCATGTTCCAGAAGGTGCAGTTCCTAAAGATGGTCCATCTGCAGGTGTTACTATGATAACAGCTTTAGTATCTGCTTTAAGCAATAGAAAAGTAAAACATAATATTGCTATGACTGGAGAAATAACTTTAACAGGTAAAGTGTTACCTATAGGTGGAGTAAAAGAAAAATGTTTAGCGGCCTTTAGAGCGGGAATAGATACTGTTATAATACCAAAAGAAAATGAAAAAGATACGTTAAAAATACCAAATTCAATAAAATCAAAAATTAAATTTATTTTTGCGGAAGAAGTAGATGACGTACTTAAAAATGCACTAGTTGGAGATGATAAAAATGAAAATTAAGACTTCAGAATTTATAACATCTGCTGTAAGAAGAGATCAATATCCAGATGAAGGTAGATTAGAAGTAGCATTTGTTGGAAGATCAAATGTAGGAAAATCTTCAATAATAAATGCTTTAACAAATAGAAGACATTTAGCTAAAGTAAGTCAAACTCCGGGAAAAACAAGACTTATAAATTTCTTTTTAATAAATAATGATTTTCACTTAGTAGATTTACCAGGCTATGGTTATGCTAAGGTATCAAAAAAAGAAAAAGCTAGTTGGGGTACTACAATTAGTAATTATCTTACAGGAAGAAGAGAGTTAAAAAAGGTAGTGTTATTAGTTGATTGTAGGCACAAACCTACAAATGATGATATAACTATGCATGAATGGATAAAACATTATGGTTATGAAGTTATAGTAATTGCAACTAAAAGTGATAAATTATCTAATAACGACCTTAGAAAAAGTGAAAAACTTATAAAAGAAACATTAAAGTTAACTCCAAATGAAACTTTTACATTTTTTTCATCACTAAATAAAAAGGGAAGAGACGAACTTATTGATTTAATATTTACAGACGTGTCTTCTGAAGAATGGTAATTAAATATAATTCAAATATAAAAATATAGGTTAGAGATAAATTCTCTACCCTATATTTTTTTTATAAGCTTAATATTTATAAATATAAAACATAAATAATTTTAATTTTTAATAAAAGGGAAAAGGTATATTAAGGTAGAATATTTATGGGAAATAATTTAGGAAATTATTTGTGTCAAATTTAAAAGAAGAGAATAGAATATAGTATAAAATAAATCTAAATAAAGAAAAGGAGAATTATTATGGAACTAAATGAAATTCTAAATGGATTAAATGAATCTTCAAATTGTAATAATAGGCCAAATTGTGGTAATAACAATAATTGTGGTTGTGGAAATAATAATGGATGTGGCTGCGGAAATAATGGCTGTGGAAATAATAACTGGTGGTGGATAATAATCCTATTGTTATTCTGCTGTGGTGGATTTGGTGGAAACTTTGGTGGAAATTATGGAAATAACTGCTGCTGTTGTTGCGAAAAACCTAAATTTAAGAAATGTAAACAAACACTTTATGTTCCAGAATGCGGAGGCATGGGTGGAAACTATGGCGGACATGGATTTGGCGGAAATAATAGCTGGTGTTGGATAATAATATTATTACTATTCTTCTGCTGTGGTTTTGGAAATAATTGCAATAATAATTGCAATTGCTAAAAATAGAACTATAGAATAAAAAGGAGGAATATATATGTCACGTAGAAGAAGAGATTGTTGTTGTTGTGATAATGCAGTAATTATGTCACCTAACTATGGAAATAATTGCAATAGCTGGTGGTGGATAATAATATTATTACTATTCTGTTGTGGTGGATGTAATAATGGAAATAACAACTGTAATAATAGTGGCTGTGGAAATAATAGTTGGTGGTGGATATTTATCTTATTGATATTATTCTGCTGTGGTGGAAATAATGGAGGATGTTGTTTCTAAGAATTATGAAGATTAGTTTATAAGAATTTATTGTTATAAACTTATAAACAATATTAACTATCTTAGTAGTAATTTAAAATTATATCTGGATGGTAATTGTTGGAGGGCTTTTTAGCCCTCCAAAAAAAATAATTATTTTAGGAAGTTTAGTAAATAAATAATAAGAATATATAAAATAAAAATATTATACATAAAAAAATATTATACATAAAATATTAAGCTAAATAAAAAATTATAGGAGGAAGGTTATGGGGAAAAGAAGACATAAGCAATATAAATATGATAATAATACTAATATGGGAGGTAATCCTTTAGGAAATAATTTTAATCAGATGAATGGTATGAATCCTTTAGTATTATTAAGTACATTAGCTTTTAATAATGGTTCTTTAGGAAGTTTAGGAAATGGAATGAATCCTATGAGTATGATATCCAGTATGCTAGGAGGAAATGGAGGAGTTTCTCCAAATGGAGAAGGAAATGGTGGAATGAATAATCCTTTTAATATGATATCAAGCATGTTAGGAGGAAATGGAGGAGTTTCTCCAAATGGAGAAGGGAATGGTGGAATGAATAATAATCCTTTTAATATGATATCAAGCATGTTAGGAGGAAATGGAGGCTTTTCTCCAAATGGAGAAGGGAATGGTGGAATGAATAATCCTTTTAATATGATATCCAGTATGTTAGGAGGAAATAGAGGCTTTTCTCCAAATGGAGAAGGTAGTAATGGAATGAATCCTATGAGTATGATATCAAGCATTTTTGGAGGAAATGGAGCTAATTCTATGAATCCTATGAATATAATTTCTAGTATTATGGGAATGAATGGAGCATTTCAAGGAGGACAAAATCAAGAAAATACAATGAATCCATTACAATCTTTATTTTCTGCTATGAATAATAATGAGTCTTTTAATTTAAATAATTTTAATGATCTTTCAGATTCTATAGGTAATAGAAGCCCTCAAGATATATTAAATAACTTAGTTAATAATGATTCTAATAATAATATGAGAGAAAATAATCATAGTCATAGCAAAAAAAGAAGGCGTCATAGAAAAAATACTTCTGAGGTTAATCAGTCTAATATAGAGATGTTAAAATCCTTAAGAAACATAGTAGAGCCTTCTAAGGTAGAATTTTTAGATAAATTAATATATATGTATGAAAAAGGAGAAATAGAAGATTAATTTTAATTTATTTGTATAATTTCTATACTATTAGTTAATAATAATACTGTAAGTTAGGAGAATATTTCCTAATAACGATGAAGATATGTTTGTCTTCATTAAAGTTAAAACCCCCCATCCCCCTTTTTGGGTCGCTTATGCGACCCTTTAATTTTGTCAAAAAATAAAATATTTATATTTAAAAAATTTCAAATATTATTTTATAGGTATATTTAAAGGAATATTTAAGGAATACTATATTTTATAGTATTCTTTTGAGGTGATGATATGAAAAATTTATTTAAAGTTATAGGTTGTTTTAGTATAATTTTATTAATATCTACTAATTTATTAAGTTGTAATAAAATTAATAATGATAATAATAAAAATTTAAAAATAATTTTAGAAGATCCTAAAAGTATAGATAATGATTTTATAAATACAATATTTGAAGAATATAAAAAAGAAAATGAGAATATTAAAATTAACATAAAAAATACTAAAGGCTTAGATGAAACTTTAGAAGTAATTAAAAAAGAAGATTATGATATCATACTTTGTGGTAGACAAAGTATGATGGAATTATCAAGAAGAGGAATTATAAAAAATATTTCAGAACTTTATAAAGCTAATAAAATTAATGAAAGATTCTATAATATAGTTTGTAGCTATGGAAAAGCATATGAGGAATACTTTGGATTAGGACTTATGCCATATTCTATTGAAATGTTATGTAAAAAGGAGGATATACCTTTTAATATAGATGGAAGCATAAAGTTAGATGAAAATAATTTTAAAACATTATTAAGTAAAAATAAAGGTGAATTGCCTGTAATAGTTCCAAAAGAGCTAGATTTTAATCTTACCACTTTAACTTACTTAAGTAATAACTTAATAACTTATAGTGATATAGAAAATAAATTTGATGAAAGTAAAGAAAATTATTTAGGGATCAATAAAATGCAAAATGTTTTCTATAGCTTTAATTTATTTTTAAATATATTAAAAGAAAATAATGTTACTTTAGTTAAAGAAGAAGATAAAAATTTTGAAGCCTTTTTTAATGGTGATAAAAAATTAATAATTACTTGTACTGCTGCATTAGGTGGATTAGAAAGTAAAGAAGATATAAAGACTATATCTAATTTGTTTTCCAAAAACTATCATATAAGTCCTCCAGTAGTAGTGGAGCATATAGTTTGTAGCTTTACAGGAACAGATAATAAATCAGAAGTTAATAAATTTTTAGATTATATATGTAGAGATGAGATTTATATAACTTTAGGTAAAAAGGGATTCTTATCAGGAAATATGAAAGGAACTCATTATACACCAGGTCTTATTAATGAAATGGTTTGGACAATAAAAGCTGCTAATGAAAATAATATTCCATTTTATTTAAATTTACCTAAGAAAATTGAAGAAGAGATAAAGGTAGAATTAAAAAGTATTTCTGAAGGAAAATATAGTGGCAATGAGTGGCAAAATATTATAGAGAGAGTTTATAAACAATAAAAAGTTTATTATAAATATAAAAGCTAGGAAATTCCCTAGCTTTTATATTTATAATAAATTGTTATTTTAATATTTTTTTTGACAATCTTCACAAAGACCGTAAAAATAAACTTGATTTGATAAAACTTTATACTTACAATGAGACTCTGCATCTTTATTTAAATTACTGAAATCTAAATCTTCTAAATCGTCTACTTTGCTACAATTTATACATTGAATATGTGGATGACATACAGGATTACCATCATATCTAAAATTACCTTCACCTACATTAAGTTCTTGAATAAGACCAACTTCAACTAAAGTTTTTAAAGCCTTATAAACAGTAGCTAAACTCATAGTAGGATAATCTTCCTGTAAAGATTTATAAATGGTTTCAGCAGAAGGGTGCTCTTTAGTACCTTTTAAATACTTATATACAGCTATTCTCTGTGGTGTTAGTTTTAACTTTTTTTCTCTAAAAATTTGAGTTATATTATCCATATCCACCATCCTTCTTTATAAACTAAAAATATTATATAATAGCTATTATTTGTTGTCAAATGTTATTTACTGCTAGTATCTATTAAAAACTAATAAAATAGAAAAATTTTACTAAGAATTAATAAGATTTTTTTAAAAAGATATTGTCAAAAATAAAACAATCTGATAAAATAATAATATAAGTTGTTAATTAATTAACAAGTTTGTAGTAAAGTCCATGTTCATTTTTCTTTATCCTTAAAGAACAGTTTAACTGTTCTTTTTGTTTTTTTTATTAAAAATTAAATATAATTTAAAATAAGTTTTAAATGCATCTATTGTTATAATATAACACAATAGATAATTTTTCAATATATTACAAAAAACATAGTAATATTTAAATATTCTAAAATTAAAGTCAAATAAATACAAAAGCTAATAAGGCAAAGGATTACATTCCTTTGCCTTTAAATTTTTTTATATAAAAACTAATGATTAAAGTTAATCCATAATCATATATCAAAAATATTATCTCACTTAGTATTATAATTAATGGTTTAGAAATATTTAAATCTCCATAACCTAGAAATAGTATTTTATATAAATAATAAAATATTATTAAAAAGACATTAAAAAATAAAACTTTTAAAATTATTTCTATATAAATATTATTTATTTTTTCAGCAAGGTTTTTTATAAATCCATATACTCCTAAGAAGCTTACATACATAAAAGCTATTTTTTTATCTACGAATAAGAAAGCTAATATAGAAGAGCTTAAATAAATTAGTATAGAACTTTTATATCCTAAGGATATTATTGAAAATGGAATTAAAGCAGATGCTAAGGTTAACAAAGCGATTTTACTTGTAGGAATAATAGATGTTAAATACAATAAAATCAATGTTAAGGCAGTAAAAATACCGCCTTTTGCAAGTTCACTAGATTTATTCATATAAATCACCTAATTTAAATTTCTAACAGCAAGGGATACAGTCAAATCCCATACACTCACATATAGAATCTAAACACCAAAGTTTTAAACAAGTATCACAGGTATCATCGCTTCTTGTTGTTCTGTAGTAATTATTTCCAAAATTATTTGCTCTTGATTTTAATGAGTTTAATGTTTGTCTGTACTCTAAATTATTAGGATCTAGGCTACAAGCTGTTTGAATGTAACTTAAGGCACTATCATACCAGCCTTTTTGAAGTTGAATAACGCCATATAAATAGTTCCATTCAGCATCTCTTGTTCTTATAGAATTAAGCTTTTGTTCTGCTGCCAAAAATTGACCAGCAGCTATATCTTGTTTTACAGCTTGATATGTGTTGAAGTTATTTGTTGATCCATTGTTATAAGAATTATTGTTATAAGAATTATTTGAAAAGTTTTGAGAATTTTTCATAAGATAATCATAAGCTTCATTTAATTCTCTCATTTTTTCTTCGGCTAAATCTTTTAATGGATTATTTCCATATTGATCTGGATGATATTTTTTTGCAAGATCTCTATATGCTTTTTTTATTTCATCTTCACTTGCCCCTTCGCGTATACCTAATACTTCATATGGATTAGTCATATTATCACTCCTCTAGTTTATCTTTTTTACAAATAGATTAATCATTTTTATATAGTACTTTAAAGGTTTTCTCTGTTATACCTAATTTTATTATATTATCTAAAATACCTTTATTTTTAGATATATTTAAATTTTGAAGATGATTATAACATTGAGAGGCACAATTTAAAAGAGAAAATTCAATTCTTTTTAAAATTGTTTCTCTAAAATCTTCAAAGGAAAGATTATCATTATTTAAAATAGAAGACAAAGCATTAAATTTATTATTTTTCATATCTTCTTCTAAGTCATCAAAGGCATCTATTAAATATATCCATTTACCTAGATTATATCCAAGCCAATATAATTGATCTCTTTTATATTGAGAATCATCTTCTATGGGGTTTGGATAATTCATAAATAAATATCCAGTTAAATCACTAAAAGGATGAGCTATCTCATCTAAAGATAAATTTTTGTAATTATTTTCTTTTTCATATAAGTCTTTTAAATTTGAGGTGATTTTAGTATTTATTTCACTATAACTATCCTTAAATTTATTATTAACATTGAAAAATAATAAAGCACCTAATTTACTTTTAAAACTTTTATCATCTTGAATATCATCTAGTAGTTTGTTATAAAATAATATAACATTAATATTTGCAGCATAATCTAAAGCAAAAGAATTATTTATTATAGGTTTTTCCTTATTGGGATGAAGAAAACATCTAATTTTTTTTGCGTTAGAATTATTTATTGACATTGAGTCTAATAAAAGTCCTAAAAATGTCATATCATAATTTAATGAAAGTCTTGGTATATTACCATAAATATTTTTTATTGCATGGCATAGTCCACAATAATAAGCTTTGAATTTTTCATATTCTTTTACTTTTAATTCCATTCTACATGGAAATACATAACCAAACAAATAGTAGGCCTCCTTAATAGGTTTTCAATTTATTATAACAATAAAAAAAATATAAATAAATATTATAAATATAATAAAGATAATTATATTATCCATAATAAGAGAAAAAACCTTAAAATATGCAAAAAAACAGTTATTATAAAGTTTAACTTAATTTTTATAACTTTACTAAAAAAATACAAAGTGATAAACTAAAAGTATATTGATTGAACTTAATGATAAAGGATAGGAGCGATAATATATGGCTAAATATAAAGTTGGAGAAGAACTTATTATAGTGAATGATCCAAATAAAGAAAAGCAAAAATTGAAGGATTTAACTAAACTATCTGTAGATGGAGATTATGCACAAATCTCTTGGGGATTAAGAATAGTTGATGTTGAATATAACAAGCCTAATGTTACATTAACTTATAGGAATGTAGATGGAGAAACTAATAAGGTTTTTGCAATATGTAAAGATGAAGAAAATTTTGATAACGATAGAGTTTTAGAAAAAGCATTATTAAAGGCTTTCCAAAATGAAATAATAAATATTTCAGTTAACAAAAATAATGGAAACAATAAATAGAGAATTATAAAATATTACATAAATAAAAGGTCATGGAATTTTCCATGACCTTTTATTTATATAACATTAATATTTCAATATAAAAAATTACAATAAATTACCAAGTTGTTAAATAAAGCAATTAAGTAATGTAAAATCACAAAAAATTCAAATAATTAAAAATAGCCTTTATTTTTATTCTTTTTTTTAATATAATAATCTATAATTAGGGAATTTATTAACAGTGAATGGGGGGATTTAT
Organism: Clostridium fallax; assembly: GCF_900129365.1. Classification (GTDB taxonomy): domain Bacteria; phylum Bacillota; class Clostridia; order Clostridiales; family Clostridiaceae; genus Clostridium_AH; species Clostridium_AH fallax. The sequence continues at coordinate 21,915 of NZ_FQVM01000004.1, forward strand.
ATGAGTCACTGTCCATTTTGGTCAACATCTAAAAAAATTATAGAGTGTAATGATGAGTGTCCTATGATCAATTCATCAGAAGAAGGAGAAGGTTGTGTTTTTCAAATGTGTTCTATAGAAGATAATATGGATAACTACAAAGGATTTCATAATAGTTTCAAGTATGATAATGATTTAGAACATGATTATTTCTTTAAAAAGTTTGGAATTTCAAGTAATTTTTAAATATAAAAAACCTGCTTAAGCAGGTTTTTTATTTATATTGATCCGTATATTTATGAAGTAAATCCTGTTTTAAATTCCATAAGTCATTGGATAAATCTACATAATAAGTATGTGGATTTTCAAACCTTAAAACCTCAGGCCATAATTTTTCAGTTTCTTGTTTAGCAAGATTTTTAATTTCAAGAACTGAGGGGTTTTTATAAATCGCTTTACCTTTATCAAAAATCTTAACCATTAAATCTTTTATATAATAATTAGTTAATTTTTTTCTTTTCCAAGTATATATAGGGTTAAAGATTTCTAAGGTCTTTGTAGTATCTATAGTTTCATTATTTAAAGATATTAAATCAGCAATAGCTTTATGGGAATCTTTTTCAAAGATTCTATAGATTTTTTTAAATCCTGGATTTGTGATTTTTTCTTCATTTTCACTGATTTTGATCTTAGGTATTATTTTACCATCTTCTTCAATAGCAACAAGTTTATATACACCGCCAAAAACAGGTTCTGATTTAGCAGTAATTAATCTTTCACCAACCCCGAAGGAATCTACCGCAGCACCTTGATTTATAACATCTCTTATTATATGTTCATCAAGAGAATTTGAAATTATTATAGATACATCTTCATATCCAGCTTTATCAAGTAGCTTTCTACATTTTTTAGTAAGATAAGTTATATCTCCACTGTCTATTCTAATTCCTTTAGGTCTAATACCTTGTGGTTTTAATATTTCATCAAATACTTTTATAGCATTAGGAATACCTGATTTTAATACATTGTAAGTATCAACAAGTAATACGCAATCTTCTGGATATACTTTTGCCCAAGCTTTAAATGCTTCATATTCAGAAGGATATAGTTGAACCCAGCTATGGGCCATAGTTCCTACAGCTGGTACTGAAAACATTTGATCTGATATAGTGCAGGCAGTTGAATTACAACCTCCTATTATGGCAGCTCTAGCTCCATATATTGCACCGTCATATCCTTGAGCTCTTCTTGAACCAAATTCCATAACAGGTCTTCCTTGAGCGGCTCTACATATTCTATTTGCTTTAGTTGCTATTAAAGTTTGGTGATTTATAGTTAAAAGAATCATTGTTTCAACAAATTGAGCTTGAATAACAGGTCCTTTAACAGTTACTAATGGTTCATTAGGAAAAACAGGATTTCCTTCTGGTACGGCCCATACATCACAAGAAAATTTAAAGTTTTTAAGATAATCTAAAAAATCTTCAGAAAATAAATTTTTACTTCTTAAATAATCTATATCTTCTTTAGAAAATTTTAAATTAGATAAATATTCTATAAGCTGCTCTACACCAGCCATTATGCAATAGCCACCACCATCAGGTACTCTTCTAAAAAACATATCATAATATGCTATTTTATCTTTTAGTCCGTCATTAAAGTATCCATTTCCCATAGTAAGCTCATAGAAATCAACAAGCATCGTTAAATTTCTTGAGTTTTGTACATCAAACTTGTAATTCATGTTATTATATCTCCTTTATTCGTAGAATACCATAAACATATTGTACCCTCATGAAGAAATTATTACAATAGAGTTATTAGTAACTTTAAATTTGGTAATAATTAATATATAGATTTTAATAAGGAGTAGAAATGATAAGTTTAGATAAATTTCAAAAAGAAGCTGCCTTTTGCGATAATAAGAAGGTTTTAATTGTAGCTCCTCCAGGTTCAGGTAAAACTACAGTAATATTAAATAGATTAAATTATTTAATTAATAAAAAAAATATTTCTCCTTTTAATGTTATAGTTATAACATTTACTAAAGCAGCAGCTAATAATATGAAGGAAAGATTTAAAGAAAATTATAATGAAAACAAATTACCTTTCTTTGGAACTTTTCATGGGCTATTTTATAAAATATTAATAAGACATAAAGGAGAAATAAAATTAATATCTCAGAAAGAGGCCTATGGAGTTGTAAAAAAGGTATTAGAAAGTATATTAAATGAAATAAGTGAAGAAAAAATAAAAGAAGTGTTAAATATGATTTCATATTATAAATGTAGAAAACAAATAAAGGATAATAGTGAATGTAGCGAAGAAATATTTTTTAAATGTTATGAGGAATATGAAAAATATAAAGAGAGGTTAAATCTTTTAGATTTTGATGATCTTCAAATACAATGCAGAGATTTACTTTATAACAATGAAAATATATTAAGAGGATATAGAAGACTTTTTAAACATATTTTAGTAGATGAATTTCAAGATTGTGATCCTATACAAATAGAAATTCTTCAGCTTTTAAATGAAGATAATTCTTTATTTGCTGTAGGAGATGAAGATCAGTGCATATATTCTTTTAGGGGGTCAAATCCACAGTGTATGGTTGATTTTAATAAATTATTTTTAAATGGAGAAAAGAGATATTTAAAGTATAACTATAGAAGTAGTAAAAATATAGTAGATTTATCTTCTAAGGTTATTGAAAATAACAAAAACCGAAATAAAAAAGAAATTATAAGCTATAAAGAAGATAATGGTAGATTTGAAATTATGTACCCTTATGATGAAAATAAAGAAGTAGAGATAATTAGTGATATTATAAAGGAAAATATAAAAAGTGGAGATAATTATGACGATAATGTGATTTTATATAGAACTAATATACAAAGTAGAGGAGTTATTGATGGATTTATAAGAAATAAAATTCCATTTAGATTATTAGATGGGGAATATAATTTTTATGATCACTTTATCTGTAAAGATATAATTAGCTATTTAAAATTATCTATAGATCCTACTGATAGAGAAAGTTTTTTTAGAATTATAAATAAGCCTTTTAGGTATATTTCAAAAAAATCTATAGAAGATATTAAAGGTAAAAAATATAAAGAGAACTTATTTGAGGTTCTTAAAAATTTAGAAAGCATTCATCCATATCAAATAAAAAGTATTGATGATTTATATAAAGATATAGCCTATTTAAATAAAATGTCTTTATGTGGTGCTGTAGAATTTATAATAAATAATTTAGGATACTTAGAGTATATAGGGGATTATTGCAGTAGATATAAACAAGATATAGAAAGTTTTAAGGAAATTATAGAAGAATTTAAAAGTTCTGCATTAGAATTTAAATCCATAATAACTTTTTTAGCTCATATAGATTCTATAAAAGAAAAATTAAAAGAAAGTAAGAATAGTAAAGGAAATAGGGTGATTTTAAGTACTATTCATGGAGTTAAAGGAATGGAATTTAAGAATGTTTTTCTAATTGATGTAAATGAAGAGATAATTCCCCATAAAAATTCTAAAGAAGAAAATCAGGAAGAGGAGAGAAGACTTTATTATGTGGCTTTAACTAGAGCTATAAATAATTTATATATTTACGCACCGAAAAATGTAAGGGGAACTTTTAGAGATAAATCAACTTTCTTAAAGGAAACTGATTATAATAAATTTTTTCTGAAAAGAGATTATGGATTTAAAATAGAAGATAAAATTACACATAAGGTTTATGGACAAGGTAAGATTATTTATTTAGAAAATAATGAAATAAAAATAAAATTTGAAGATGGTGAGGAAAGAAAATTTTCTTTGCAAACTGTAATAGAGAATAAATTAGTTACTAAAATTTAGCAAATAAAATCAATGGAGTATTCTAATTATTTTGTATTTCTATATATAGTATGCTTTATTTTTATAAGTATATTATATAAGTGAAAAAGATATATTTAATTAAAAGAAAAGTGAATATAGTATATTCTAAATGGGGATAATTAGCTTATATAAAAGTTGTTAAAATAAAAATAAATATGATATAATGTAATAGATTTCAATAGAAACTCTATAAAAGGAGGCATTAAGATTGTTAAAGTTTAAAGATATGTGGAATGACGTAAACAAATTAGTAAATGATAAAAAAGATTATTTTTCAATTGACAATGAATTACAAAATGTATTTCTTATAAAAAATGGAGATGATTTTGTATTATTAACTAAAGAAGATTTTGTTAATTTATGGAGTAAAATATTATTAAATAATAAATGCTGCATTAAAGATGCAATAGATAAATCAGATATTAAACTTTATTATATATGCAAAATAATGAAGGAACTACCATATATAAGAGAAGAAAATGAAGAGATGATTTTAATATAATTTAAAGTTAGTTGAATGTTGAAAATCCTTATTATATAATCAATATTATAAGCTCATATTCTAAGAATATGAGCTTATAATATTTTTATGGATACTTATAAAGTTAAAATTTGAAAGTGTGAGGTAACTTATATGGATTTTTATAATAAAGCATTAAATATAAAGGATAAATTAATAGAAATAAGAAGAGATTTGCATGAACATCCAGAGCTAGGATTTGAAGAGTGGAGAACCTCTGGGAAGATTAAAGAGTTTTTAGAGAAAGAAGGAATAGAATATTTTTCTTTAGCTAAGACAGGAGTATGTGGAATAATAAAAGGAACAGGAAATGTAGGAGACAAAGAAAAAGTCATAGCTTTAAGGGCAGATATGGATGGACTTCCAATACAGGATAAAAAGGTTTGTGAATATAAATCTCAAGAACCTGGAAAAATGCATGCTTGTGGACATGATGCTCATACTACTATATTATTAGGAGCAGCAAAACTATTAAATGAAAATAAAAATTTATTTAGTGGAAAAGTTAAACTTATTTTTGAACCTGCAGAAGAAACTGTAGGTGGAGCTAGAAATATGATCGAAGAAGGAGTCCTTGAAAATCCAAAGGTAGATAGGGTTTTAGGCTTGCATGTAACTGAAGATTTAGAAAAGGGGAAAATAAAAATAAAAAAAGGAGTAGTTAATGCAGCGTCTAATCCTTTTACAATAAAGATAAAAGGAAAGGGTGGACATGGCGCAGCTCCTCATAGTACAGTAGACCCTATAGTTATTTCATCACAGGTTATATTAGCTCTTCAAGTGTTAGCAAGTAGAGAAATTTCACCGGTAAATCCTATAGTAATAACTGTAGGGGCCATAGAAGGAGGAACAGCTCAAAATATTATTCCAGATGAAGTAATATTAAAGGGAATAATAAGAACAATGGCAAAGGAAGATAGAGAATATGCAAAAAGAAGACTTGAGGAAATAGTAAAAGGAATAACTTTAACTATGAGGGGAGACTATGAAATAGAGATAGAAGAAAGTTATCCATGTCTTTATAATGATGATAGTATGGTTGATTTATTAAAGAATGCAGCAAAGGAAGTAATAGGAAAAGATAATGTTATAGAGCAACCATCACCAAGTATGGGGGTTGAAAGTTTTGCTTATTTTGCGATGGAAAGACCAAGTGCTTTTTATTTTTTAGGTGCTGCAAATAATGAAAAAGGTATAAACGCACCTGCACATAATGCCATGTTTGATATTGATGAAGAATGTATTCCAGTAGGTGTAGCTATTCAGTGTACTGCAGCTTTAGATTATTTGACAAGTAAGTAAAATAATATTAAGCTATTAAAATGGAGAATTTTAGATAACTTTAGATTGGGAGCTGATTTTTTTGAAAATAGAAATAACTACAAATGAGGCAGGGCAAAGATTAGATAAATTTTTGAGAAAACTGCTAAAAGACGTTCCATTAAGTGCTATATTTAGAGCACTTAGAAAAGGGGATATAAGAGTTAATGGGAAAAAAGGAAAAGAAAAGTATTCCTTAAATGAAGGGGATATAGTAGAAATAAAATATATAATGTCTAAAAAAGAAAAGAAAGATGAAAAGTTTAAAGAAGTAGATCCAAAATCTTTAAGAATTATCTATGAAGATGAAAGCATGGCTTTAGTAGAAAAATGGCCTGGAATTTTAGTGCATAGTGATAAAAAAGATGGAGATCCAACTTTAACAGACTATGTTCTTAGCTATCTTAATAGAAAAGGAGATTATCTTCCAGAAAAAGAGGTTACATTTACACCAGCTTCTTGTAACAGACTAGATAGGAACACTTCAGGAATTGTTTTCTTTGGTAAAACTTTTGAAGGATTAAAGCTTTTAAATGAAATGATAAGAGAAAGAAAAATATCAAAATATTATTGTGCCTTAGTAAAGGGAAGAATAAAAGACGGAAAATATGAAGCTTATATAACTAAGGATGAAGAAAATAACATTTCACAAGTATTTGAAAATGAAAGAAAAAATACAAAAAAAATAGCAATGGAAGTTAAAACATTAGAAAGTAATGGCGCATATTCACTAATAGAAATTAATTTAATAACAGGTAAAAGTCATCAGTTAAGAGCTCATTTATCTTTTTTAGGCAATCCTATAATAGGAGATCCTAAGTATGGTGATAAAAGATTAAATTCATTCTTTGAAAATAAATATGGTTTAAATTATCAGTTTTTATATGCGTATAAGGTTATATTTAAGAATGTACCAGAGAAGTTTAATCACTTAAAAAATAAAACTATAGCAGAAACTCTGCCGCCTATCTTTAAAAAAATAAAAAGGGATGTATTTAAAGTAGTATTTTAAGATAGGGGAATTGTTTTATGAGTGAAAATTCAACGTCAACTACTAGAGGATTTGCAATTTTATCTATTGCAGGTATATTATCTAAATTATTATCACTTTTGTATGTTCCCATGCTTCAATCTATAATCGGGATTGAAGGATACGGAATATATGCAAAAACCTATGAAATATTTGTATTTTTTTATGCTTTAACTAATTTAGGAATGCAAACTGCTATTGCTAAATATGTATCTGAACTTACTACTTTAGGTCAACATAAAGATGCAGTAAGAACCTTTAAAATAGCAAGAACGCTACTTTTAATTGTAGGTACTATAATTACAGTTATATTAATGGTAAGTGCAGACTATGTTTCAATAAAATCAAAAAATCCTAATATTGTATATGGCCTTATGACATTAGCACCAGCAGTAGCTATAACTTCTGTTTTGTGTGCATATAGGGGATATTTCCAAGGTAAAAATTTAATGACGCCTTTAGCAATATCTACGGTATTAGAACAATTTTTCAATGTTTTTGTAAGCTTAATTTGCGCAGCCTTTCTTATTAAATATGGAGTTAATTTAGGTAGTGCAGGAGGAACTATTGGAACCTCAGTAGGAGCTTTATTAGCAGTATACTTTTTAATATATGTATATTATAAAAAAAGATTAGATAGAGAAGCTTATAAAATAGATAAATCTAAAAAGAGAACTAGAAATTCTGTAATAATTAAAAAGTTAATTATGTATGGATTTCCAATAACTTTAAGTGCTGGACTTCAAAATTTAGGAGCTTTAATAGATATGTTTATAGTAAATGCTAGACTTTTATCTGCAGGATTTAATCATAAAGAAGCAGATATATTATATGGGGTTTTAGGATTTTACAAGAACTTATTATATGTTCCTCTTATAATAATAACAGCCTTAGCAACGGCTATACTTCCTATAATAACAAAATCTTATGTTTTAAAGGATAGAAAAGGAATAAAGGATAATTTAATATTTACTATAAGAATAAGCTTTACAGTAGCTATTCCAGCGGCTCTAGCTTTATCTATGTTAAGTAAAGAAGTTTATACAGTATTATTTAATACAATAGAAGGTAATGAACTTATGCTTTATGGTTCTATAGTTGTAGTTTTTATGGCTATGGTTCAAATTCAAAGTACAGTACTTCAAAGTATAAATAAATTTTACTTTTTATTAGTATCTTTAAGTATAGGAATTATTCTTAAGATAATTTCTAATTATATTTTAGTAGGAATGTATAAAATTAATATTTATGGTGCTGTCTTAGGTGGAATATTATGTTTCTTGATACCTATGTTAATAAATCACAAAAAAATATGTTCAGTATTAAAAATTAGAATTTCTTTAATAAAGCTTTCTTTAAAACCAATAATTAGTTCTTTATGTATGGGATTAGTTTTGTATGGAACTAAATATATTTTTAATTTATTAGGTTTTGGAGGAATGAGAAGATTTCAAGAAGTAATTCCATTAACAGTATTAATTATTTTAGGTGGAATCACATATCTTTATGTTATGATATATTTGGGCGGTATAAGAAAAAGAGAAATAAATGCTTTATCACCTAGGTTATTAAGAATGCTTCCTAAGTTTATGAAGAAAAGATTAAGATAATTATTTAGAGTTTTTAAATTATAAATATATATTAAAGTTTAACTAAATTCCTTAAAAATAGTTTTTTAATAACTTTAAATACTATAATTATTAAAAATCTGTGAATTGAGAAAAAATTATTTTCTAATTCACAGATTTTTTATATTTTTAATCTTCACTTATTTTATATTTTAAAGCAAAAAGTACAAAAAATATAAAGGTTATAAGTATGAATAATACATTTTTGAAAATGACATTAGTGTTAATCAATAGGGAAGAAATGATTGATAAAGAAAAATAAAATAATACACCAACTAAAATAAATATTATTATGTTTATTATAGAAAAGTTTATTTCTATAACTTTATTAGTTTCATATAAATTAAGAATTAAACTTAAAGAATGTACTATTAAAGCAGTTATACAGTATCCAAAAATATTAATACGAGAAATTCCAGTTAAAATAAATAAAAGGGTAATTTCTAAAGTTTCTGTAATAATAGTATTTCTAAGTAAAATTCCTTGTCTTCCAAGTCCATTTAATATTCCATACATAGTTAATGATAAAAATTGAATTGGAGCAGTTATAGCAGCAGCTTTTATATATAAACCAAGGTCATTTCTAGAAAAAAACATTTGTCCTAAGGAATCAGGAATAGATAAACATAAAACTGTAGTACCAATTCCTATTAAAAAAACTAATCTTAAAACATCTCTTATTCTTTTGGAAACAGCATAATAATTTTTTTCACTCATAGTTTGAGATAAATCTGGTATTAGTAAAGTATTTAAGGAATTTATAATAACACCAGGGAAAGTAACTATATTTAAAGCCATACCATTATATTTACCTATCATAGATAGAGCAGCTCCATATTTAAATCCAGAAGATACTAATCTTCTTGGAACAATTAAGGCAGAAATTGTATAGAATATATTGTTTAAAAATCCAGTAATACAAAGGGGAAAAGAAACTACCAATACGTCCATTAAAAGCTGAAGTCTACTTTCTCTTTTTTTAGAAGAAACAATAATATCTTTTTTTAGGTTTCTATAATATAAAAATAAAAGAATAAGGCTTTGAAGTTCCCCGATGCATAAAGCAACGTAAGCAACAGTAACTAAAGATGAAAGTGATTTTGCCTTTAAAAAGTAAATTAATAAGGAAATTATAAAGATTCTTAAAGCTTTTTCTAAGATATCTATAAAAGATGGTACAAAAAGCTTAGATGTACCATAAAAATATCCCTTTAATATGTTAGAAAGAGCTATAAAAATCATTGCAGGACAAGTAACCTTAATAGCATTTATAGTTCTAGGATCTTTAATCCAATTAGTACCTAAGAAATCTGCAAAACTAAATACTAAAATGCCAATTATAATGGCCCATATAATATTAAATGTGGATACAGTTTTTATAGTTTTAAAAAGATTACCATAGTCATTTTCAGAAGAGTAAATAGCAGATACTTTAGAAATAGCAGCTATTATTCCTGCAGTCATTAAAGCTATAAATAAATTGTAAACTGGCATAACTAAACTATATAAAGCCATTCCTTCTGCACCTAAAATTTTAGAAAGATATATAGAAAATATAAAACCTAAAATTCCAACAGTAACATTAGAAGCTGTTAATACTATAGTATTTTTATAAAAATTATTTTTCATATATTTCTCACTCCTAAAATATTGTTCAATATTAAACTAATATTCAAAAGCTTGGACGAATATTCAAATTTAAACTTTATAAAGGAATTATTCTAGGGAGTTAAAAATATAAATATTTTGAAGGGAGTGAGAATGTTGGAGAAAATTTTAAAAGTCAGTAGTGCTTTTATATTAATTTTAGCTTTAGCATTAGGATTTTTATTTTTAACTAAAAATCAAGAAATAGATATTTTAAAAGGAAATTGTAAAATTAAAGTAGTTTATAAGGGAATAGATAAAGGTGTAGCCTTAGATTTTGATGAAGAGGGAAACTTATATTTAGCAAAGGAAAAGGGTATAGAAGCTATATATTCTAATGGAGTAGTTAAGGAATTAATAAAAGATGATTCTTTTAAGATATCTTCAATGAGATATCTAAAGAATAAGATATATTATATAGATAGAAATTATTTTAAAGTTTTAGATTTAAATAATATGGAAACAGAAGTACTTATGAATAATTTACCTACTTATGGACAATTAAATGAAACTAAAATTTTAGCATCTTCTGATAATATATATATTAGTATAGGAACAGTAACTAATTCTGGAGTTGCTGAAAATTTAGAAGAAAAAGGAATGGTATATGATTTATCTCCTAAACCTTTAACTTTAAGTGGAATAAATTTTGGAGAAAATATAACAGGTCCCTTTTTACCTTATGGTAGTGGGGGAATAAAAGGACAAATTATAAATAGTAATTTTCCGGGAAATGGAGTAGTTATTAAATATTCTTTAAAAAATAAAAAAAGCAATTTATTTAGTTGGGGTATAAAAAATATTAAGTCTTGGGATACTAATTCAAAAGGTGAAATTTATTCTATAATAGAGGGAATGGATAATATAGGAGTAAGAGCTATAGAAGGAGATAATGATTATTTATATAAATTAGAAGAAAATAAATGGTATGGGTGGCCTGATTATAGTGGTGGAGAACCTATAACATCAGAAAAGTTTCTAGTAAATGGGGAAAGAGGAGAATTCATATTAGATAATCATCCAACTACAGAGATTCCTAAAGCTTTTTATAATCATAATAATTTAGGATCATTAGAAGCTTTAGTTATAGATAAAATGAATGAATTAAATAAGGTAGAAAAAATTTATTTTTACGATAAGAAAGATAAAAAACTTAGTACCTTAACTTATGATTGCCTTATTGATGATATAATAACTTTTAAAGATGATGAAGACATTAAAGATATTAGGATATTTAAAAATAAGTTATATTTATTAAGTAACAAAAAAAATATTATATTTTCTGTAGAGATAATATAATAAAAACGATATAAGAATAAGGCGATATAAAGTTTAAAATATGTTTATAGGATTTTTTTACAAAACATGTTATCATTATGTAAAGCTAATATTTATTCAAAGAAGGGAAAAAGATGAAGAAAGTTGAAAAAACTTATGGAAAAGTAGCAAAGGGAGTTATGTTTGCTGTAAATCCAATAAAAAAGGTAGCTGTAAAAACTACTTGTATAGTCCATAAGTTTATTAATTTACAAGCGATTCAAATACTAAATAATGATGGATATACTATAACTAGTGAGTTTTATAGAAAGTATGTAAGAAATTTAAATGAAGGAGTTTCTTGGGCGGATCAAGATTTTAAAAGCACAAATCACTTTTTTCATTATTCTAAGGAAAAAGGACTTTATGGATTTTCTAATGCTTTAGATGAGTGCATAAAATATCATAATAAAGCTATAAGTTATATAGAAAAAGGCGATTTTGAAAAAGCCATGTTTTATTTAGGAGCAGCATGTCATTTAATACAAGATTCTACAGTACCTCAGCATGTTAATAATAAGCTTCTAAAAAGTCATAGGAGTTACGAGCTTTGGATTATATCAAAGTTATTTAATGATTATGATTTTGCAGTAGAAAAGGGAGCTATAATTTATAAAAGAATTGATGACTATATAAGAGCTAATGCTAAAGTTGCCTATAGTGTTTATGAGACATATATAGGAATAAAAGATAAAGATAAAAGATATTATAATATTTCAATAAGAACTTTAAAACAGGCACAAAGAACAACAGCAGGTTACTTAGCTTGGTTCTATGACGAGTTTATTAAGAATTCCTTATATTAAAAGGAATTCTTTTTTTTATGTAGAATTATAAAATATGGAAAAATATAGAAATGGGGGACGTTATGAAAAAAAGTTTATTTAATAAAACCATTAAAGATAAAATAAATGAATATAAAAAAAATCATTTAAAAGATTTCTCTTTTAAAAATGAAGAAAAATCATTTAAAAAAGAATTAGAAAAGAAAATTAAAAATGAACAAATTATTAATATAGATTTGAGTAATATAAAAATAAATGGTGACATATTAGATATTGGAGAAGAAAACTATGGTATAATATATACTTTATCGAAAACCTTTGATGATGAAGTCTGTGTAGATTATTATGAAGGGATAGAAAGTCCTAAAGATAAAGAGAAATTTGATAATGGCATCTTATTTTTTAATTTATCTAAATTTGGTATTTTAGGAGGAAGGGATAAACTTATAAAACAAATATATGATTTAATTATTCATGATGGATATTTATATATATGGGATTATGAAAAAGAGTTTAAGGAAATAGTTTCTACTAAAATAACGGTTAATTTACCTAGAGAAGATAAAAAAGAGTTTCTTTATAAAGATTTTAATTTTCTTAATAAATTTAAAATGGAAGATGCAGTAAAATTAATTGAAAAATATTTTTTTATAGAAGAGATAAAGGTTTGTGATAAAATATATTTTATTAAAGGAAAAAGGAAGGGAAGCGTAAAAGATGAAGGTATTATTGACAGCAGTAAACTCAAAGTTTATCCATAGTAATTTAGCTGTAAGATATTTAAAAGCATATACTAAGGATTTAAATTATGAAAGTAAAATAAGAGAATTTTCTATTAATGATAGAATAGAAATAATAACTGAAGAGATTATGAAAGAAAAACCAGATATTATAGCCTTTTCATGTTATATATGGAATATGGAATATGTAAACAGACTATCAGAACTTATAAAGTTAATTGATGAAAACATAAAAATACTTTATGGAGGACCGGAGGTGTCTTTTAATAGTGATGAATTTTTAAAAAATTCCTCTGGAGATTATGTAATAGAGGGAGAAGGAGAGGAAACATATAAAGAATTTATAGAAAAGAAAATAAAAGGTGAAAATCTAGAAGTTATAAAAGGATTGTATGTAAAAAAAGAAAATGGAGATATTTCTTATGGAGGAATAAGACCTCAAATGGATATGGATAAACTAATTTTTCCATATAATGAAGAGGATAATTTTGAAAATAAAATAATTTATTATGAAGCATCAAGAGGCTGTCCTTTTAATTGCAAATATTGTCTTTCATCTACAATAAAAGGGGTAAGATTTTTACCGATAGATAGAGTGAAAAAGGAATTAAAATTTTTTATAGACAAAAAAGTAAGACTTGTAAAGTTTGTTGATAGAACTTTTAACTGTAATCATGACTATACAAAAGAGATTTGGAGCTTTTTAAGCAAACAAGATACAGAAACAAGATTTCATTTTGAAATCGCAGCAGATATATTAAAGGAAGATGAAATAGAAATATTAAATAAAGCACCAAAAGGAAGATTTCAACTAGAGGTTGGAGTACAGACTACTAATAATGAAGTTTTAAAAAATATAAATAGGTTTATAGATTTTGAGCATATAAAAGAAAAAGTCTTAGGAGTACAGAGAGGAAAAAATGTTATACAGCATTTAGATTTAATAGCAGGACTTCCTGGTGAAGATTATAATTCCTTTAGAAATTCTTTTAATGATGTCTACTCTATAAGTCCAGATGAACTTCAATTGGGATTCTTAAAACTTTTAAAAGGATCATTAATGAGAATGGAAGCTGAAAAGTGGGGAATAATATATTCACCATATGCTCCTTATGAGATTATAAAATCTAAAGATTTATCTTATGAAGATTTAATGAAACTAAAAAGAGTAGAAGCAGTATTAGACAAATATTATAATTCACAAAAATTTAACACTATAATAAATTTCTTTAAACCTAAATTTAGCACTCCTTTTGATTTTTACTATGAATTAGGGGAGTTTTTTGAGAAAAAAGGATACTTTAATAGAAATATTGGCAATGTAGAATACTATAAAGTATTTTTAGATTTTAACGAAGATAAATTTAATAGAGAAGAAGAGGATGTATTAAAGGAATTAATAAAGTATGATTATTTAATGTTTAATAAGAAAAAATGGCTTCCAGATTTTCTAATAAGAGATATGAAAAAAGAAGAAGAAAGAGAAATTAGATTTTTTGTTAATGAAAATTTTGAAAAGAAGAGATATCATATAGAAAGATTTAGATTAGACATAACAGAATACATAGATAATAACAAAATAAAATTTTCTCCCTGTTATCTAATATTTGATGAAGAAAATTGTAATAATATAATTGATATAACAGATAAGATTTAGCTTTTGCTAAATCTTATCTTCTGAATATATTTCTAAATTGTTAAATTTGTGAATTTTTTAAATATAGAAAAAATATTCAAATAGATTTATAATAGGCATAATATTTAAAAAATTATAGATTTATATAATTTAATTAAGTAAAACTAGATTTTAATAAGGAAAATGGTAAAATAATAACAATAATAGAAATTTAATTAATACTAAAAGGTTGAAAAAATATTAAAAAACTGTATAATACTATAGTATAAGACGTAATTAATACTATATAAAGTATTAATATATATACTCTTAAATCTATTCTAAAGGTGGTGAGATCTTGGCATTAGAGGCAATTAATCAGATTAAAAAAGCTGAAGCTGAAGCAGATGACATTTTAAAAAAAGCTCAGGCCGATAGTAAAGAAATTGTAAATAATGCTGTGGCTGAAGGTGAAGAAACTTATAAGACAATAATTAACAATGCTAAAGCTAAAGCACAAAAAATAATGGAAGAGGCTATAGCTTTAGGGGAGAAACAAGCAAAACCTATCCTTGAAAAAGGAGAGGAAGAAACAAAAGCCATTTATGATGTTCCTAAGAACAAAATAAATGACGGAGTTAAAATAGTGATTGAGAGGATCGTGAATATTCATGGCAATAGTTAAAATGAATAAATTTACATTACTCTCCTTTGAGTCACAAAAGGCAAAACTTCTGGAAGCTATTCAAAGTTTCCAAGGAGTTCAATTCATCAATCTTCAGGAGGATGGAATTGAAGAGGAGATCGAAATATTAAAAGGATTGAATAAAGATTCAGTAGGAACAAGTTGCGTTGAATTTGAGGATAACCTTTTAAAAATAAAATTCACCTTAGATCTTCTTCAAGAATATGCTCCTAAAAAAAGTGGACTAATGACTATGCTTAGTGATAAAGAAAGTATAGGATATAGCACATTAAATGATATGATGAAGAAAAGTGATTGGCAAGAGGTATGCAATACTTTAAAAGAAAAAGAAGTAAGATTAAATGAGATTTCTAACGAGGTTACAAAGCTTAGAACTGAAATCGCTACCCTAGATAAATGGGCGAATTTTGATGCTCCTTTTAGTTCAATTAAAGAATTAAAGTATACTTCATATTTTTTAGGAACTTTCTCAAAACAATATGAAGAAAAACTTATCTCAGAACTAAAAGAAGAGATAACTGATGGCTATTATGAAATATTAAATAGGGATAACCAAGATGCATATATATTCATCTTAGTTAATCATAATGATAAAGATATAGCATCAGAAATATTAAAGGAAAATGGTTTTTCTTCTTTTGCTCTTGTTTATGATCAAATGCCGACCTCTTTAATAAAAGAATATAATAAAAAAATAGAAACTTTATTAAAAGAGGAAGATGAAATAAAGGAGAGCATTAAGTCATTTGCTAATAAAAGAGATGACTTACAAATGGCTTATGATTACTATAATAATCTAATTATAAGATTTAATGCCACTGAAAACTTCCTAAAGACAGAGAAAGTTATAACTATCTGTGGATGGAATATTGAAGAAGACAATAATGAATTAGAAGCTGCTATTAAAGAAGCAGTAGGAGATAATTATTATTTAGTCTTTGAAGCTGTAAAAGAAGAGGAAAATGAAAAAGTTCCAATTAAACTTAAAAATGGTAAATTTTCTTCAGCATTTGAAGGTTTAATTGAAATGTATAGTATGCCTCAATACACAGAAGTGGACCCAACACCAATACTTGCAATATTCTATTTTGTATTTTTTGGCATGATGCTTTCAGATGCAGGATATGGATTAATGATTGTTGCAGCATCAGCTTTTGCTTTATTTAGGGTAAAAGATGAGGAGAAAAGAAAAACATATAAGTTATTCTTCTTCGCTGGAATATCAACAGTAGTTTGGGGAGCTATATATGGAGGATGGTTTGGAGATTTACTACCAGTTTATTTTGGTATAAAGGTACCTTACCTATTAGATCCTGCTAAAGATATTACTACAATATTTATCTTATCATTAGCATTTGGTGTAGTTCATATATTTATAGGACTAGGAATCAAAGGATATATGCTAATAAAATCAGGACAAATAAAAGATGCTATATATGATGTATTAACATGGTATTTAACACTTATAGGAGCCATTTTACTTTTAGTTGGAGTTGGTGGAAGAATAGGTGGAATACTAATGGCCCTTGGATTAGTAGGATTATTATTAACTCAAGGTAGAACAGCGCCTACATTAGGTGGAAAAATAGGTGGAGGAATTTATGGTGTTTATGGAATTACTGGTTACTTAGGAGATGTAGTTTCATATTCAAGATTATTAGCACTAGGTCTTGCAACAGGATTTATAGCAAATGCATTAAATCTAATTATAAATCTTGTACCATCACCAGCTAAGTATCTTTTAGCACCATTTATGTTCTTAGGACTTCACACATTTAACTTATTAATAAATGCTCTTGGTTCATATGTCCATGCAGCGAGATTACAATACTTAGAATTTTTCAGTAAATTCTATGAAGGTGGAGGAAAGAAATTTACTCCATTTAAGCTTTCTGACAAATATATAAAGATCACAAAATAGAGGAGGAATATTTTAAATGAATACATGGATTGAATTCTTTGCAAATGGAACAAACGGTATGATTTTCGCATTATTAGGAGCTGCAATAGCAGTAGGATTAGCAGGTATAGGATCTGCACAAGGTATAGGAATAGTAGGTCAAGCGGCAGCAGGACTTATGGCAGAAGATCCAGACAAATTTGGTAAAACATTTATATTAGTTGCACTACCAGGTACACAAGGTTTATATGGTTTCGTTATCGCACTATTATTATTCACAAAGATTGGTATTTTTGGTGGAGATGCTCCAGAGTTAGGATTAGGACTTAAATATTTCATGGCTTGTTTACCAGTTGCTATAGCAGGATGGAGATCAGCTATATGGCAAGGTAAGGTTGCTGCAGCTGGTGTTCAAATACTAGCTAAGAGACCAAACGATGTAATGAAGGGTGTTATATACGCTGTTATGGTTGAGACATATGCTGTTTTAGGTTTCGTTGCATCATTATTTATGGTTCTATTCATAAAATAGTTTGGAGTGAAGCGTAATGGCTAATTTAGAAAATTTAACAAGTAGGATACTTGAAGAAGCAAAAGTACAAAGTAATGAAATATTAGAAAGTGCTAATGCAGAGAAGAATAAAATAATAGAGAAAAAGGTTAATGAAGCTAAGCAACTAGAATTTGAAATTTTAGAAAAAGCTAAAAGAGAATCAGAAACTAGAAAAGAAAGAATAATTTCTAATGCAGAGCTTCAAGTTAGAAATAAAAAGCTTGAAGGAAAGCAGACAATTATATCTAAGGTTTTTGATGAAGCAGTAGAAGGTTTATGTAAGCTTTCAAAAGAAGAGTTTTTAAACTTTTTAAAGAAAACTATATTAAACAGCGATATTGTTGGAGATGAAAATCTTATATTAAATTCTAATGGTAAGAATATAGTATCAAAAGAATTTATTTCAGAATTAAATAAAGATTTAGAAATTAAAGGTAAAAAAGGTTCTATAAAATTAAGTAATGAAATTGGCCAATTTAAGGGCGGATTCATACTAGAGAAAAATGGTATAGAAATAAATAATACCTTTGAAGCTTTAGTAAGTTCTATGAAAGATGATTTAGAATACGATGTAGCAAATGTATTATTTAATTAAGGAGGGTAACACATGGATGTAATGGAATTTACCCAAGTAATTCCAAGAATTAGGGTTTATGAAACCAAACTCCTTGATAAAGCCAAAATTGACAGAATGATAGAAGCATCCTCTGCTCAAGAGGTTTTAAAAGTTTTACAGGAAACAGAGTATGTCAATGTTATGACTAATGTAAAAAGAGCTGAAGATTATGAAATAGTTCTTAGTGAAGAATTAAAAAGAGTATATAATCTTCTTTATGAAATAAGCCCTGAAAAAAAGATAATGGATGTCATGAGTTTAAAGTATGACTACCATAATGCTAAAGTATTTGTTAAGGGAAAAATTCTAGAAAAGGATTTTTCCCATATGGCAATACCAGTTGGTACTGAAAATGTTGGAAAACTTAAATATGCTATAGATAATGAAGCATATAGAGATTTACATCCAATTATGAGACAGGGTATAGAAGTTGCTTTTGAAGATTTTGCATCTCATAAAGATCCTCAAAGAGTTGATATTATATTAGATAAATATATGTTTGAACATATGAGGGAAATAGTTAAAGAAGTTAATGATAATTTCTTAAATAAATACATTAAAAGTCTTATAGATTTAACTAATATAAAAACTTTATTAAGAGTAAAAAAGCAGAACAAATCAAGAGACTTCCTTTCATTAGTTTTAATTGAAGGAGGAGCAATTGATAATGATAAATTAATAGCTTTACTTAACGATTCTGTTGAAAATATAGCTGGAAAATTATCATATACTGATTACTCAGAAGTTTTAAAGCAAGGTATAGAATCTTATTCTAAAACAGGTTCTGTAAGCCTTTTAGAAAAGTTAAGTGATAACTATATAATGGCTTTAATGAAAGATGCGAAATATGTTAGTTTAGGCATAGAACCATTATTAGCATACTTGTACGCTAAAGAAAATGAAATTAAAGATGTAAGAATAATCATGGTTGGCAAACTCAATAATATTACTGAGGAAGTTATAAGAGAAAGGCTGCGTGATAGTTATGTATAAAAAAGTTGGAGTAGTTGGTGACAAAGACTCAGTTTTAGCTTTTAAAGCATTAGGAATAGATGTATTCCCAGTAGTTGAAGCTGAAGAAGCAAAAAAGACTATTGACAGACTAGCAATGAGAGATTACGCAGTTATCTTTGTAACTGAACAAGTTGCAAAAGATATAGAAGAAACAATAGAAAGATACAATAAAAAAATACTTCCTGCTGTGATATTAATTCCAAGCAATCAAGGAACATTAAATATAGGAATGCAAAGAATTAGTGATAACGTAGAAAAAGCAGTTGGCGTTAATATTTTATAGAAAGTAGGTAGGTAACTTGAAGACCGGAAAGATCATTAAAGTATCTGGACCTTTAGTTGTTGCTGAAGGAATGGATGAAGCTAATATATATGACGTTGTTAAGGTTGGAGAGAAGGGACTTATCGGAGAAATCATTGAGATGAGAGGCGATAAGGCTTCAATCCAGGTTTATGAAGAAACATCAGGAATAGGACCAGGAGACCCAGTTATAACTACTGGAGAGCCACTTAGTGTTGAATTAGGACCAGGACTTATAGAGTCAATGTTCGATGGAATTCAAAGACCACTTGATGCATTTATGAAGGCTGCAAAAAGTAACTTTTTAACAAAAGGAGTTTCAGTACCTTCATTAAATAGAGAAAAGAAGTGGGACTTTAATCCAACAGTTAAAGCTGGAGATAAAGTTAAAACTGGAGATATAATAGGAACAGTTCAAGAGACTGCAGTTGTACTTCATAAGATTTTAGTACCTTTTGGAGTAGAAGGAACAGTTAAAGATATTAAATCAGGATCATTTACTATAGATACACCAATATGTGTTGTAGAAACATCAAAAGGTGAAAAAGAATTAACTATGATGCAAAAATGGCCTGTAAGAAAAGGTAGACCATACCAAAGAAAATTAAATCCCATAGAACCTATGACTACAGGACAAAGAGTTATAGATACATTTTTCCCTGTTGCAAAAGGTGGAGCTGCTGCAGTTCCAGGACCATTCGGTGCTGGTAAAACAGTTGTTCAACACCAGATAGCTAAATGGGGAGATGCTGAAATAGTTGTTTATGTTGGATGTGGAGAACGTGGTAATGAAATGACAGACGTTCTTAATGAGTTTCCAGAACTTAAAGACCCAAAAACTGGTGAGAGCTTAATGAAAAGAACAGTTCTTATAGCTAATACATCTAATATGCCAGTTGCAGCTAGAGAAGCTTCTATATATACAGGTATAACAATAGCTGAATATTTTAGAGATATGGGCTATTCAGTATCAATAATGGCTGACTCAACATCTCGTTGGGCAGAGGCTTTAAGAGAAATGTCAGGAAGACTTGAAGAGATGCCCGGTGATGAAGGTTACCCAGCATACTTAGGATCAAGACTTGCTGATTACTATGAAAGAGCTGGTAAAGTTGTATGTCTAGGTAATGAAGGAAGACAAGGAGCAGTTACAGCAATCGGTGCAGTTTCACCTCCAGGAGGAGACCTTTCAGAACCAGTTACTCAAGCTACTTTAAGAATAGTTAAAGTTTTCTGGGGACTAGATGCACAATTAGCATATAGAAGACATTTTCCATCAATCCATTGGTTAAATTCATATTCATTATATCTTGAAAAAATGGGAGATTGGATGGATGATAATGTAGCTTCAGATTGGTCAGATTTAAGAACAGAAGCTATGGCATTATTACAAGAAGAAGCAAACCTTGAAGAAATCGTAAGATTAGTTGGTATAGATGCTTTATCAGAAAGAGATAGATTAAAACTTGAAGTTTCTAAGTCTATAAGAGAAGACTATCTACAACAAAATGCTTTCCATGATGTTGATACTTATTCTTCACTTGATAAGCAATATAAAATGTTAAAGTTGGTTCTTCAATTTGGTAAAGAAGCTAATAGAGCTTTAGATAATGGCGTATATTTAGAGAAGATATTAGAACTTCCTGTAAGAGATAAGATTGCAAGAAGTAAATATATATCAGAAACTGAAATGAATAAAATAGATGAAATATTTGAAGACCTAACAAATGAAATAAACAACTTAATCAGCGAAGGAGGGGTTCTAGATGCTTAAAGAATATAGAACAGTTACAGAAGTAGTAGGACCTTTGATGGTTGTTGAAGGTGTTGAAGGTGTTAAATACGATGAACTAGTTGAAATAGAAATGCATTCTGGTGAAAAAAGAAGAGGTAAAGTTCTAGAAGTTAATGGTAGTAAAGCTATGGTCCAACTTTTTGAAGGATCATCAGGAATTAACTTAAAAGGAACTAAAGCTAAATTCTTAGGAAGACCACTTGAAATTGGCGTATCAGAAGATATGTTAGGAAGAGTATTTGACGGTATGGGTAGACCGAAAGATAATGGTCCAAAGATAATACCAGAAAAAAGATTAGATATAAATGGTGAGGCAATAAATCCAGTTGCAAGAGACTATCCATCAGAATTTATACAAACAGGTATATCAGCAATTGATGGACTTAACACTCTAGTTAGAGGACAAAAACTTCCAGTGTTCTCAGGATCAGGACTTCCACATGCTCAACTTGCTGCTCAAATAGCAAGACAGGCAAAAGTTTTAAATTCTGATTCAAAATTTGCTGTTGTATTTGCTGCTATAGGTATAACTTTCGAAGAAGCTGAATTTTTCGTTGAAGAATTTACTAGAACAGGAGCAATAGATAGATCAGTTCTATTTATGAACTTAGCATCTGACCCTGCTGTAGAGAGAATAGCAACTCCTAGAATGGCTCTTACAACTGCAGAATATCTTGCATATGAAAAGGGAATGCACGTACTTGTTATTATGACAGATATAACAAACTACGCAGAAGCATTAAGAGAAGTTTCAGCTGCAAGAAAAGAAGTTCCAGGTAGAAGAGGATATCCAGGATACCTATATACTGACCTTTCAACATTGTATGAAAGAGCTGGAAGAATTAGGGGAAAAGAAGGTTCAATAACACAAATTCCTATATTAACTATGCCAGAAGATGATAAAACTCACCCAATTCCAGACTTAACTGGATATATAACTGAGGGACAGATAATTCTTTCAAGAGAATTATATAAGAGAGGAATAATGCCTCCAATAGATGTTTTACCATCATTATCAAGACTTAAAGATAAGGGTATAGGTAAAGGAAAAACTAGAGAAGACCATGCAGATACTATGAACCAATTGTTCTCAGCATATGCACAAGGTAAGCAGGCAAAAGAACTTGTTGCAATCCTAGGAGAATCAGCGTTATCAGAAACTGATAAGAAATATGCTAAGTTTGCAGAGGCTTTTGAAAATGAATATGTAGCTCAAGGATTTACATCCAATAGATCTATAGAAGAAACTTTAAATCTTGGATGGAAACTTCTAAGAATTCTTCCAAGAACAGAGCTTAAGAGAATTAGAGATGAATTCCTTGAAAAGTATATGCCTGCTGGAGAGGAAGAATAGTATATGGCAAGATTAAATGTAAATCCAACCAGAATGGAATTATCTAGGCTTAAAAAAAGATTATCTACAGCTACAAGAGGTCATAAACTTTTAAAAGATAAGCAAGATGAGCTTATGAGACAGTTTATAAATCTTGTAAAGTATAATAATAAGCTTAGAGAAGATGTTGAAGGAGAACTTCAATTATCATTAAAAGACTTTGTTATGGCAAGAGCTGTAATGAGTTCTGAATTCCTTGAAGAAGCTATTTCTTATCCAAAGGAAAGCATCTCTGTTGAGGTTGGAAACAAAAACATAATGAGTGTTAATGTGCCTATGATGAACTTTAAGCGTCAGCTTGAAGAAGATGAAGGCAGCATATACCCTTATGGATTTGCCAATACTTCAGCAGAATTAGATGATGCCTTAGCAAAGCTTTATGCAATACTTCCAAAACTTCTAGAGCTTGCAGAAGTAGAAAAATCATGCCAACTTATGGCAGATGAGATTGAGAAAACAAGAAGAAGAGTTAATGCACTTGAGTATATGACAATTCCTCAACTTCAAGAAACTATAAAATATATAAGAATGAAGCTTGACGAAAATGAAAGAGGAGCATTAACAAGACTTATGAAAGTTAAGTCAATGATTGAACAAAGAGGATAGGAGTTACTTCCTATTAAATTATAAATAAAGATTGATTAAAGTAAGCCCTAATATTCATAACTTTTGAATGTTAGGGTTTTTTTATAAAAAGTATGAAAATATTAACCTATTTTATTTAAATTTTAATGTTATATTTTTTTACTGGTATAAATTATGATATAATTAAATCAAAATAAACTGTTAATGTTTTCAATAAGCTGTGAATACTTTTATAAATTATGGGGCGAATTTAGAATAATATAATAAAAATTTGGGGGTATATTAAATTGAAAGATATTGTTAAGTTAACCACTTTAGAGCAAATAAAAACCTATTCCGATCCTTACAGACTAAAGATAATAACTTTAATTAGAAATAATAAAGAACCTTTAACTGTAAAAGAAATTGCAGATAAACTAGAAGAAGTTCCAGCAAAGGTACATTATCACATAAAAAAACTAGAGAAAGCTGGTATTATAGAGCTAGTTAGAACAAAAGAAATAAAGGGAATAATAGCAAAGTATTACTATTTAACAGCTAATAGTTATGAACTAGTTGGTGAAAATATAAATGAACATAGCAAAAAAATATATAAGTCACAGGTTTTAACAGTTATTAATGAGTTTTATGAAAAATCTAAAAATATGGTAATGGATTCTGTTTCCGAAAGAATAAATAAAGGTAATGATATTAATTTTACATCTTTAGTTGATAGAAAAATTTATTTAACAACAGAGGAGTTTGAAGAATTAAATGGACAAATCAAAGAAATTCTTTATAAATATGAGAAAAAGAGAGAAGGAACGGATTCATGGCATGTTTTTAACGTTGTATGTAAAGACGGAGAAGATAAAAAATAAAGGAATTCTTTAATAAAAAAGCTAATGTTAAAAAGTTAAAGGTAATAATAGACAGAAAATATATATCTTAAAAGATAAAAATGATGATTTTAATTGGATATGAAAATATTTTAATTATAGTTTGTATAAAGATTATGTGAAAAGTTAAGCTTTAGATATAATCTTATTAAATAACAAAATCATTGAAACAATAGCAGTTTATAATAAGATTAGATTAATTATATAAAAATAAATTTAAGGAAAAAGATTTTTATTTATATACATAAATTAATTATAAATAAATGTTATAAAACCGGTTATTACAATACTATATTTAATGTTAACAGAAAATTTGCACAAAAATAAATCCTTATTTAAAGAATAAAAAGAAATAAATTTTTATAAAAATAATGGTTATAATATTATTAAAATTATAAATTTAATTTTATAAAAAGTTTTATTTAAAAAGAATATCATAATATTATAATTCTCCTCATATAGTTAAATGTTGAAATTTAATAAGAGGTGAAAAATGATTACAATAACTATTAATATTAATATTGAAAATCATAAGGATATATTGGAGAAAAACAAAGGTAAAGCAGTAGCATCATTATTTGGAACAAGTGATATAGTTAAAGCTCAAGTAGAAGGGGAAGTTAAAAAAGTTATAGTAAGTTCTCTTAAGAATGCAATTTCAGATGGACTAAAAGAAAATGAAATTATAGGAAATATAAATATAATTTAAGTTTTAATAAATAACTAAAAGATACTTTTTCTTTTTTAAGTATTAATATATAATTTTAATATAAAGATTTTATATTAATACTTCTTAGGGAAAGTATCTTTAATTTTAATAATAAAATTAATACATATAAAAATAAATAATATAAAGTTTTATTGATTTTTTAGAAAATGTTATCAAAAATATGATATAGTATAAGTGTATTTTTAAATTAATTTATATTTGTAAATTAGGTTATAACAATTAAGATGAAGATTTAGAAGGAGAATAAGTATGTTAGGATACTTAATTGCATTAATAGCATCATTTATAATAGTATATTTAACTATGCCTTTTTTTATGAAATTAGCAAAAAGATATAGTTTTACAGATAAGCCTACAGAAAGAAAGAAGCATAAAGGAGCTATTCCATTAGTAGGTGGACTTGGTATGTTTGTAGGATTTAGTATTTGCTATCTATTTTTTGTACATGATAATTTAGAGGAAAAAATAAGTATTGTAGTTGCTGCTTTTTTAGTCCTTTCTATTGGACTTGTAGATGACTACTATAAATCAAGAGGAAAAGAATTTAAAATATTACCTAGGGTAGTAATACAATTAATAGCTGCTAATATTATATATTTTAGTGGTATTGTATTTAAAGGTGTTACAAATCCATTTGATGGTCATTATATTCTTTTACCTATATTATTACAATATATATTAACTATTACTTGGATCTTTGGGGTTACTACAGTTGTTAATTGGTCTGACGGTATGGATGGATTAGCAGGAGGAATTACTTCAATATCAGCTACTACGTTATTTGTTGTAGCTTTAGCTATGCATCAATATGATTCTGCTATTATGTGTATTATATTAGTTGGATGTATATTGGCATTTTTAAGATATAATAGACCTCCAGCAAAAATATTCATGGGGGATTCTGGCGCTAACTTTTTAGGGTTTCTTTTAGCTATTATAGCTTTAGATGGAGCCTTTAAGCAAGCTACTATAATGTCTATACTTATTCCTTTTTTAGCATTAGGAGTTCCTATATTTGATAATTTATTTGTAGTTTTTAAAAGATTTACTGAAGGAAAGCCTGTATATCAAGCAGATAGAAGTCAAATACATTATAGACTTCAAAGAAAAGGACTTAGTACAAAGCAGGTATTATTATGTGTTTGTCTTATTAGTGGAGTGTTATCTCTAATATCAATTTTAATAGTAGTTCTAAAATTATAAATTAATTTATAAACTTAATTTTAAAATAAGTTTTAAAAATAGTGCATTAATTATAAAATTAATTAATGCACTATTTTATTTTAAGAATGACTTTTATATAATTTTTAAGAAAATATTAAGAAATTATGTAAATAAATATTAAGTTTTCCAAAGTATTATATAGTTATAAGGAGGAGGGAGAGAATGAAAAGTAAATTTAAATCAGTTTTATTTTCTATAATACCAGGAGGAGGACAGTTTTATTTAGGCTTAAATGAAAGAGGATCAA
The DNA here is from genome assembly GCF_900129365.1 of Clostridium fallax. Taxonomy (GTDB): domain Bacteria; phylum Bacillota; class Clostridia; order Clostridiales; family Clostridiaceae; genus Clostridium_AH; species Clostridium_AH fallax. The sequence continues at coordinate 48,326 of NZ_FQVM01000004.1, forward strand.
TATTTCTAATAGCGTTTTTTTCTATGTTTTTTTTATCAAATTTTGCATTAGGAAGTTCCTTTGAATCATTTAATTATAGAGATTTAATTTTTAATTTAAATATGTGTATATGGATTTTTTCAGCGGTAGATGCATATATATTTACAGATAATATTAATAAAGGAATTATAAATTTAGGTGATAATTTAAGAAAAGAAGAAGAAAATAAAAAATTAATATCAATACTATTATGTGTTTTACCAGGAGCAGGTCACTATTACTTAGGGTTTAAAGAAAAGGCATATATGATATTTAAAGTATTTTTTATAGTTTGCTTATTTGCATCAATTATTCCTATAGGAATTTTTAAGCTTTTAGTTCCAGTAGTAATAGTATATTCTATAATAGATATAATTTCTAATAAAAATGATTTATGCAATGAATCTGATGAAGTTTTTCAAGTTTTAAATAAAAATAATAATTTTTTAAATAAAGTTTTAGGTATATTACTTATTTTGGTGGGGATTTTACTTTTAGGAAATAATTTAATAGATGAATTTTTAAACTATGAATTAGCAATTCGTATTAAGCAATATGTAGTAACAGGAATAGTTTCTCTATTTTTAATATTGATAGGCATTAAAACTTTATTAATAAAAGACAAAGATGAACAAGTGGAAGAAAAGAAAGAATATGAAATGGATTATGAAGTAGAGCAAGGAAAAGAAGAATAACATGAGGTATAAAAGGATAGGCACTATAACACTTATAATATCACTTGTTTTTTTTATAATTGAAATAATTATAAGTAATATATATAAAATTAATAATATAATTTTTTTAATAAAGTTATGGCCTATAATTTTTATATTATTAGGAATAGAGGTTTTATTAGGATCAAAATATTTATCTAAAAGAAATTTAAAAATTAAGTTTAGCTTAAAAAGTTTATTAATATTATTTTTAATAATATTAAGTTTAGCTTTTTTAAGCAAATTAAATTATATTTCAATGAATAGGATTCAAGGATTAAATGAAAGAATAAATCATAAAATCATTAATGAAAAAAATATTTATAAAAGATTTATAAATAGTAATTTTGATAGATTATAATAGAGACACTAAAAGGATTTAAAGATAACCTTTAAATCCTTTTAGTATTTTTGTATAATACATAAAGGGGATAATACTTATTTTAGCATTTTGTTTATTGAAAGGAGAATATTATGGCTATAAGAGAAATAGTTCAATTAGGAGCTAAGTGCTTAAAAAATATTTCTGAACCAATAACAGAAATAGATGATAATATAAAAAAATTAATAAAAGATCTTAAGGATACTTTATATTCAGTAGATGGTGTTGGATTAGCAGCTCCTCAAATTGGAGTAAATAAAAGAGTGGTTTTTATAGATTTAAGAGATGGTTCTGAACCTATAGTTTTAATAAATCCAGTAATAACTTATAAAGAAGGAAAAGAAGAAGGCTATGAAGGCTGTTTAAGTTATTTAGGATATGAAGGTATTGTAGAGAGACCTAAAAAAGTTAAATTAGAAACTTTAAATGAAAAAGGTGAAAAAGTTTTATACGAAGCGGAAGGGTTACTTGCTAGATGTTTTTGCCATGAAGTAGATCATCTAGAGGGTATAATGTATGTAGATAAAGCTATAGAAATGTATGAACTTGTTTGTGAGGAAGAATAATTTATAAGTTTTTATGAAAGTAGAGTATTTTAAATTTAAAATTCTCTACTTTCTTTTTATATTGAGAAAAATTAAATATTACTTATATATTCTAACTAAATAGAATAATATTTTTAAGTAAAGGGGGAAACCGTACGAGAATAAGAAAGTAGCAATATTGAAATAATGTGTAAAATAAAATATTTAATATATATTAGCTGTAAAAGATATATTACATAAAGAAGGAGGGAAGGTTCAAATGGATAGAGACATCAGATCTTCTATGATAAAGACAGAACATGAAGGAATCAAAAAAACCATATACATAACAGCAAAAGATATACCTTTATATAAGAAGCTAGAACAATACGCAAAAGAAAATGACATGTCTGTTTATACTCTAATCTCCAATGCCATTGAAAGTTTTGTGGAAGAAAGAATTGATGATACTAAACTTGATAATATAGAGGTTACTGCAATAAGAGAAGCAGAAGATAATATATTTCCTATATTTGAAAAGGAAAAATTTAAAGGAAAGCTTATATTTGAAAAAGAAATTAAGGAAAGACAAGAAAATCAATCTACTGAATATAAAACAAAACGAGTTGAATTGTATAAAAAATTAAATGGGTCTATAGTTACAAAAACAGTTTTTGGCTCCTATAGAGATTTAGGAGTAAAAAAAGTACTGAATGAAGAAAATGGATATATTTTAAACTATAATGATTTAGAAACTCTAGGTAGGGAATTAAAACAATTTAAAGTTGGAGTATTTAGAAATGGTTTTGATTTTTCTATGGTAAATATTTTTAAAGAAGCGGCTAGAGAAATTGTTATTAAATATAATGAAGATTAAAATATAGAGAATTAATATTGGATTATTATAAATAATTCAATATTAATTCTTTATTGCTTTTATTTTGAATTAAAATTTTATATAATTAAGATATTTTATTATAAAAATCAGAAAGTTCCTTAGAGAATTCTTTATTTTTCCTTATAAATTCATCAATTATAATTCTTGTATTATCATCTAAAGATGAATTTTCTTCTAAAAAAGTTTCTGTCATCTTTGTTCCTGTGTCTATAGAATGTTTTACTTCTTTTACCAACTCTATTTCGTTATTAATAGTTAGATTTTTTATATCTTGAAAAAATTCTGATATTTTACCTATAAATCCTTGAGATTTTTCCACTTTACCATTTAATTCTATTATTCTATTTGATATAACCTCAGTATGATTTTTATAACAATCATATATTTTTATTAGCAATTCTTTTAAATTTGAGTCTTTAGATTTATTTATAAAATCTTCAAAGGAAGTGAGTCCCATATACATCCCTTGTATGTAGTTATTTAGATTTATTACTATATCTTTTTTTAATATTACAGGTTCCATATTTATAACCTCCTAAAGTTAAGCTTATTTATATTATGCTCAAAAAACATAATAAAATTATAGAAAAAGTTATAGGAAAAAAATATAATATATGGTAAAATATAAGCAAATATTTAATAAATAAGCAAGTATTAAGGAGAGGCCTATGACTGGAAGAGAAAAAGAGATTTTAGATTTAATTAAAAAAAATCCTTTGATTTCTCAAAGAGAAATTGCTGACATCTTAGGCATTACTAGATCTTCAGTTGGTGTACACATTACTAATCTACAAAAAAAGGGGATGATTTTAGGAAAGGGTTATATAGTTAAAGAAGATGACTACGTAGTTGTTATTGGAGGAGCAAATATTGATATTCAAGGCTTTACTAATGAAAAATTGATATTAAGAGATTCTAATCCAGGAAAAACTATGATTTCATTAGGAGGAGTAGGAAGAAATATTGCAGAAAATTTATCAAATTTAGAGGTAAATACAAAATTAATTACTGCCATTGGTAATGATTTATATGGCAAAAAAATCTTAGAAGATTCTAAAATGAGTGGATTTTCTATGGAGGATTCTTTGATAATTCCAGAAGAAAATACGTCAACTTATTTGTCTACTCTTAATGAAGAGGGTGATATGATAGTTGCAATTTCTTCTATGGATATACTAGAAAAGTTATCAATAAACTATATAAACACTATAAAACACTCTATAAGCAAAGGAAAAGCTTTTGTATTAGACACTAATTTAAGAGAAGATTTATTAGATTATTTAACAGAAAATATTAAAGTTCCTATTTTTTTAGACACAGTTTCTAGTACTAAGGCTATTAAAGTAAAGGATTTCATAGGGAGATTTCATACAATAAAACCTAATAAGCTAGAAGCAGAAATATTATCTGGAATAAAGATTAACAATGATGATGATTTGAAAAAGGTAGGAAAGTTTTTTTTAGAAAAGGGAGTAAAAGATATTTTTATTACATTAGGACAGGAGGGTGTATATTATAGAAATGAAAATAAAGAAGGTAAAATAAAAGGTCTTTCTATAGATGTAGTTAATTCTACTGGAGCAGGGGATGCATTTATAGCAGCGTTAGTTTATGGATATTTAAGAAATTATGATATAGAAGAAAAAGTAAAATTTGCAGTTGGAGCATCGCTAATGGCTATTTCTCATGAAAATACAATTAATCCTAATTTATCAATAGATAATATAAATAAATTTTTAAGGGAGGTAGGATTATGTTAAAAAATTATTTAGACATTAATCCAGATGTAAAAAAGGCATTAGATGAAGAAAAGGCAGTGGTTGCTTTAGAATCAACAATAATTTCTCATGGTATGCCATATCCTAAAAATGTAGAAACAGCTTTAAAAGTTGAAGAGACTATAAAAGAAAATGGAGCAGTTCCAGCTACTATAGCTATTTTAAATGGAAGACTTAAAGTTGGACTAACTAAAGAAGAAATAGAATATTTAGGCAAAAGTAAAACAGTAATAAAAACTTCAAGAAGAGATATACCTTTTGTTGTAGCAGAGAAAAAAGATGGAGCTACCACTGTAGCGGCTACAATGATAATTTCTTCTTTAGCAGGAATAAAAGTTTTTGCTACAGGTGGAATAGGTGGAGTTCATAGAGGAGCAGAACATACCTTTGATATTTCAGCAGATTTGGAGGAACTTGCAAATACTAATGTAGCAGTAGTTTGTGCTGGAGCTAAATCTATTTTAGATTTAGGACTTACTTTAGAGTATTTAGAAACTAAAGGAGTACCTGTAGTTGGTTTTAAAACAGAAGAATTACCTGCCTTTTATACAAGAAAAAGTGGCTTTAAAGTGGATTATAAAGTAGAAAGTGAGAAGGAATTAGCAAAAGTTATAAAGGCTAAATGGGATTTAGGATTAAAAGGTGGTCTAGTTATAGGAAATCCTATACCTAAAGAATATGAAATGGATTATAATAAAATCAATAAAGCTATTGAAGAGGCATTAAAAGAGTCAGAAGAAAAAGGTATAAAAGGAAAAGAAACTACACCATTTCTTTTAGCTAAGGTTAAGGAAATTACTGAAGGAGAAAGCTTAGAATCTAATATAAAGTTAGTTTTTAACAATGCTAAAGTAGCGTCAAAACTTGCCTTAGAACTTGAAAAGTTAAATAATAAAAATGTTTAATTAATTAAATTATAAAAGTTATATTTATATTAAAATAAATATATATAATATAGAAATAAAGATATAAATTTTAATTTTATTTAATATTCTTTTTATATAGATTAAAGACTATAAATTTAGATGTGAAATCTTTTTTATAGTCTTTTATTTTTTTATCTAAAAAGAAAGTTAATGTTTAGATATTATTAGATTTAAATAATATAATTATATTTTATAAAAATTTTGACATAAAAAAAATAAAAGTATATAATAAAAAGGTTATATATAAAAAAGGAGCGTGATATTTAATGGATACTGAAGCTCTAAATTTTGAAAGAGAAAAACTTAAAGAAACAAGAAAATGGATACTAAAAGAAACAAAGGTTAAAAAAAGTGATGAAGAAAAGTTAAGAAATAAGATTAGTGATTTAAAAAAAGCTGCTAAAGGTAAATATGATATAGAACTTGAAACATCTAAAAAGCTTTATGAAATAGTTAGTAAAAATTTAAATCATTTTGAAGATGGGTATAAAGAACCTTATTTTGCAAGAATAGATTTTAGAGAATATAAAAGAGAAAAAGAAAGTCTTTATATTGGGAAATTTGGTTTAGGAGATAGTGAAACAGGAGACGAGATTGTAATAGATTGGAGATCACCTATTGCAGACTTATATTATAGCGGAACTCAAGGAGAAGCATATTATAAAGCACCTATAGGAGTTATAAATGGAGAATTATCATTAAAAAGAAAGTTTCTTTATAAGGATGGAGAAATAGAAAAGATTTTTGATGAGGGTATAAATGAAATTATCTTAAAATCTTCTTTAGGAGAAGAAACAGAATTAGTAGATGAATTTCTTAAAATTAATCTAGAACAAAGTATAGGTAATAAACTTAAAGACGTAGTTGCTACAATTCAAAAAGAGCAAAATGAAATAATAAGAGCAGATAAAAATAGCCCTATAATAGTTCAAGGTTCTGCAGGATCAGGAAAAACTACTGTAGCTCTTCATAGATTAGCATATCTTTTATATAGATTTAAAGATAAGTTAAATGGTAATGACATATTAGTTTTAGCTCCTAACAAATTATTTTTAGATTATATATCAGAAGTTTTACCTAATTTAGGAGTAGACCAAGTTAAACAACAAACCTTTGATGAAATGGCAATGAGCTTTTTAAAGATTAAAGGAAAAGTTTTTTCTAAAGATAAAAAGCTAGGAGAAATTTTAGAAGGTAAAAATAAAGAAGATATAAATTTTATAACGGAAAGCAGTAATTTAAAAGGATCTTATGAATTTAAAAAGATAATTGATAAATATGTAAAATCACTAGAGGAAAAAGATTTAGAAATAAGCGATATAAAAGTTTGCAATTATGTTCTTGTATCTAAAAATGATATAAAAAAATTATATTGCAAAGACATGATAAATCTTCCTCTTAATAAAAGGAAAGATGAGATTAAAAGATATCTTAACTTAAAGTTAAAATCTAAAATAGTTTCTATTTTAGATAAAGTAGACTTTCAATATGAATACCAGGTAGCTAGATTAAAAAAACAAATGGAGGATTCTATTGAAAGAAGAAAAAAACTTATTAAAATTTATGATGAAAGAGATAATCTTAAAAAGGAAATAAGAGAAAATAGTAAAAAGCAATTAGAAGAATACTTTAAAGAATGGAAGGGAATAGATACTAAGAATTTATATGTTTCTATGTTAAATGATGAAGAAATATTTAAATATATTGATGATAAAAAAATATCAAAGAGTCTTTGGAATTATACAAAAGAATCTGTAACTTCTAATTTTCAAAATGGAATAATAGATAGTGATGATTTAGGAGCTATGCTATATTTAAAGTTTTTAGTAGAAGGATTGGATGATAAGAAAAAATTTAAACATATAGTAATAGATGAAGCTCAAGACTATTCTTTTTTACAATTATATGTAACAAATATGATTTGTAAAGGAAATTCCTTAACTATAGTAGGGGATATAGGTCAAGGAATATATAGTTATAAAGGAATAAATTCTTGGAGGGAAGTTATAGATAAGGTATATAATAATCAATGTAATTATAATCCGTTAACTCAAAGTTATAGATCTACAGTGGAGATAATAGATTTTGCAAATGAAGTTCTAAAAAAACAGGATAATTCATTGAATCCAGCACAACCTGTATTAAGACATGGAGACAAACCTAAGATTTATGAAATATGTGATACTAAAGATTTTATAGATAAAATAGACAAAATTGTAGAGAAAGTTTTAAGTAATGGCAAAAATAGTGTTGCAATAATCGGAAGAAATTACGAAGAATGTAAGGAAATAATGAAAAACTTAAAAAAATATAGTGAATACAAATGGTCACTTATAAGAGAAGCAGATAAGGAAATAAAATTAGACAGAATTGTAATACCTTCTTATTTAACTAAAGGTTTAGAATTTGATTGTTCTATAGTGTATAACTGTAGTGAAGAAATTTATAAAAACGATGAACTTGATAAAAAGCTTTTATATGTGGTTTTAACTAGAGCATTACATTATGAATATATATTTTATAAAGGAAATATAAGTCCTCTTTTATCTTCACAGTGATAATATTGTAAATTAAAAATTATTATGCTAAAATCAAGATATTGTTAAAAAGTTGATTTTGTTATTATTTAGGAGGGGATTTATTTGACTATGGAGAAAATAAAAAACAATATATATTGGGTAGGAGTAAAGGATCCAGATTTAAGAATATTCGATATAATAATGAACACTAAAAAAGGTACTACATACAATGCTTATTTAATTGATGATGAAAAAATTTGTGTGATAGATGCTGTTAAAGATGGTTTTTATGAACAATATAAAGAGAATATAAAAGAAGTAATTGGAGACAAAAAAATAGACTATGTTGTAGTTCAACATACAGAATTAGATCATAGTGGATCATTAATAAAATTATTAGAAGATTACCCAGAAGCTAAGGTTGTTGCTTCAAAGGCTGCTATAAATTATTTAAAAAATATATTAAACAGACCTTTTGAAAGCATAGAAGCTAAGGAAGATTTATGCCTTGGTAATACAACTTTAAAATTTATCTCAGCTCCAAACTTACATTGGCCAGATACAATGTTTACTTATGTTGAGAAGGAAAAAGTGCTATTTACTTGTGATTTTACAGGATGTCACTATTGCACAGATGGTAAAATTACAGAGGCCATTGGTGATGAATATTATCCAGAACTAAGATATTATTTTGATGTTATAATGGGACCTTTCAAAAAGTTTGTAAATCAAGGACTTAAAAAGATTGAAGGGTTAGACATTGAAATAATGGCTCCAAGTCATGGTCCAATCCATATGAATGATTGTAAAAAATATTTAGATTTATATAAAGAGTGGGCAAAAATAGATCAACTAGAAGAGAAGAAGATAGAAGTATTTTATATATCAGCTTATAAAAATACAGGAAAAATGGCAGAATATATAAAGAATAAAATTGTAGAAAAAGGTATTTTATGTGATGTTCATGAAATAACTTCAATGGATTTAAATGAAGCTGTAGAACTTATAGAAAAAAGTAGTGGATTTTTAGTAGGATCTCCAACTATAAATCAGGATGCTGTAAAACCAGCTTGGGATCTTTTAAGTCTTGTAAATCCTATAGTTAATAGAGGAAAAGCAGCAGGTGCTTTTGGATCTTATGGATGGAGTGGAGAAGGTGTTCCTATGCTTACAGAAAGATTAAAAAGTTTAAAATTAAAAGTAGTAGATCCAGGATTTAAATTTGCTTTTGTACCATCAGAAGAAGATTATAAAAAAGCAGATGAATTTGTAGAGAGCTTTTTACAATTATTATAATTTAATGTAATTTAATTAAGGTATATAATCTTTGTAGATTATATACCTTTTGATTTTAAATTATAATGGTAATAATATTAAAAATTTTTATATAATAAAATAAAAAAAAGATAATAATATTGACAAATTTAATAAATGGAATATATAATCATTGACGGTTATACTTAGAAAATAAGAAAATTAAATTTTTTTATAGGTTAAATTTAAAAGAAATAAGAGTATTATAATTATTATTAAAATATTATATAAATATATTATACATAAAGATTTTAGAAGGAATGGTGTTAAAAATGGAAATTAAAGAAGTAATGGCTTTTAAAGATGAGGATGGTAATAAGGTAGAATTTGAAGTTATAGCAAAAATATATTTAGAGGAAAGGGAAAAAGAATATTTAATACTTTCACCAGTAGAAAACAAAGAAAGTGATGATGATGCTTTTGTTTTTAGAATAGATGGAGAAGAAGGTAAAGAAGAACTTAATTTAGTTGAAGATAATGATGAATTTGAAGAAGTAAAAAAAGAATATAAAAAGCTTTTATATTAATTTAATAGGAGGAAAATATGAACGTTATTGAAATAATAGAATTTTTAAAAGATAGTGGACTTACTCAAGTTGAAGAGATAGAATATAAGGATGATATATTAGTTTTAAGATGTTATTATGATTTTGATAAAGATGAAATAATCGCAGCAAAATCCTTTGCAACAGAAGAAAGTGACTATGAATTAGAAAGTGAAGAATGGTATAGTGAATATTTAATTCCTTATTTAAATGATATAGCAGTAGATAATCTTTCAGATATAGTTGAAGAAACTATGGATGAGTTTGAGGTAGAAGGTCAATTTTCTTCTTATGATATAGATAGAAATAATTTTCAATATAGTGAATTTATATTAGCATTTTCTGATTCAGAAGAAGAAATTGATATAGATAATATATTAGATGATATAGATTTATAAAAATAACTTGAATTATAATAAACTTATGCTATAATAAATACAAGAACAGATCCTGATGTGTACGCGAAGCTTATGGTATTCAACCTACAGTATAATTACGGGATTGGCAATATTTCTATGGATGTCAGGCTTCACTTAGATTCACTTTGTGGCAGAAGAAGGCTGAAGTAGGATGCGACGAACCCACCTGCGAGATGCAGGTATGAATTCTTAAGCGTGACGGCACGTTGGGTATATATATGTATTTATTAAGCCTCATTTTAATGAGGCTTTTTTGTATTTAAAAATACTGTGTAATCTATTTTTATTGATTATTATTTATGCTAAAGGTAAAATTAAGTTAAGTTATTTTATTTAAAGGAGTTGTTTTATTATGAGTATAGATGAAAAAATAGCAAGAATTAATGAGTTAAGTAAAAAGAGCAAAGAAGAAGGATTAACAGAAGAAGAAAAAGAAGAACAACAAAAATTAAGAAGAGAATATATAGATTTTGTTAAGGGGAATTTAAGAGAGCAATTAGCAACTATCAAACCAAAAAATAAGTAATAAAAAGGGTGATAATGGATGGCGGCAGTAACAGTAGAAACATTAATTAAAGATTTTGATTTAGAAATATTATCCGAAGGTGATGGAAATGTTCCTATAACAGTAAGTGATATTAATAGACCGGGTTTACAATTAGCCGGATTTTATAATTATTTTACTCCAGAGAGAATACAAATAGTAGGAAAAGCTGAGTGGAGTTTTCTTGATGATATGCAAATAGACCTTAGGAAAAAAAGACTAAATAAATTCTTTAGTTTTAATATAAGTTGTCTTATAATTACAAGAGATTTAGAGCCACATAAGGAACTATTAAAAGCAGCTAGAAAAAATAAAACTTGGCTTTTAAGAAGTAATATGATTACAACACAATTTATGCGTAAAATAACTATGTATTTAGCTAGTAAAATGGCACCGGAAACAAGACTTCATGGAGTTTTAGTAGATGTATACGGTATAGGTATACTTATTACTGGTGAAAGTGGAATTGGTAAAAGTGAAACCGCTTTAGAACTTATAAAAAGAGGTCATAGATTAGTTACTGATGATGCAGTAGATATAAAAGAAATAGATGGAGAACTTATAGGAACATCACCTCAAATAACATTTGGAATGTTAGAAGTTAGAGGAATGGGAATTATTGATGTATCTGCTTTATATGGATTAAGTTCCATATTAGCCTCAAAAGAAATAAAGTTAGCTATACATTTTGAACATTGGAAAGACGATGGAGATTATGATAGATTAGGTACAAATGGAGAGTATATCGATATTTTAGGAGTACCGCTTAGAAAATTAACAGTACCAATAAGACCAGGAAGAAATATAGCTGTAATTATTGAAGCTGCTGCAGCAAATTATAGATATAATTTAATGTCTGAGATAACTCCAGTAGATATAATAGAAAATAGAATGAGTAAAATGATGGGGGAATAGTTTAATTTATCATATAATGCACATAATAAAAATAAATTAATTATTATGGTGGGATAATATGATAATATATGATATAACTAATAACTTCAAAAGAGTAGATAGATGGGAATTAGATTCAGGTCAATTTTGGATTATTTTAGATGAAGAAGAACTAAAGGATTTTAATATTATATTTTCAGAAGAGAGTATAAAGGAAAGCAGAGATTTTAATCAATATCCTAAAATAGATTACTATAAAAATTATTTTTTTATGACTATAAATGAATTAGAGAGAAAAAACAATGAAATTCATTCTAAGGAAATCAATATTTATCTTGGAATGAATTTTATAATTATAGTAAGAAAAGAAAAAATAAATATAGTAAAGGATTTAATAGAGGATATAAAAAATAATAGAAATTCCTTAATATTAAAAAGCAAAAAACAAGTTGGAGTTATACTTTATTATATTTTAGATAGAATAATTATAAATAATTACAACTTAATTTCAGAGCTTGAAGCTTATGCAGACAAAATAGAGATAGAAGTATTAAAATCTCCTAAAGCTAAACAAATAAATGACTTAGTTAGAATAAGAAGAGAAGCCTATAAACTTAGAAAATTATTAAATCCTTTAAGATATATTGGGGATAGTCTTATAGTAAATGAAAACAATATTATAAATAAAGAACAGATAAAATTATTTAAAAATATAAATAATAAAATAGAAAAACTTATGATTGCATTAGATAACTTAAATCAAGATATTGGCATGGTAAGAGAGGCTTATGAAGCTGAAATTGCTAATAAAACTAATGAACTTATGAAAGCTTTTACCATAATAACAGCTATTTTTCTTCCTTTAGAGTTAATAACAGCTATATTTAGTTTAAGCTTTGAACATATGCCTTTAAAAGGCGAACAGTTTGCTTTTTATGGATTAATATGTTTTATGATAATAATAGTTATAGGAATGCTTATGTTTTTTAAAAGAAAAAAGATGTTATAGTTTGAAAAGGTATTCCTATTGTAGTAAAATAAATTTAAGGATAAAATTTACAAACTAAAGGGGGAGTAATTTATGAAAAAAGAAGAATTAACAATGAAAAAAGAGCTAGCTTGGGATAAGTATGACGAAAAAGAATTAAAGGATGTATTTGCTCTAAGTGATAGATATAAAGCATTTATGTCACAATGTAAAACTGAAAGAGAATGTGTATCAGAGTTTATTAAACGTGCAGAAGAAAAAGGATTTAAAGATCTTGATAAAATTGTTGAGAAAGGTGAATCTTTAAGACCAGGAGATAAGGTTTATGCTAATAATATGGGTAAAACACTTGCAATGTTTGTTATTGGTAAAGAAAGCCTAGAAAAGGGATTAAAAATTTTAGGTGCTCACGTTGATTCACCAAGACTAGATTTAAAACAAAATCCTTTATATGAAGATACAGACCTTGCAATGATGGAAACACATTACTATGGTGGAATAAAAAAATACCAATGGGTTACATTACCACTTGCAATACATGGTGTATTTGTAAAAAAAGATGGAACTTCAGTTAATGTTGTAATTGGTGAAGATGAAAATGATCCTGTAGTGGGAGTATCAGATTTATTAATTCACTTATCAGCAGACCAATTAGATAAAAAAGGTGCTAAGGTTGTTGAAGGTGAAGATTTAAATATTTTAGTTGGAAGTATGCCAATTAAAGATAAAGAAGCTAAAGAAAGAGTTAAAAACAATATACTTGTTTTATTAAATGAAAAATACGGAATAAAAGAAGAAGATTTTGTATCAGCTGAACTTGAAATAATTCCAGCAGGTAAAGCTAGAGACTGTGGATTAGATAGAAGTATGGTAATGGCTTATGGTCATGATGATAAGGTTTGTGCATATACTTCTTTTGAAGCATTAATGCAAATAGAAGAAACAGATAAAACTTGTGTTGGCTTATTTGTAGATAAAGAAGAAATAGGTAGTGTTGGTGCTACAGGAATGCAATCAAGATTCTTTGAAAATGCAGTAGCAGAAGTTATTGATAGAGTAGAAGGATATAATGATTTAAAACTTAGAAGATGTTTAACAAATTCAAAAATGTTATCATCAGATGTAAGTGCTGCTTTTGATCCAAATTATCCATCTGTTATGGAAAAGAGAAACTGTGCTTATTTTGGAAAAGGTATAGTATTTAATAAATACACAGGAGCAAGAGGAAAAGGTGGCTGTAATGATGCTAATGCAGAATACATGGCAGAAATTAGAGCTATAATGGATAAACATAATGTATCATGGCAAACTGCAGAGCTTGGCAAAGTTGACCAAGGCGGTGGAGGAACTATCGCTTATATTTTAGCTCAATATGATATGGAAGTTATAGACTGTGGTGTTGCTTTACATAATATGCATGCTCCATGGGAAGTTGCATCAAAAGCTGATATTTATGAAACTATGAGAGGATATCATGCATTCTTATTAGAAGCATAAAATTTTAAAACAAAATATATTTTATAAAAGAGCTGTTTTAAAATAGAAATTAAATTTCTATTTTGAAACAGCTTATTTTTTAAGTAAATATAAAACCTATCGTTCCTATGAAAAATTTAATATATCAATAGAAAAACTTATAGATAATAATAAAATAGTTATTAATAATTTTTAATATAAAAATATAAATTTTAATATTTATTAGATTATATTAGAGATTATTTTTATATAATCTCTTTAATTTTAAAACTAAAAATATTGTGTAACATTTAGTATTTTATACAATAAAATATGATAAATTTATATTAATATAAAAAATAATAAAAGTTTCATGAATTATTATTGGAGAGATAACACTATTATTAATAAATTGTAAAAATATAATAATAATAATATAGAAATATTAACATTATATAAAAAAATCATATTAAATTATATAAAAGTTAAAAGATTATAAAAGTATAATAAATAAATACAATAAAACAATATCAAAAATATAATATTTTTAATAAAAATACTTAAAAGGAATTAATTTGAAAATTAATCTTCGTTGAAAAATAAATATTAAAGTAATATTATGAAGAAAATACAATACAAAAATTAAAATAGTTACTAAAATTTTTAATTTTTAGTGGCTATAAAACTTCTTAAAATTTCTAGAGGGGGTCTAAAAATGAATGAAAATCTTGTGGAAGGAATTAATCCTGATCAAAAGAGATGGACAAGAAACTGCTACGTATTCATCTTAAGTTATATTTTTATGGGGGCAGTTACAGGAATAACTAATGATGCATACATAACATTCCTTCAATTATCATCACCAGATGTAGTTAAAGCTTTGCCAGTTTATACTGGGATATCTACTTTAGCTATGGCAGCTATATTATTATTAGCTAATAAAGTAGGATATAAGAAATTAATAATTCCAGCACCGATAATTTTGGTATTATCACTTATTATGACAATTTACTCAGATAATCCAACTTTACTTTTAGTAGGATGTATATTAATAAATATAGGAGCAGGTTTATACGATTACATTTATCCGCTAATTATTACTTCTTATACTACTAGAGAGCGTAGAACATTAATTTTTTCAAGAACTTTATATTGCAATATTATCAGCCAATCTATTTTAACATTTTTTGATGGTAAAATGGTAGTTTATAACTTTGCTCAAAGAATGGGTATAAGTTATGGTGAGGCTTCTACATTAACTAGACATTCAGATGAATTAACACAAGTGCAATTTACAAATTATATGGCATCATATAGAGCTGTTTTATGGGTTGCCTGTGCTTTTACAGTAATATCATGTATATGCTTATTCTTTCTTAAGGAAAAACCAGAGGATTATAGAACAATTAAAAAAGAGATTAAAGTTGAATCTACTAAGAAAAAATCCTTTGATTGGAGTATATTTAGAAATAAGTACATAATTTTTTGGTTAGTATTCATGCTATTAATAAGATTTGGTGCATCATTAATAGTTCAATACTTCCCTGTTTACTTAAACGAATTCTTACATATAAACAGAGGTACAACATCTACAATACTAACATTACAAAGTGTTGCGATGGTGCTATTTATAATGTTAACACCTTATATAGAAAAGAAGTTTGGTGCTATAATAGGTCTTGGAGGATTTACAATTTTATCAATACCACTAATGTTTATAATGGCAAATGGTGCAATGCTAGGATCTAATGTAGCTTGGATTGTTGGAATAGTATTATTCTTTAGATCAGGCCTTGCTAATGCTTGCAATCCAATATCAAGTTCATTACCATTAACTTTTGTTAGTAAAGATGAGAGACCAGCTTACAATTCAGTTATAATATTAGTAAGTGCAATAGGTACTATACTAGCTGGATTCTTCTGTAGATTCTTTTTACTTACTTCTCCATCAGGATATGCAAATGCTTATTATTATACATCTGCATTATATGGATTAGCTAGCGTAATATTAATTTTAGTATTTTACAAAAAATATAATAGGGTTAATGTTGACGAAGAAAACGATACTAAGTTAGAAGAAGAGGAACAACTTGAGAAATAGAATTAAATTACTATAAAAATATTATTAAAGAATACTTAAAATTCAATATTTTCTTTATATAATATAAATCAAAAAGCTGTTTTAAAAAATTCTTTTAAAACAGCTTTTTGTATATTTATATAAATTATAAAATAAATTAATATAATGTGAAATACAAAAATTTCCTTAAAAATTATTAAATATTATATAAAATTATTCTTTAATTTTTAATTTAATCATAAAAATTATTAGTTATTATAAAGAAAATAAAATAAAGGTTAAAGAAAAATATGGAATTTATTCACAAATTATAGTATAATAGTATTTGTTATAACAATAGAAAGATTATTAATTATAAGCATTTGAGATAAAACTAACTAAATAAACATAAATACAAGAATCAGGTTACAAAATAGTAGTATTGTGAGAATTTTAAGAAATTTTAGAAATTGAAAAATTAATATAATAGAGTTATATTTTAAGTGTAGAAATATAGAAAGTAAATAAGATTTTACAACTTTAAGTTAGTTAATAAATATACATAAAGTTTAAATATTTATTACTATGAAACAATATATATGATTGCTCTTAATTCCTTTATATAAAATTATTTATTAAAATTTTAATGATAGATTTATTTTATAAGATATACGAGCACTAAAGCTTTTATATAATAAACATATTTTAAAATAATTCAAGGGGGAAATAGTATGGGCGTTTTAAACAACTTAGAACCAAAAACAGTATTTCATTTTTTTGAAGAGTTAACTAATATACCACATGGTTCAGGAAATGAGAAAGCTATTAGTGATTATTTAGTTAATTTTGCAAAGGAAAGAGGACTTGAAGTAATACAAGATAAAGCATTAAACGTTATAATTAGAAAACCAGCAACAGCAGGGTACGAAAATGCACCAACTGTAATTATTCAAGGTCATATGGATATGGTTTGTGAAAAAACTAAATCTTCAAATCATGACTTTATGAAAGATCCATTAGAATTAAGGATTGATGGCGATTATGTATATGCTACTGATACTACTTTAGGTAGTGATGATGGAATAGCAGTAGCTTATGGATTAGCGATATTAGATTCTAAAGAAATTAGTCACCCAGCAATAGAATTATTAGCAACTACAGAAGAAGAAACAGGAATGGATGGCGCTGCAGCTTTAGATGTATCACCTTTAAAAGGAAAGATTCTATTAAATATTGATTCAGAAGAAGAGGGAATATTCTTAGTAAGCTGTGCTGGAGGAGTAAATACTTTTGCTAAGTTTAAAACAAATTGGGAAGAGGCTAAAGGTGTATCACTTAAATTAGAAGTTACTGGACTAAATGGTGGTCACTCAGGAATGGAAATAGACAAGCAAAGAGGAAATGCAAACAAATTAATGGGTAGATTATTATATTCATTAAAGAAAGAAGTTTGTTTTAACTTAGTATCTGTTAATGGTGGATCAAAGCATAATGCAATTGCTCGTGACTGCCAAGCAATCATTACATTAGAAGAAAAAGACATAGATAAAGTTAAAGAAGTTTGTAAATTAGTACAAGAAGATTTTAGAGTTGAATATAGAGTAGAAGATCCTAAAGTTGAAATTTTAGTAGAAAAGGCTGAAAAAGCTGAAAAACAACTTACAAAGGAAGTAACTAATAACATAGTTTCATTCCTTTTATTAGTTCCTTATGGAGTTCAAACTATGAGTAAAGATATAAAAGGACTAGTACAAAGCAGTTTAAATCTTGGTGTAGTTGAAACATCTGAAGAGGAAATTAAATGTACATTAGCAGTTAGAAGTTCATTAAAGAGCTTAAAATATGAAATAGTTGATAGAATAGAAGCTTTATCAAAAGCTTTAGGTGGATGTATTGCTAATGAAAATGAATATCCAGAATGGCAATATGAAACAGACTCTAAGATAAGAGATTTATGTGTAGAAACTTATGAAAGCCTATTTGGTAAAAAGCCAGAAATAAGTGCTATACATGCAGGTCTAGAATGTGGACTACTAAAAGAAAAAATGCAAGATACAGATATGATAAGTTTTGGACCAGATCTTATAGATGTTCATACACCAAATGAACACTTAAGAATATCATCTGTTGAAAGAGTTTGGAAGTTCTTGGTAGAATTGTTGAAAGAAATAAAGTAATAGAAGGTAATTTTTAAACAGTTAAAATAGATAAGTCTATTGAATATCATTAAAAACAGTAGACTTATCTTTTAATAAAAGTTAGGGGGATTTCTCATGAGCGAGAATAAGAAAAAACTTTCTAGTGGCGCTTATGGTGGATGTTCAGGTGATGATTATGTTCCTTTTATACCTACATCTACTGTAATGCCTGAGACAACTGGCTATTCAATAATACTAGGTGTTATATTTGCCTGTTTCTTTGCAGCAGCAAACACATATCTAGGATTAAAAGTAGGTTTAACTATTTCAGCAGGTATTCCAGGTGCTATTTTAGCAACAGGAGTACTAAAAGGTATCTTTAAAAGAAATAATATCTTAGAAGCCAACATGGTTGCATCACTAGCAGCAATGGGTGAATCTATCGCCGGCGGTATCATATTTGTATTACCAGCATTAATATTATGTAATTTTGGATTAAGTAATCTTACTGTAGTTGTAGTAACTATAGTTGGTGGAATCATGGGTGTATTTTTTGTAACACCTTTAAGAAGATATTGAATAGTTGAAGAACATGGAAAATTAGTATATCCAGAAGCAATGGCTGCTGCTGAAGTACTTGTTACAGGTAGTGAAGGTGGTAGTGGATTTAAAACTGTTGTTGCAGGTCTTAGTATGGGAGCAGGATATAAGTTTTTATCTGGTGGATTAAGACTATGGAAAGAGCAAGCAACTTATACAATACAAGCTTACCAAGGAACTATGATAGGTGTTGATGCTTTAGCATCACTTCTAGGAGTTGGATTTATAGTTGGTACAAGAGCATCACTTCTAATGTTTGGTGGATCAATAGTTGCATGGTTTGCTTTAATACCTATGATTAAATTTTTAGGTGCTGGATTAACTTCAGCAGTATTCCCATCAACAACTTTAATTGCAGATATGTCTGCACAACAAATATGGGCAAACTATATTAAATATATAGGTGCAGGTGCTGTTGCAATGGGAGGATTTATATCTCTTGCAAAATCAATGCCTACAATTATAAGAAGTTTTAAACAAGCTATGTCAGGTATTGGTATAAAAGGAGATGGAAATAAAGATAGAATAAATATTGAAGCTCCAATTACTTGGGTTATAATTGCTGCATTCTTTGGATTCTTCTTAACTTGGTTATTACCACTTATTAATGGAGGATTCTTAGGAGGAATATTAGCTGTACTATTCAGTTTCTTCTTCTCAGTTGTATCAGCAAGAATGGTTGGTATAATAGGTGCATCTAACAACCCAGTTTCAGGTATGACAATTGCAACATTATTATTTGTAACTACTTTATTAAAAGTTACAGGTTCTGTTGGAGACGATGGTATTAAGAAAGCATTATTAATCGGTGGAGTTGTATGTGTTGCTATAGCTGTTGCCGGTGGTACTGCACAAAGCTTAAAGACAACTTTTATAATTGGCGGTACACCAAAGAAAGTTCAAATTGGAATGTTTATTGCAGTTGCAGTTGCATCAGTATTTGCAGCACTTGTTATTAATATGTTAAATAGTGCTTATGGTATAGGTAGTGCAGATGTTGCAGCTCCACAAGCTAGTTTAATGAAGATGTTAGTTGAAGGAATTATGACTGCCCAATTACCTTGGACATTAGTTATAATCGGTGCAGCTATTGCAGTATTCTGTGAATTAGCTAAGATACCAGTTTTACCAGTTGCACTTGGTATTTATCTACCAATAACATTAAACTGTGCAATTTTATCTGGTGGTATAATAAGAGTTTTAGTTGAAAAGAAATTTAAAAATAATAAAAAGAGACAAGAAGCTTCTTTGGAAAAAGGAACTTTACTTGCATCCGGTCTTGTTGCTGGAGATGCTTTAATAGGTATAGTACTTGCTATATTTGTAACATTTAATGTAAACATTGGAGTAGGTGAAAATATTTTACCAGCAATAACTCAAAGTGAAGGTTTAGCATTTATAATGTTTATATTACTAGCAGCTTGGATTTACTCTTTTGCTTGTAAAAAGGATAAGGGAGCTACTGAATAATGACTAAAGAGAAAAATAATGATAAGTACAACTTTTTGCTATATGTACCAGAAATTAAATATGATAATTGGAAAACTACAGAAAGTGGTAATGTAATCTTATATTTTAAAGTAACAGATCCTATTAAAAGATTTGCAGGATGGCTTGTTAAGAAAAAACCAAATTGTGATATGGAATTTGATGATAGATGCTCAGCTGCTTGGCTTTTAATTGATGGAGATAGAAGTATTTTTGATATTGCAAAAATTATGGCTAAAAAGTATGGGGATACTATGGATGATTCTATCTATAGACTTATAACTTATATGAAATTTTTATCTAAAAAAGGATGGATTACTTTTAAAAAGGTTAAAGAACAAAACTAAAAAATATAGTTGTATTTATAGGAAAAGGGATAGCTTTAAGCTATCTCTTTTTTACTTTATAATTTCTTTTTTTAAGTTTATATGTTTTTATTCGAAATTAAAAATAGGAGGAATGATTATATGATTTTAGATTTTGAAATTAATAAAGAGTTTTATATAAAGTATTTGTTAAATCAATGGAATAAAAATAACAAAAATTATGTTAAAAAAATTCAGATATTAGTGAGTATTTTAATATTAATTTTACCTATTATAGCAACTTTTAAGATTACAGTAGCAGAGCTATTTTTTTTAATAGGAAGTATATTGTTTTACATATTATTTCCTAAGGTATTTTTTATATTAAATAAAAGGAGTATTTATGGAAGAAGTGTATTTCCTGGATTTTTAGAAGATTTTATAGAAAAATGCACAATCTCATTTGGAGAAGATTATTTTTGGTTTACTAATAGCTGGATAGAAAGAAGATACTATAAAGATAAAATTACTGAGATTAGAAAAGAAAAAGATGCAATTATACTAGAAATTTCTACAGATATTTTAGTAATACCGTTAGAATCCTTTGAAGATAATGAGGCAGCAGAAGAGTTTATTAAATTTATAAATAAATTTAAATTAAAATAGGTGATTGTATGGAAGTAAAATTTAGTATAAATAATGATGATTGGAATAAGGTATTTTTATATCAATTTAAAAAGTCTAAATTCTTAAAGAAAATATTATTACTAAAAATGTCTATTTTACCATTTATTCTTTTATTTATTTTATCTATAAGATATGTATATATATGTATGAATAAACAGGATATTAATTTACTAGAATTTATAATAGTAGTTTCTATTAGTATTTTTATATCTATAGTTTGGACTATTATAAGTTTTTTTAGGCATAAAAAGTATATAAAAAAATTAGCTTTATTGGAAGCAGAAAAGATGATGGAAGGAAAAAAGGTTAATAAATATAAAATTTCTTTATATAAAGAATTTATAGAGGTTAACTGTGACAATTATGAAGGTAAAGTTTTTTACAAGGGAATTAAAGATGTAATAATTTTAAATGAAGAAATCGTTATTTTAATATATCCTTTTAAATTAATGATAATACCAAAAAGAGCTTTTAATAATATAGAAAGTAGAAAAAGTTTTGTTACTTTAATAAGTAATGAGATAAAAAAATCAAGAATAGTATCAAGAAGAAGAAAAAATCACAATTTATAATTTATATATTGATTTTAATATCTAGGTTTTACCTAGATTTTTTTATTTGTTATATAAAAATTTCATATAGTATTTTAAGTATTCCAGCTAAATAATCCTATTATTACATTAATAACAATATTTTTATATAAAAATACATTATTATATCTTTATTGAAATATTATAAATTTTTTCCTTTTTATAACGATAATAAATTTAATATAACTATTAAGGAGGACAATATAAATGATATTTAAAAGTAGATTAAAAAAACTTAATAATACTATTCAAGGAAAATTAATGATAAGTTTTTTGCCGGTAATTATTGTAGCTTCAATAATTTTATCTTTTATATCCTATGAGTATTTTAAGAAAAATTTAATACAAAGTAATATAGATTTAATGAGTGAGCTTTGTAAGATATCCTCTAGTAAAGTAGATGCAGAACTTAAAGCTAATATAAATATTATTAAATATATAAGTGAAATTGATGAACTTAAAGATGAAAGTATTTCTTTAGATAAAAAGATATCTGAAATTAAGGGATTGATTAAAGCTGAAGGTTTCTTAAATGTAGGAATAGCATCTTTAGATGGAGAGGTAGTATATGCAGATGGAAGTAAAGAGAATCTAAAAGAGGAAGATTTTTTTAATAAAAGTATAAATGGTAAAGATGGAATATCAAATCCTTTTAAGAGTAAACTAAATCAAAAATTGGTAATAGCTTACTCTAGTCCTATAAAAAATGAAAAAAATGAAATAGAAGCAGTGTTGGTAGGATTAAAACCTGGCGATAATTATAGTAATATAATTAATGATATATCATTTTTAAAAACAGGACAAGCATTTATGATAGATAAAAAAGGTAATTCAATTGCAGATTCAGATATATCTCTTGTAGAGAATAAATTTAATCTTCTAGATAAATATAAAGAAAATAAAGAACATAAAGATCTTTTTAAAATTATAGAAAATATGACAAAGGGGAAAACTGAAACTAATTTTTATAAAAAGAAAGGAGAAAAAAGATTTGTAGCTTATTGTCCTATTAGTACTACAGAATGGTCATTAGCTTTAAGGGTTGATGAAAATGATTTATTAAGCGGATTAAACAAGGTGAAAATAGGAAATGCAATAGGATTAATAATTATTATAGTTGTTATGATAATTTTGATTGGTATTATTAGCAAAAAAATATCTAGAAATTTAGTTAGAGCTAAAAATTATATGAAAATAATAGCTAAAGGAGACTTTAGTAAAGAAATAGATAAGGATTTATTAGATCAAAAAGATGAGATTGGTGATATATTTAAAACATTAAATATAACTCAAAAATCTGTAGGTGAGATAATTAATACATCTAAAGAATCTGCTAAAAATGTTGAGGGACATTCTAATAATTTAGCAGCTATCTCAGAGGAGTTGTCTGCATTAACTTCTAATATAACATTTGCTATTGAAGAAGTTTCAAAAGGAACAGGTAAGCAGTCTTATGATTTAAATAATATTTTGAAAAGATTAGAAAGCTTTGGGGAAAGAATAACAAAGGTTAATTTAGATATTAATGAAATAAATAAAGGATCAATAGATATAAGAAATAATTCTAAAAATAGTAAAGAAGATATGAATAACTTAGTGATTTCTATTGATGAGTTTAATAATAAGTTTCTTATATTTATAGATAATATAAATTTAATGAATGGAAATATAAAAAAAGTAAGTGAAATGACTAATTTAATAAATAATATAGCTGAGCAAACTAATCTTTTAGCATTAAATGCAGCAATAGAAGCTGCAAGAGCTGGAGAATCTGGGAAAGGTTTTGCAGTAGTTGCAGAAGAAATAAGAAAGCTTGCAGAGAAGAGTAAGGAATCTTCAAATAGTATATATAGTATAGTATCTATACTTTTACAAAATACAAAAGATATAGTAAATGAAACAGGAAATATAAATAAAGATTTTGAATCTCAAAAGGAAAATATAAAAAATACTATAGAGTCTTTTAATAGTATATCTAATTCTATTAATATAGTTTCACCTAAAATAGAAGATATAACAAAAACTTTTAAAGAAATTGAATTAGAAAAGGAAAATATTTTAGAAAATATTAAAGATATATCAGTAATATCAGAAGAAATTTCAGCATCTTCAGAAGAGATTTCAGCTTCTTCAGAGGAACTTAATAAATCAAGTAAAGAAGTTGCAAATAGTGCTCAAAAATTATCAAAAGAAACAGAAACTATGATAAAAGAGATTGAAAAATTTAAGGTGAAAGAAATTTAAAAATAAAGTATTTAACTTTTCCCAATTAAAATTTGTTTTAAACATTTTAATTGGGAAAAGTTTTATTTTGAAAATTTCATATGGTTTAACTATTAAATAAAGTTAACGATAAATATAAGTAGCTAATTAATTATATATTTGTTAAATTTTTATTTATATAAATATTGAATAATTTGATTAAATATTAATTTATATATCTATAAACTGAGAACAGGGGGAAAAGCAATGAAGTTAAGGACAAAAAGTATAAGAGGAAGGATGTTATTTTTTATATTGCCTTTAGTATTTATAGGAGTTATAGCTCTTTCATCTTTTATATTTTTACAAAGTAAAAAAAGTTTAATTCAAAGTAATATTAGTGTTATGGAAGAAATGGGCAAAATATCTGCATCTAAAGTAGAAGATGCTTTAAAAGAAAATTTATTAAATGTAAAGCAAATAGCTTCTATAAGAGCTCTTAGGGATCCTAATGTTTCTCAAGAGGAAAAAAACACTATTTTAGAGGAACAGAAAAAAGAATTAGGGTTATTAAAAATAAGATGGTTAGATTTAAATGGTGATAACGTATATGCTTCTGATGGAGCTACAGTTAGCTTTAAAGAAAAACCATATTTTAAAGGAAGCAAGGAAGGAAAAGATTGTATTTCAAAGCCTGTAAGAAGTATTGTAGATAATACTTTATTAGTAGCATTTTCTACTCCTTTAAAAGACTTAGAGAATAATATTATAGGAGTATTAGTTCTTGTAAAACCAGGAGATGAGTTTAGTAAAATAACAGATACAATAAAGTTTTTAAATACAGGTTCTGCATATATGATAGATAATGAAGGAACTATAATTGCAAGTAAAGATCAAAGCTTAGTGGAAAATTGTGAGAACTTTATAAAAAATAAAAGTGATGATCCAGATTATAAAGAATTAATAGAGATAGAAAAGAAGATGATTAATGGGGAGTACGGCAATGGAAAATGTGAAATTAATGGAGAACGTAAGTATATGGCATATTCTCCAATAAAACTTACTGGATGGTCTCTAGGAATAGCAGTAGATAAAAATGATCTTTTAAGCAGTTTAAATAAATTAAAGTTTATTACTATTATAGGAACTATAATACTTTTAGTTATAATTACCTTGTTTATACTACTTATAAGTAAAAAAATAACCGATGGACTTAAAGAAGTAGAGAAACATATGAAATCTATTGCTAAAGGTGATTTTAATTATATAATCGACAAAAAATACATAAATAGTAATGATGAGATTGGAACTATTTGTAAAACTCTAAATACAGTTAAGGAATCAATTGGTGAGATGATTGGTGCGGTAAAAAAATCTGCAAATGAAGTTGAAGCTAATTCTGTTAATTTAGCAGCTATATCAGAAGAGTTATCTGCCTTAACTGGTAATATATCTAATGCCATAAGTGAAGTGGCAAAGGGAGCCACTAGAGAAGCATCAGATTTAACATCTGTAGTTGGAACTCTAGATAAATTTGGAGAGCAAATAGGAGAAGTATCAAATAATATAACTAATATAAATAATATGGCTATGGGAATTAGTGAAAGTTCAGAAAAAAGTAAAGGTGATATGGGATTATTAATAAATTCAATTGAGCAGTTTAATAATAAATTTGATACTTTTGTAAGAAGTATATCTGTAATGAACGGTGATATAAAGAAAATTAATGAAATTACAGAGTTAATAAATAGCATAGCAGAACAGACAAACCTTTTAGCATTAAATGCAGCAATAGAAGCTGCAAGAGCTGGAGAAGCAGGAAAAGGATTTTCTGTAGTTGCAGAGGAAATAAGAAATTTAGCAGAACAAAGTAAGGATTCTTCCCAAAATATAAATATAATCATAAATAATATACTTAATAATACTAAAGTTATTGTAGAGCAAACTGATGGTATGAGTTTAGAGCTTATAGAACAAAAGGATACTATAGAAAGTTCAATTAACTCTTTTAATGATATTGCACAATCAGTAGAGAATATAGCTCCAAGAATAAATGAGATTACAGTATCTTTTAGAGAAATAAATGAAAATAAGAAATCTATATTAAACACTATAGAGGAGTTATCTTCAATAGCAGAAGAGGTTTCAGCATCAGCAGAAGAAATTACAGCTTCATCAGAAGAACTTAATAATTCTAGTGGAGAAGTAGCTTCTAATGCTCAAAGTTTATCAGAAGAAACCGATGTTATGTTAGAAGAAATTAATAAATTTAAAGTTGAATAGAAGAATATAAATTAAAAAATAATATTTAAAAAGTTATGAATTTAAAAAATTTAAATTCATAACTTTTTTTACTTTAAAATAAAACCTTAAAGTTTTTAGATAACACCTAAAAAATAAAACCTTTAATTTTATACTTTTTTGCTACATAAATATTTCATATATATTTAAAAATAATTATTAAACTATTAATTGATATTTAAAGCCTTTAAAAATTTATTTAAATCATCTTTATCTAAAAGATTACTCATATCTCCAATATCTCCATGCTTTGTATCTCCATCTGAAATACCATGAAAATCAGATCCACAAGTGATTAAAAGATCCTTATTTCTAGCTAGACTAATTAAGTGACTAGTATCTTTTTTAAAGTTTTGAAAGTAAATTGCTTCTAATCCATCAAAGTTAAATTCTAACATTTCTTCTATTGATGTTTTATGTATAAGCTTTGGATGGGCTAAGATTACTATACCGTTATTCTCTTTAATTAAATTTATACCTTCAGTTATAGAAACCTTTTTATTGTGGACATATGCTGGACTATCTTTTGATATTAATTTATCAAATATATAATTCCAGCTGTAATTATATCCTGCCTCTATAATAGTTGATGCGATGTGAGGACGTGCTATTACTCCATTACCTTTTTCACAAACCTTATTATAATCTATATCAATATTAAAGTATTTTTTTAAATTTGAAACAATTTTTTTCCCTCTTTCTATTCTAGAATCCTGTATTTCCTTTAGAAAACTTTGAAATTTAGGATTTTTATAAGAATCATCCTTAAAGTATCCTAAAATATGAATGCTTTCATTATTATGAATAGTAGAAAGCTCTATACCAGGAATTAATTTAATATTGTTTTCTTTACTAGCTTTAAAAGCCTCATCTAATCCTATTGTGGTATCATGATCTGTAATAGATAAAATAGAAACACCATTATTTTTTGCTCTTATAATAACTTCAGTAGGAGAAAGTTTACCATCAGAAGCATTTGTATGACAATGAAATTCAACTTTGGTATCCAAAAAATCACTCCTTTAAATTTTTTATATTACAGCGAATATTATTAATTTGTAAATAATATTTATATTTTTTTTCATAAAATAATTTTAACACAAAGTAAATTATTTTACTTAATTTTTTATAATTAATTATTCCATAAAAGTTGTAAAATAAATTATTAAATACATAAAACTATGACTTATAATTAATATATAAAGGATTCAAAATAGAATAAATAAAATAAAAGGGGGACTATATTTGTTTATAAACGATGAAAAAGGATATTATAAACCATTAATAAAGGAATCCTTTAAAAATTTTAAGGAAATTTTTCTTAAAGTATTAATTTTTGAAGGAATTTTTAAAACTTTAACATCATTTATTTTAATTCCAGGAATAGCTTTATTATTTCATAAAATTATGAAATCAATAGGAAAGGTTACTGTATTTAATGAAGGAGTATTTAAGGTAGGACTTAATTTAAAAGGATTTTTAGGGATTTTATTTATAGGAATTATATGTGTTTTAATAATTTTTATTGAATTTGGAGTATTGGTAGTTTTTTCTGAAAAGCAATATTTTAATAAACCTGTATCAATACTTACAGCATGTATTATTTCTTTGAAAAGATTTCCAAGGATTTTTGGTATTGGATTAATTCAATTTGGAATATATTTATTTTTAATTTTACCTTTTACAGATTTATTTTTTAATTCATCCTTATTAAGCAAAATTACTTTACCTAAATTTATAGAAGATGAAATATTTAAATCTACACTATATTTATCTATATATGTTTTTTTTATGATTTTAGGAATTTATATGTTTTTAAGATGGTGTTTTACAATACATTCTATAATAATAGAAAAAAGAAAGATAACAGCTTCTATAAAAAGAAGTGTAGTTTTAACTAGAAAAAAACATATAAAAATAATTCTTTCTCTCTTTTTAGTAAATATAATAGCTATAGTTTTATTAGCTATTTTATTAATAATTTTAATATTTATTTTTTATAAAGTAAGCAATTTATTAGATATAAATATTCTAGGAGGCAATTTAGATTATATAAGCACAGTTCTTATAGTAGAAACTTACTTTTTTATAAGTTTAATAGCTACACCTTTTAATATAGTTATATTAACTAATATTTATTATAAAATTAGAATTGAATTAGGTGAAAATCTTAAAGATGAAATTAATGATGTTAATATTGGTAACTTAAAAATTATTGATGGAAAGCTTTATGATAATATAAATAAAAAGAGAAAATCTTTATTTTTAATTTTCACAGTTTTTGTAACTATTTCTATAACTGTAGGATATTTTTTTACGGATAATATGGAGATTTTGACGAGAAATACTTTAGTTGCTGCTCATAGAGGAGATTCTATATATTACCCAGAAAATTCTTTAGGTGCTATTAAAGATGCAATTAATGAGGGGGCAAACTATGTTGAAATAGACTTACAAGAAACTTTAGATGGACAAGTTGTTGTTTTTCATGATAAAAATTTAAAAAGATTAACAGGAGTTAATAAAAATTTAAGTGAAATGACTTATAGAGAAATAGAAGCGTTAAATTTAGGAAAAAATCAAAAGATTCCTACCTTTGAGGAAGTACTGAAAACTTGTAAAGGAAAAATTAAAGTTTTAGCAGAACTTAAACCTTATTATAAAAGTACAAGAGAAAGTTTAGCTAATAAAGCAATAAATCTTATTAAGAACTTTGAAATGGAAAGTAGCTGTAATATACAATCCTTAGATTATGAATCATTAAAGATTGTAAGAAAAATAGAGCCAAGCATAAAAATAGGATATATTTTCTATATTGCAGCAGGAGAAGTTGAAAAATTAGATGTAGATTTTTATTCTGTAGAACAATCTATTATAAATAAAACTTTAGTAAGAAAAATACATAGCTCAGGAAAGAAAATATGGTCATGGACAGTAAATGATGTAGATGATATGGATGAAATGATGTTTTTAAATGTAGACGGGATAATAACAGATAATCTTAAAGGATTTAAAGAAGCTATATCCTTAAAATATATAGAAGAGGCAGAATAAAAATAATATTTAATAAAAAACTATGAAATTAAGTTTAAAATTTCATAGTTTTTATCATATTACTTAATTTTATAGTTGCCATTATATACTATTTATCATTAAATATATATTTGCAATAACCTAATAAATTATATCTTTCAGGTATTTTATCCATAGATATATAATCTTCTTTATATGATGAGTCCCAAGGGTATAAAGACACAATGGAATTTTTATAAACGTTTATTATAAATTTTTCATTATTACAATTGACAAATAATTTATACATAGGTTTTGAAGGTAAATCCTTTGGTTTTTCAATAAATGAACTAGTAGTTAATGAATTTAAAAAGTTTTCCAGTATATTTTTATCATCATTATCTATTATTAATTCACTATAGTAGTTATTATTAAGAATATTTAATGTATAATCATGGGTTTTACTTAAATTATAAAGCTTTTCAGAGTGATAATATAAAGATGGTTTTTTCTTTAAATTTATGTATTTTGGATTATTACATCCAGTTAAAACAGTTATAGAAAAAAATATTATAAATAAGATTTTATATTTATTTGAGAAAATCATAATATCCTCCTAATAATAATATTACATATTAATGTATATTATATAGAACTAAAAATAGAACATTTTTAGATTTAGTGAATATAATATATTAATAATAGGGGTAAACGAATATTTATAGGAGGTAGCTAAATGAAATATGGAATTGACATAATAAATGAAGAAATAAATCTTTCTTTTTTAAGAAAATTAGAAGATAGTAATATATTTATTATAGATTTTTCTAAAATAAGAGGGAACCTTCATGGCGATAATCTTCAAAAAAAAGTTCTTTTAGCTAACCAAACCAAAATTGATGTATACATTTCAATAAGAGAAAATTTAGAGGACAGTAATTCTTTAGAAATATTAAGGGGAGATAGTGATAAGGAAGTATATTTTGAAAATATTCTAAAAAATCAAATTGAAAATATAGATTGGAAAATGCTAAAAATAAATAATGAAAAAAAATTGTATTTAATAAAAAATATTAAGTCTCCTACAATAATAATAAATATTTCTAAAACATATTCACCAAGAAACTTAGAGAAGTTAATTAATTTATTAGTTAATAAATTAGTATCCATATTTTAGTCTTTTAATAATATTCCCTAAATAATTCATAGAATTTAATCTATGAGTTATTTTTTTTGCTATAAATTAGTTATAAGTTTATGTTTTATTAAATATAAATAATAAAAAATTAAAATTAGGAGTTCAAATGTATTTAATAGCATCAATAGGACCGAAAATATTAGATAATAAAAGTATAAAGGATATTATAGAAAACGGAGCCAATAGTATACGATTTAATTTTTCACATTTAAGCTATAAAGAAATTTTAAGTTCATTATCTTTTATAAGGAAAAGTTATCCTCATGTAAAGATTATAGGAGATATTCAAGGAAACAAAATAAGAGTTTCAAGAAAATTTAATGGTACTTTAAGGGTTAATAAGGGAGATGAGGTATACTTTTGTGATGAAAGTTCATATGATGAATTAAATAAAATACTATTAGAAAGTAATGTAGTCCCATTAAATATTAATTTAAAAACTGTAGTTTTAGATGATATACATAAAATTTATATGAAAGATGGTACTATGGAATTTAAAATACAAAATAGAAAAGAAAATATTATAAAAACAGTGGTTAAAAGAGGTGGAGTAATAAGAAAGGAAAAAGGGTGTAATATTCCAAAGATTAATAGAAAAAATATGGGATTAAATGATAAAGATAAAGAAGATATTAAATTTATTATTAATAATAAATTTGATATATTATTATACTCTTATCCTTGCTACAAAGAAGATATAAAAAGAGTAAAGAAATATTTAAATTCCATAGAAGGTTTTGATAAAAAAGATATTGTTATTTGGGGAAAAGTAGAAACCTATGAAGCAGCAAAAAATATTAAAGATATAGTAGAGGAATGCAATGGAATAGTAATAGGAAGAGGAGATTTGGTACCAGAAAGTAATATTTATTTGGTGCCTATTTTACAAAAGAGAATTTTATCCTTAATGAAAAATACTAAAAAAGATTGCATAGTAGCAACTCATATTTTAGATTCTATGAAAAATAAAGATAATCCTAACTTAAATGAAGTAGAAGGTATTTTTAATTTAATTAATAATAATGCAACAGGTTTTTTATTAACAGGAGAAACTACAATAGGAAATAATCCATCTTTAGCTATTAGAACTTTAAAATATATAACTAACTATTATGAGGAATTCTTTTTAAAATATAATATAAAATAAATATTTTTATAAAAGAGAATGTATTTCTATGAAGAACATATGTGTTTTATATGTATATATAGCGTTAAAAATTTTTTCCTTATATCGGAATTATAATTTATTCATCATTTAGAAATTAAAATAAAGGTGTCTTTTTAAGATTTTCTCATACAAGCTTTAGTTCTTATAATATAACTAAAAAATAATTGAAAACAGGAATATTCCTATATATAATACCAATATACTTAAATTAACAAGTGAGATTTGGGGATTTATAAATATTAAGGGGGAATTTTTATGAAAAAGTTAGGACTCATACCAAAACTGATTATTGCAATAATATTAGGTATCATTATAGGATCATATTTACCTTCTAATATTGTCAGAGGATTAGCTACTTTTAATTCAATTTTTGGCAATCTTTTAGGATTTATAATACCTTTAATAATTATAGGATTTGTTGTAGCTGGTATTGCTGACTTAGGTATTGGAGCAGGTAAAATGCTTGGAATAACTACAATAATAGCTTATGTATCAACTATTGTAGCAGGTACTTTAGCTTATTTAGTATCTTCAAAGCTATTTCCTTTATTTGTGGGGGGAACAAACGTAATAAATGCGGTAAATCCAGAAGATAAGTTATTAGCACCATTTTTTGTGGTAGAGATGCCACCGGTTATGCCTGTTATGACCGCGTTAATTTTAGCATTTTTATTAGGTCTTGGAATTGCATCTATAAAAGGGAAAACTCTTTATAATATAGCTTTTGAATTTCAAGAAATAGTAGAAAAAGTTATAAAAAATATAATCATTCCATTATTACCAATTCATATAATGGGCATATTTGCAAATATGACTCATGCAGGAGAAGTAAGTAGAATATTATCAGTATTTTGGAAGGTATTTTTAGTTATAATAGCTTTACATTTTGCAATTATATTTATTCAATTTTTAATTGGTGGTATAGCTACTAAAAAGAATGTTTTTACTTTAATAAAAAATCAAATTCCAGGATACTTAACAGCGGTAGGTACACAATCTTCAGCAGCTACTATTCCAGTTAACTTACAATGTGCTGAAAAAAATGGAGTTTCAAAAAGTGTAAGAGAGTTTGTAGTACCTTTAGGAGCAACTATTCATCTTTCAGGAAGTACAATTACATTAACTTGCTGTGCTGTTGCTGTAATGCTTCTAAATAACGTAACTCCTACTTTGCCACAGATGGTTGGATTTATAGCAATGCTTGGAATAACAATGGTTGCAGCACCAGGAGTGCCAGGAGGAGCTGTTATGGCTGCCTTAGGAGTGCTTCAAAGTAATTTAGGATTTACAGAAGCTCAATTATCTTTAATGATTGCTTTATATATAACACAAGATAGTTTTGGAACTGCTTGTAATGTTTCAGGAGATAATGCAATAGCCTTAATGGTTGATAGCATAAAAACTAAATTCAAACTGGATAAAAATAATAAAGAGGTTGAATTAGAAGCTTAAATAAAACAATGATTAATATATTTTTAAATATTATAAATTATTTTTAAATTTTAATTAATAATAAAAATACTCCATTTAAAGCGAATAAAACATCAGTTTTATAATTACTTTAAAGGGAGTATTTTTTATTTGAAAAATTCTTTTTAAATGCCCTGATTAGGAAGTTTACTTGCTATTATACTTCTAACTTTTTCAGGTAATAATTCTTGTTCTTCACGGGTTAAATTTTTTGTTTCTATCATAGGATGAATATAAATTTCCACATCAGATGGAACTATTTTACCTTTATGAGCCTCTAAAATTTTATAAGATCCATTTATAGTTACAGGAATAATAGGAACCTTAGCTTTTGTTGCAAGTTTAAAACTTCCAGCTTTAAATTCTCCTAATTTATCTCCTTTACTTCTTGTACCTTCTGGAAATATAACTAGAGATTGTCCGTTTTTAAGTATTTTAACTCCTTCTATAATAGATTGAGCAGATTTTCTTAGGTTACTTCTATCCATAAATACACAGTGCATATATCTCATCCAAGTTCTTAGAAGAGGAACTTTTTCCATTTCTGCTTTGGCAATGTAACCTTTAGGCTTTTTTATTAATGACATAAATAAAGCTATATCAAAGTTACCTTGATGATTACTTATAAAAACTACAGGAATATCCTTTGGAATATTTTCTTCACCAAAGATTTTTACTCTAGCACCACTTAACTTTAATTGAGAGAATGCCCATTTTGATGTTATATTATCTATATATTCATATTCATCCTTTATGTTTCCCTTTTTTAAATCTTTTTTTACTTTGTACATTTTAGGGGTATATAATATTAAACTTAAAGCAAAATTAGTATACCAAGCTATTGTTCTTAACATATAAATCCTCCGAATATTATTACATTATATGAGTTAATTATAGTATAAAAGTGAACAATATCAAAGTGAAAGAAAAAGTATAAAAATAATAGTATATAGTTTTTATTATAAAAAGCTAATTTTAAAACAAGGAATTTTTAAATATTAATCATATACTAAAAATTTTAATTATATTTATTAAATAAATTTTAATAAGTTTTTTAATATATTAATAAAGAACAGTTTACAAACTCTAAACCATTAATTATTATTAAATAATAGAAAAATTAATTTTGGAGATATATTTTATGGTAAAGAAAGAAAAGGCTAATAATAAGGTTTATAAGGGCGTAGTAGAAGAAATTAAAAATAAAATAGTAAGTGGAGAGTTAAAAAAGGGACAAAAGCTTCCTCCAAAAAGGGAGTTAGCTGAAAAATTATCAGTAAGTAGAGCATCTGTAAGAGAGGCTATGAGAGCTCTTGAAGTTATTGGTTTTATTGAAAGTAAACAAGGTGCTGGAAATTATATAAAAGAATCCTTTGAAGATGTTTTAATAGAACCTTTATCTATGATGTTTATGCTTCAACAAATTAATGCTGAGGAGATTAGTGAGCTAAGAAGAGGCTTAGAATTAGAGGCAGCTGTTTTAGCAGCAGAAAGGGCAGATGAAGAAGATATTTTAAAGTTAGAGCATCTAATTAAAGAAATGTCTGTTACAGAAAATGAGGATAGAAATGTAATTTTAGACAAAGAATTTCACTATACTATTGCTAAAGCTTCGAAAAATAAAATGTTTTTAAATATACTTAATGTTATATCAGAACTTATAGATAATTTCATAAAGGGAATAAGAAAAGAAATTTTAAGTAAGGAAGAAAATAAAGAAAGACTTTTAAAAGTACATAGTGAAATAGCATTAGCTATTAGAGAAAGAAATAAAATGAATGTTTACAAAGCCATGGAAAAACATTGTACAATAATAAATGAGAATATTTTATTGAGAACAAAAAAAGAATAAATTATAAAAAATACTTTGTTTAAAAAATAACAAAGTATTTTTTTAATTATTAACTAAATGTAAACATTTTCACTTTAATTTAATGAAGTTAAGAAATAGAGAGAATTTATAAAATAATATTAAATTTTATGAACGTTATAAAAATAACAATCCTAGAAATTTAACAAAAAAGGGAGTAAAATGAAATCAAGAAATTGGTCATACCACTTTTAAGGTGATATGGGATATTTGAAAATTTAATAAG
Organism: Clostridium fallax; assembly: GCF_900129365.1. Lineage (GTDB taxonomy): Bacteria > Bacillota > Clostridia > Clostridiales > Clostridiaceae > Clostridium_AH > Clostridium_AH fallax. The sequence continues at coordinate 83,557 of NZ_FQVM01000004.1, forward strand.
GAGGCTAAGGAATTGAATACAGTATGGCTTTTTGTTTTAGCATTAATACCAATCCTATGGTTAATAATATCATTAGGGGTTTTTAAAATTCCCGGTCATAAAGCTTGTCCTATAGCTTTAATTATTACAGTATTATTGTCAATAATTGTATGGAAGATGAGTTTCCTTAATAGTATTACTGCAGCATTAGAAGGTGTTGCACTTGCACTATGGCCTATAATGATAGTAATAATTGCAGCAGTATTTACTTATAATTTATCTTTACATACAGGAAGCATGGAAATTATTAAACAAATGATGACTGGAATAACCAATGATAAAAGAATTTTAGTTTTAATTCTAGCTTGGGGATTTGGAGGGTTTTTAGAGGCTATTGCTGGTTTTGGTACAGCTGTAGCAATACCTGCAAGTATAATGGCTGGTCTTGGATTTAATCCTTTATTTGCAGCAATAATTTGTTTGATTGCAAATACAACTCCAACTGTTTTTGGAGCGATAGGACTTCCAGTAATAACTCTTGCACAAGTAGCCAACATAAATGTAAATCAATTATCCTATGCCATAACGCTTCAATTATTTTTATTAATAGTTCTAGTTCCAATTGTACTAGTTATGATAACAGGTAGATCTATAAAGGCAATAAAAGGGGTACTTGGAATTACTTTAGTTTCTGGAATAGCTTTTGCAGTACCACAAATTTTAGTGGCCAAATATATAGGTGCAGAGCTTCCAGCAATATTAGGTTCAATAATTTCAATGTTTTCTACAATAATAGTTGCTAAAGTTTTTTATAAAGATTCATCAAATAAAGAGCATAGTATTTTAACTTTAAAGGAGAAGACTTTAGCATGGATACCATTTATCTTTGTATTTTTATTTATATTTTTTACCTCATCATTATTTCCTTTTATAAATGAAAAGTTATCTTTAGTAAAAACATCAGTAAACATATATAAAGGTACAGGGGCAAAACCTTATACTTTTTTATGGCTTGCAACTCCAGGAACCTTAATAATAATAGCTACATATTTAGGTGGAATTATTCAAGGATCAAATTTAAAAGAAATAACAATAGTTCTTTTAAATACTTTTAAGCAAATGGGTAAATCTGCAATAACTATAATATCTATAGTAGCTTTAGCAAAGGTTATGGGCTACAGTGGAATGATTAAATCAATAGCTTTAGTTTTAGTGGCTACAACAGGAAAATTTTATCCTATAATTGCTCCACTAATAGGTGCATTAGGAACTTTTGTAACTGGTAGCGACACTTCTGCAAACGTTTTATTTGGAAGTCTTCAAGTTGAAGCAGCTAAATCTTTAGGATTAAATCCTTACTGGCTAGCTGCAGCAAATGGATGTGGTGCTACTGCAGGAAAGATGATATCTCCTCAAAGTATAGCTGTTGCAACAGCTGCAACAGGTCTTACTGGAAAAGAAGGAAAGATATTAAATTCAACATTAAAATTTTGTTTAGTATATGTAATTATATTAGGTTTAATAAGTTATTTTTTAGGACCTATATTTGGATTTTAAATTGAAAGGTGTGGAGTTTTTTATGAATATTTTTGTATGCATTAAACAGGTTCCAGGTACTTCTAAGGTTGAAGTAGATCCTGTTACAGGAGTTTTAAAAAGAGATGGGATTGACACAAAGATGAATCCCTATGATTTATATGCCTTAGAAACTGCATTAAAGATCAGAGAAGATAAAGGTGGAGAAATAAAGGTTATTAGTATGGGACCTCCTCAAGCTAAGGAAGTTATAAAGGAAGCTTATACTATGGGAGCAGATGCAGGATATTTATATCAGATAGAAAGTTTGCAGGAGCAGACGTTTTAGCTACAAGTTATACACTATCTCAAGGTATTAGGAAAATGGGTGACTTTGATGTGATCTTTTGTGGAAAGCAAACAACAGATGGAGATACTGCACAAGTTGGACCAGAAATGGCAGAGTATTTAAATATTCCTCATGTTGCTAATGTTAGAAGAATTGTTGAAGTTAAAGATGATTCTATAGTAGTGGAAATGGACATGCCTAATACTGTTGAAATAGCAGATGTAAAATTTCCTTGCTTATTAACAGTAGAAAAGGATATTTTTCAACCAAGACTTCCTTCATATAGAAAAAAGATGGAAACAAAAGATAGGAAAATAGATGTTATAAGTCTTCAAGATTTTGAAGATAAAAATGAAAAAAAATATGGTTTAAATGGTTCACCAACACAGGTAGAGAGAATATTCCCACCTAAAGTTAATAATGATAGAGAGATGTGGGAAGGAAATGGTGAAGAATTAGGTGATAAAATAGCTTCAAGATTAAAGGAATTAAAATTTATTTAGGGAGTTGAGAGTATGGCTAAACTTGTTATAAATCAAGATAAAATAGGTAATATAGAAGAGATTATAAAGATTTGTCCCTTTGGAGCAATGGAAAATGTAGGTGGAAAACTTGAAATAAATGCTTCTTGTAAAATGTGTAGGTTATGTGTTAAAAAAGGACCTAAGGGAGCTGTTGAATATGTAGAGGAAGAGGTTAAAAAAATAGATAAAAGCCTTTGGAATGGAATAACAGTTTATGTTGATCATGTAGAAGGAGAAATACATCCAGTTACATATGAACTTATAGGAAAGGCAAGAGAGCTAGCTAATAAAGTTAACCAAAAAGTTTATTGTCTTTTTATGGGATATAAAATAAAAGATAAGGCAGAAGAACTTCTTCATTATGGTGTAGATGATGTTTTTGTATATGATAAAAAGCAATTAGAAAACTTTAAGATAGAGCCATATACAGCAGTTTTTGAAGACTTTATAAATAAGATTAAACCATCAGTACTATTGGTTGGTGCAACAACTGTTGGAAGATCTTTAGCTCCAAGAGTAGCAGCAAGATTTAGAACAGGATTAACAGCAGATTGTACTATACTAGATATTAAAGAAAATACAGATTTAGTACAAATAAGACCAGCCTTTGGGGGAAATATAATGGCTCAAATAATAACACCAAATTCAAGACCTCAAATGGCTACTGTAAGGTATAAAGTTATGTCAGCTCCTGAAAGAACTGAAGAAACTAGTGGAAAAATTAATTTATGTGAAATAGATGATGATAAATTAAATTCTAATATGAATGTTTTAGAGGTTGTCCCTAAGGAAAATGAAAAGGGAATAGCTGATGCAGATGTAATAGTTGTTGCAGGAAGAGGTATTAAGAGCGAAAAGGATATGGCAATGGTTAAAGAACTTGCAGATCTTTTAGAAGGAGAAGTTGCAGTAACTAGACCTCTTATAGAAGCTGGCTGGGCTGATGCTAAAAAACAAGTAGGATTAAGTGGTAGAACAGTAAGACCTAAACTTATAATTACTTGTGGAGTATCTGGAGCAGTTCAATTTACAGCAGGAATGGATAATTCAGATTATATCTTTGCAATTAATAAAGATGAAAAGGCTCCTATATTTAAGGTAGCCAATTACGGAGTAGTTGGAGATATATATGAAATTGTTCCGAAGTTAATTGAAAAGATAAAGGTTTTAAAGGAGGCATAAACCATGGATTATAAAGCAGTTGAAGTAAAGGATATAGAATTTATAAAATCAATTATAAATGATTCTGAAAGAGTTTTAGTTGGAGAAAATATTAATGAAGAATATAGCCATGATGAACTAGGTGGAATAAAAAAAGTACCAGATATTGTAGCAAAGGTTTTGACAACAGAAGAAGTTTCAAAAATAATGAAATATGCTTATGAAAATAATATACCTGTTACTGCAAGAGGAGCAGGAACAGGACTTGTAGGGGCTGCAGTGGCTCTTTATGGTGGAATAGTAATAGATTTAAGTGGAATGAATAAAATATTAGAACTAGATGAGGAAAATTTAACTTTAACTGTAGAGCCTGGAGTTCTTTTAATGGAACTTTCAAAGTTTGTAGAGGAAAATGATTTATTTTATCCTCCAGATCCAGGTGAAAAAACTGCCACTATAGGTGGAAATATAAGTACAAATGCAGGTGGTATGAGAGCAGTTAAATACGGAGTTACAAGAGACTATGTAAGAGGCCTTGAGGTAGTTTTACCTAATGGGGAAATAGTAAATTTTGGAGGAAAGGTAGTTAAAAATAGTTCTGGATATTCATTAAAGGATTTAATTATAGGTTCAGAAGGAACTTTAGCTATTATAACTAAAGCTATTTTAAAGCTATTACCATTACCTAAAAAAGCTATAAGTCTTTTAATACCATTTCCAGATTTAGATAGAGCTATAGAAACTGTTCCTAAAATAATAAAATCAAAATCAATACCAACAGCTATAGAATTTATGCAAAGAGCAGCAATTGTTGCTTCAGAAGAATACTTAGGAAAGAAATTTCCAGATAGTCAATCTGATGCATATTTATTATTAACCTTTGATGGAAATAGTAAAGAAGAAATAGAAAAAAATTATGATAATGTAGCTAAAATATGCTTAGATGCTGGTGCGTTAGATGTATTAATTTCAGACACAGAAGAAAGACAAGAATCAATTTGGAAGGCTAGAGGAGCATTTTTAGAGGCTATAAAGGCATCTACAACAGAAATGGATGAAGTTGATGTTGTTGTACCTAGAAATAAAGTAGCTGAATTCGTAAAATTCACCTATGAACTTGAAAAGAAACTTAATATAAGAATTAAAACATTTGGACATGCTGGTGACGGAAATCTTCATGTATATATATTAAGAGATGACTTAAAAGAAGATAAGTGGAAAGAAAAATTAAATGAAACTATGGAATATATGTATAATAAAGCAAAGGAATTAAAAGGACAAGTTTCTGGAGAACATGGTATAGGATATGCTAAAGTACCATATTTAAAAGAATCTCTTTCAAGAGAGACTTTAGAAATAATGAGAGGAATAAAAAATGTTTTTGATCCTAAAAATATTTTAAATCCAGGAAAGGTTTGTGAATAGTAAATTTTTAATTAGAATTAAATAAGGGAAACATTTTTAAGAAATTAAGCTATATTATTTAAATAAAATAATATAGCTTAATTTTTATAGATATTTTTTAATTTAAATTATTTGAAATACTAAGTAAAATTAAAAATAATTTTAGGCAGAAAGAACTTTAGAGTTAGATTTAACTAAATCTATAACTTTAGAATCTTCAACAAGATCTAATTCTTCACCGGATTTTTTTATTATTAATTTATAGATGCTAATATCATTCTTATTATCCTTAGGACGCATTATCATATAACCAGCTTTATTTACTATAAGTTCTTCTAAAATCTCATACTCTATTCTTTTTCCATTTTCATCGATAAAGGACATAATTTTATTCAATTAAAAAACCCCTTTCACATATTGAATAAATTTAGTATATGCAAAAATACAAAAAAAATTATGTTTAAGGATAATTGTAAAATTTACATTTATTATTTGTAATCATTAAATAATATGTAATAATACTAATTAATTATCACAATATTGTATTTTTTTAAAATAATCTGAAAAATTAGAAAAAATTAAGAATAAATGTGATATAATATTAAATAAATATTAATATATAGGGGGAATTTTTATGAGAAAACTGGGGCTTATACCTAAACTTATAATTGCAATTATACTAGGTATCCTAATAGGTTCATTTTTACCTTCTTATGTAGTGCAGGTATTTGCAACCTTTAATGGTTTATTTGGTAACTTTTTAAACTTTGTAATCCCATTAATAATTTTAGGATTTGTTATAGCAGGGATTGCAGACCTTGGAAAAGGTGCTGGAAAGATGTTAGGGATAACAACAGCTATAGCATATGTTTCTACACTTATTGCTGGAACAATTGCTTATTTTGTAGGATCTAAAATTTTTCCAAGTTTTATTTCAGCTACTGCTAATATTGCAGCTGGTAATCCAGAAGAAAAATTATTACCACCTTATTTTACAGTGGAAATGCCACCGGCAATTCCTGTTATGACTGCTTTACTTTTAGCTTTTTTACTAGGTCTTGGAATAGCAGCGGTAAAAGGTGAAACTCTTTATAATATGTCAGTAGAATTTCAAAAAATAGTTGAAAAAACTATTAAAAGTATAATAATACCTCTTTTACCACTTTACGTTTTAGGTATATTTGCAAATATGACTTTTGCAGGAGAAGTTCAACAAATTTTATCAGTATTTTGGAAAGTATTCTTAGTAATATTAGCTTTACATTTTACTATATTAGCTATACAATTTGGAATTGCAAGTATAACTGGAAAGAAAAGCTTTACAATGATGGTTAAAAATCAAGTTCCAGGATATTTAACAGCCTTAGGAACACAATCTTCAGCAGCTACTATTCCAGTAAACTTACAATGTGCAGAAAAAAATGGAGTTGCAAAAGGTATAAGAGAATTTGTAGTTCCACTTTGTGCAACAATACACTTATCTGGTAGTACAATTACTTTAACATGCTGTGCTTTAGCAGTTATGCTTATACATAATACAATACCAAGTGCAGGCCAAATGTTTGGATTTATTGCAATGCTTGGTGTTACAATGGTAGCAGCCCCTGGAGTTCCTGGTGGTGCTGTTATGGCCGCTTTAGGCGTACTTAAAGCTAATTTAGGATTTAATGATGCTCAACTTGCACTTATGATAGCCTTATATATAACTCAAGATAGTTTTGGAACAGCTTGTAATGTTTCAGGAGATAATGCTATTGCTGTAATAGTAGATGGATTAAGAGAAAAATTAAAATTAGGACAATAAATATAAATTAAAATAAATGAATTTATAAAAAGCTAAAGGTGGATTGTTTAAAAATAATTCACCTTTAGTTTTTTATAGGTTCATAATATTTTCAAAAAATTAAAAGATTATGATATAATTAAAACATTATTGTTTTTTAGGAGGAATTTTAGTGATTAAAGAAACAAAAGTAAAAATAAATCCTAATGAGTTATGTCCCTGCAATAGTGGAGAAATATATAATAAATGTTGTATTAAAGATGAGTTTTATAATTTAGGACAAAATTATAAGGGAGATAATATAATATTTAATAAAAGTAAAGTCCATAGGATATATGATGATATAGCAAATATAGGTATAAATAATATATTTTCATTAAAGGATGATGAGTTTATATCTATATCAAAAGGAGAAGAACTTTTAAAAAAAGTATATGAAAAAGTAGATGAAGGAATTAGTGAATATGAAAAATATTCTCCTTGTAAAAAGGGATGTGGAAAATGCTGTTCTTTGTATTTAGAGTGTACAGCAATAGAGGCAGAAATTATAAGAAGGTATTTAGTTAAAAATAAAACTAAAGAGGAACTTGATGTTTTACAAAATAAGATAAGAGAAAACTTGAAGGTATTACCAACTATATCTAATCCTAATGAAGTAGATAAAGAGTCTAAAGATAAAATGATCTTAGATTATTTACACAAAAATATATCTTGCATATTTTTAAATGAAGAGGGAGAATGCTCTTTATATTCAATAAGACCTTTAGCTTGTAGAAGTTTTATTGTATTTAGTGATTCAGAAAAATGTAAATCAAAAGAAGAAATAGTAAAACCTAATTTACCACCAGCTTATATAGGAAAATTAGTAGTTGATGGAATAGCATCAAAGGTAGGTAGATATAAATCTATAACTTTTAATGGAGATAAAGGGCTTAAGGAACCCCTTAGAAGACCTATTTTACAATGGTTTAAAGATGGATTTCATGACATAAATAGAAATTTAGAATAAAAAATTTAAAAAATTATTATAAATTTATAAAGTTCATTTAAATGGTTAGCTTAATATGATAAAATATCTTTTGTTTTTTATAATTTAAATATATAATAAGTATTTATTTATATGGATTTAAAAATAAGATTAAATAATTTTTATTAGATGGAGTGAATAATATGAGATTAAGAAAGAAACCTTGGGCAAGACCAGAACTTGAAAGTTCCGACTTTTTTATAATAGATCCGAGAGAGTATAAAGAAAAGTGGAGTAATCTTTTTAACAATGATAATCCTATTCATTTAGAGTTAGGGTGTGGAAAGGGAAACTTTGTTTGTAAACATGGAGTAAATCATCCTGAAAGAAATTATATAGCTATAGATATTAAAGATGAGGTTTTAGTTCTTGCAAAAAGAAATATAGAAGAAGAATTTAAAAAAGCAGGAAAAGATAAGGTTGAAAATGTAAAGTTAACAGCATTAGAAATTGCTTTTATTGAAGAGGTATTTGGAAAGAATGAAATATCTCAGATATATATTAATTTTTGTAATCCTTGGCCAAAGAAAAAGCATAAAAAAAGAAGATTAACTCATAATCAATTTTTAGAGAGATATAAAAAGTTTTTAAAAGCAGATGGAGAAATATGGTTTAAAACTGACGATGATGAACTATTTTTAGAATCTCAAGAATATTTTACACAAAGTGGATTTGCAATTACATATATAACTTATGATTTACATGAAAGTGGATTTAAAGATAATGTAGTTACAGAACATGAAAGAATGTTTACAGAAATGGAAATAAAAACTAAGTTTTTAATTGCTAAATTAATAAATTAAAAGAAATAAAGGTTTTAAGGTAATATACCTTAAAGCTTTTATTTTTATCGTATATTATAAGAAAGAATTAAAATATAATATATTTAGTTACCGATATATAGGAAGTAACGAATATTTTAGGATAATTATTAAAATATGTCTAATAATATATAAATCTTATATTTAATATTTATTTAGAAATTCTAAATATTTCATAGATAAAATTGTTATATTTAATAATTTTCTTTTAATAGATATTATTTTCACGTTAATATGATAAAATTAATATTATAGAATTGTTAAGTTTTATAGGGAGGAGAGAGAGTTTGATAAAAAAATTTATTAGTTATTATAAACCTTACAAAAAACTGTTTTTTTTAGATATTCTAGTAGCTTTTATAGCTGCAGCTTGTGATTTGGTTTATCCTATGATGACAAGAGATTTAATAAATGAAAGCATACCTGATAGGGATTTTAGGATGATAGTAATATTTGCAGTTATATTACTTTTGATTTATATAATTAAAATGTGTTGTGCTTATTTTATGCAATATTGGGGCCATGTTGTGGGAGTTAGAATGCAAGGAGATATGAGAAGAGATTTATTTAAACATCTTCAAAAATTACCTTGCAATTACTTTGATAATAATAAAACAGGAGATATTATGTCTAGAATTGTCAATGACTTAATGGATATTTCTGAATTAGCTCATCATGGGCCAGAAGATTTGTTTATATCTATTGTTATGATTTTAGGTTCATTTATAATACTTTGTACAATAAATATTCCTTTAACTATAATAATATTTGCTTTTATCCCTTTTATGATTTTATTTACTATGAACAAGAGAAGAAAAATGGGTAAAGCATTTATGGAAACTAGATTAAAAACAGCAGATATAAATGCTAACCTTCAAAATAGTATATCAGGTATTAAAGTTTCAAAGGCTTTTGTAAATAATATTCATGAAATTAGAAAGTTTGAAATAGGAAATAAAAACTTTAAAAATGCAAGAGAATCTGCATATAAAGTAATGGCTCAATATTTTTCAGGTATGGGTTTTTGTACTGATCTTTTAGATTATGTATCAATGATTGTAGGTGGTATATTTACTTTTACAGGAAAGATAAATATAGGAGACTTTATGGCTTATTTATTATATATAAAATTATTTACACAACCTATAAGAAGGCTTATTAATTTTACAGAGCAATATCAAAATGGTATGACAGGATTTAAAAGATTTATAGATATACTTTCTATAGAACCAGAAAAAGATAAAGATCATGCAAAAGATATAGAAAACGTTAAAGGAGAAATAGAGTTTAAAAATGTTTCCTTTAAGTATGAAAATAAAAATATTTTAAATAATCTTACTCTTAAAATAGAGTCAGGGAAGATTTTAGCTTTAGTTGGACCATCTGGAGGAGGAAAAACTACTTTTTGCAATTTAATACCTAGATTTTATGAAATATCTAAAGGTGATATTTTAGTAGATGGTAATAGTATTTATGATCTTACCTTAGAATCTCTTAGAAAAAATATTGGAATTGTACAACAAGAAGTTTTTTTATTTACAGGAACAATAAAAGATAATATTTTATATGGTAATGAAAACTCCACTGAATATGAAATGATTAGAGCTGCTAAAATGGCCAATATACATGATTTCATTATGAAACTTGAAGATGGATACAATACTTATATAGGGGAAAGAGGAGTTAAGCTTTCCGGAGGACAAAAGCAAAGAATATCTATTGCAAGAGTATTCTTAAAGAATCCACCAATTTTAATTTTGGATGAAGCAACTTCTGCTCTTGATAACACTACAGAATATATGATACAAGAATCCTTAGATAAATTATGTAAAGGAAGAACAACAATAGTAGTAGCACATAGATTATCAACAATAAAGAATGCAGATGAAATAGTTGTTTTAACAGATAAAGGTATAGAGGAAATAGGAAGCCATGAAAAATTATTAAATGATAATGGCATTTATGCAGAATTATATAATTCTCAGTTTTTAAATAAGTAACATAAATATAAATATTAGAATAGATTAAAGAGAATATATTAAAATCTTTAGTCTATTTTTTTATAATTAATATGGTTTTTTAATGAATTTGACTTTTATTTATAAATATTAAGTTATTGTTAATAAGGATTTTATTGGAAAAAATATATTATAAATGATATAATAATCCTAAAATAAATCAATAAAATAAGGAGGAAATAGTATGGAATATATTTCTTTTGATGAATTAAGATGGATAAATAAATTTTTACAACCTAATTTAACATTAACAAAAGAGGATATGGAAGAACTTAAAACATTTACATTTATGTGGGAAATGTTTGAAGCAAAGGCATGTGAAGGTGTATCTAATGCTCAAAATATTGCAGACTTTGTACTTCACAAATTAGATTTACCTCCTAAAAATAGAGAATCTAGTGTAATAGATGCTTATTATGTTTATTTTAAAAATCGTTATATAGTAGATGGAAAAGAAAATGAACTTTTTGAAAAGATGACAACTAATTTAAATGAGGGTTTTTCAAATGGTGAAAGAAAATTTGATGTGAAAACTTTTATTTTAGATACTCTTTTAGAAAAAAATCCAACAGAAAAGAATAAACTTTTAACTATTTTACTTATTATATATAGGATAAGAGGAAATTTCTATGAAAGAAGTAGTAATTTAATAAAAGTAAAAGATCAATATAAAATTTATGCAGTTGCTAATAATATAATAGCAATGGTATTAGATAGGTTTGCTAAAAAAATATAATTTTATTATAAGGAAGGCAGTAGATAAAACAAATTATCTACTACCTTTTTATTAATTTATTTTAGTAAAATTCTTACAATTATCTAAAAAGTTATTATAAGAATCTATCTCATCTTTAAAATAAGATTTATTAAAATCTTTGTAGTTATCACTTGGATAATTTATAGAACTTTTATAAACATGAGAAGCATTTCCTATAAATCTAATAGAATATTTTTTATTATCTTTTGATACTGAGATTTTTATCATTCCACCATCATTATATATATTTATAAGCTTGTTATATAAATTAGGATTATTTAAACAATAAGTGGAAGTAGAAGCTGTCATACCGGTTCCACAAGATTTTGTTATACCTACGCCTCTTTCAAAAGTTTTAACATATATATTTAAATCATCTAAAACTTTTACAAAATTAACATTAACCCCTTTAGGAAATAATTCTTTAGAATTATTAGCTAATTGGCCTATAGATATAATGTTCTCTAAATTAAAGTTATCAACAAAGGTTACTATATGAGGATTAGTGATACTTAAAGCTGTAAATTTTAAATTCTTTGAGAATTTATAGATAGGTTTATTTATAAATTCTAAAGTGTCCGCAATCATAGGAAGAGAAGAAGCTTTAAAATTTACTGTGTTTATTTCTATCTCAACAGTATAAATACCTGGAAAAAGAGAAGGAACTTTTTTCACATTATATTTGGCCTTAAGAGTTTCAACACATATATGATCTTTTTTTAAAAAATCCATAATATATCTTCCTACACAGCGAAGTCCATTTCCGCACATTTCAGCTTCAGAACCATCGGAATTAAAAATTCTCATTTTTCCATCACAATCTTTACTATTTAGAACAAATAATATACCATCAGCTCCAATGGCTTTTTCTCTATTACATAAAGTTATTGATAAATTTTTTCTATCCTCTTCTGAAAAGTTAAAATTATTTTGTATTTCATCAATTAAAATAAAATCATTACCTGATCCATGACATTTTATAAAATCTATTTTCATTTTGTACTCCTTTCAAGTTTTAAATAGAATCTTTTATTTTTATTATAGTAAAAACCTTTAATTTGGTAAATAAAATAGAAGATTTAAAAATAAGTTCATTTAATGAAATTAAACTATTTTATTAAATTAAAATAATAACATTTCAAAGTATATACTAAAACTAAAATAATGGTTAAAATAGAAATAGTGTAGATATAAAAAGTTTATTTAATAATTTTAATAAGGGAGAGATCTTTATGGAATTTAGAAGTTGTTGTAATAAAGAAGATAGAGAAAAAGCAATTAAGTTAATAAATAGAACCTTTAGAGGTAGTAGAAATTTAAAAGAAACAATGGATAAAGAATTCCCATTATTACTTGGAGAAAATAATTTATCTAATATGTTTATAGCTATAGATAATGGAAAAGTTGTTGGATCTATTAGTATGTATAAATCTAATATTTTAATAGAAGGAATAAACTTACCAGTGGCATCTATAGGATCAGTATGTACTGATGAAAATTACAGAAAAAGAGGAATAGCATCAAAACTATTAATATTAAGTGAAATAAAATGTCTCGAAGAAAATATACCGGTACAAATAATTTCTGGTATATTACCTATTTATAAAGAGTATGGAGCAGATAAAGTAGGTAGTATTTATCATGGAGAATTAGAAAATTTAAAATCTAACATTAAATATAAAATTATTGATTTTAAAGAAGAACTTTTATGTGAGGCTATAAAACTATATAATAAAGAATCTTTAAGACATTACAGAACTAAAGATGAATTTAAGGATTTATTAAAGGGATCATTAGTACCTTGGGGAAATAATGAATTTGAGTTTGTTTTTATAGAAAAAGATGGTATTTTAAAAGGATACTTGTATTTACAAATTATAAGGAAAGAAGGAAAGATTATAATTAGGGAATTTGTTGGTGATAGGGAAGATATAGTAAATTCTTTAGGGAATATAATGGAAAAGTTTAAACTTAATAAAATAGAATTTAATATATCATATAGAGATAGTATTTTAGATATTTTAAAGTTAAAAAATATTAACTTAGATAAAAGGACACAACATCAATCTATAAAGACTATAGATTTTAAGAATTTAATAAGTAATTTAACACCTTATTTTATGCAATATATGAAAAAAGAACAGATAGATAAATTTACAATTGAGGAAGAAGAAAAAGGATATGCTGTAAAATACAAAAATGATGTTTTAGTATTAGAGGATAATGAACAATTAAATCATTTAATATTTGGGGATAATACTGAAATAATAAATAAATGTGATGGAGAATTAAAGACTTTATTAAAAAATATATTTCCTATTCCAATACCTTGTATAGAAGGAATAAACTATCAATAAGTATATCGACAGCCTTATTTAATATATGATAGAATTATATTATATATAAAATATTCTGAATCTTAGACAGATAATTAATATCTAAGAGTAAGGAGAGGTTATTTAATGAGGCAGAAAGGAAAAATTATTTTAGTAACTGGTGGAAGTGGTAGTGGTAAAAGTTCATTTAGTGAAAATTTATTAAAGAATGAAAAAAATATATTTTATATAGCTACTACAATTGTAAAAGATGAAGAAACAGAAAGGAAAGTAGAAAGTCATAAAAAAAGAAGAGATAAAAGATATAAAACTTACGAAGGTTTTGAAAATCTAGGAGAAATAATCAAGGACAGAAAAGAAGAAGCAGTTCTTTTAGATTGTGTAAGCTCTCTTATAACTAATTATATGTTTAAAGAAAGTAAAGATTATGACTTTATTCCTTTAGATGAAGTAGAAAAAATAAAAAAGGATATAGAAGATGAAGTTATAAATTTAATAAAATCTTGCAAAGAAGAAAATAAGTTTTTAGTTATGGTAACTAATGAAGTTGGGTGCAGCTTAGCACCAGAATTTAAAGTCAATAGGGTATTTAGAAATATAATTGGAATGGTTAATCAAGTAATAGCTTCATTAAGTGATGAAGTATATTTGGTATCTTGTGGAATTCCTTTAAAGTTAAAATAGTTATATTAAAAGAACGTCATAGGAATTATTTTTAAATAAATTCCTATGACGTTCTTTTATATTTTATTAAGAGAGAAAATATATTTTATATTCAATTAAAATATTATTACTGAATTATATATTTTTAGATGCCTTTAAAGGTGCAACCTCTTAATAGATTTTAATCTTTATTATATTTTAAATTATATAATATTTTTATTTAAAATTTCTTTATTATATTTTTATAACTTAAGTATGTTGCAACAAAGTAAGCACCATATATTACGATTATTACTCCCATAGTCATAATAGAAGCTTGAATTATATTAGAATTACCAAAGACTGAAATAAAATCGTTAGCTTGATATATTGCAACAATTGAATGTATTACAGCTAATATTAAAGGAAGGGAAAAATATAATAGTGTTTGAGTAAATATTGATTTATTTATCATGCTTTCTGTTGCCCCAATTCTTCTAAGGGAAACATATCTATCTGAACTATCACTAGCCTCTGATAATTGCTGAAGTCCTAATATTGCAGCACTTGAAATTAAAAAGATAACTCCTATATATAATCCAATATATAAAATTATTGTTGTAATTAGTAGCATTTCTTCTTTAATAGAATTTTTGCTTTCACATAATATAAATTTATCTTTAAAATTTTCTGCTTTTTTAATGGATTTAAAGAATTCTGTATAGTATTTTTCAGAAGTATCTTTGTTATCTTTACTATAATTAATATCTAAATAATATGTATTTATTTTTTTATCTTCTATAACATTATTAGGAACTATTAATGTAAATAAATTATTTTGAATGCTAGATGTTATATTAGAGCTAGTTATAATTTTTTTGTCTGCTATTTTACAATCTTTCCCATCTATTTTTATTGTATTATTATTTTCTATAAAATTATTAACATTTTCTTTAGCAAAGGGAAGATTTGATTGAATTAATACAGAGTTATTATTAAGTTTTAATGGTTTTTCATTATTAAGTTCCCTAATTTTATTGTAATCTGAAATACTTATTGCATTTATTTTTGATTCCCCACTCTCTATAAAGTTCTCTGATAATTTTCCTTTTAAATACTTTCCCAGTACTGATTTAACTGTTTCATTTAAATTATATTCTGATATATAAGCATATTTATCGCCAGGTTGAATTTTAAATCCATTATTATTTAAAGTTTCCTGTAAAGATTCATTAGTGTCATTATACATAAAAAAGGATATATCAAAAGGTAAATTATTATCTATATTTTGTCTTTTAAAACTTATACCTACA
Organism: Clostridium fallax; assembly: GCF_900129365.1. Classification (GTDB taxonomy): domain Bacteria; phylum Bacillota; class Clostridia; order Clostridiales; family Clostridiaceae; genus Clostridium_AH; species Clostridium_AH fallax. The sequence continues at coordinate 99,186 of NZ_FQVM01000004.1, forward strand.
GATAGTAAACTTATTGTTATAAATAACATTAAACAAATTATTGTCATAGAAAAGAAATTTGTATTTATTTTGTTATTCATCTGTCTTAAAGTAAATATACGAAGATTTTTTAAATATATATTTTTATTTTTTTCAATAATCATTATTAAAAATGTTGTTAGTCCATAGAAAAATGCAGCAGTTCCTAAAACTCCTAATATTATTGATAATTGAAATGACAATTTTTTAAAGTTTAACCCTGATTTATTAACTAAGTAATATGCAAATCCTAGCATAACTAAAGAAGTTATAAAAATAAATCCTGCTATAATTGGATTTTTAACCTTTATAGACTCATTTTTTCTATGTGCATTTAAAAGATCTATAAGTTTATATTTTGAAATTACCATAGAGTTAAATATCATAACTAAAAGGTATATTATTGCAAAATAAATTATAGTTTTTATAATGGCATCAGTGGAAACTGTAAATTTATAATTTTTTAATTCTAAATCAAATAACTTTGCTGTAATTATTGATAAACCTTGAGATAGAATTAATCCTAAAATTAATCCTACAACCAATGAAAATAATCCTATTACAAATTCCTCAATTACTAATAGTTTAGATATTTTGCTTTTTGCCATTCCTAGGGATATATACAAACCAAGTTCTTTTTTTCTTCTTTTTATTAAAAAGTTATTTGCATATATTATAAGGCAACCTAAAACTATAGATACAAATACTGATATTATAGACATTATATTTGATATTTGTTTAATAGAATCTGATTTAGTATTATTTATAGCGGACATGGCTCTTTGAGAACCTATTGAATTAAATGCATAAAATATGCATACTGCAAAAGTTAAAGTCAAAAAATATATAGTATAGTCTTTAAAACTTTTCTTTACATTATTTATAGCTAATTTAAAATACATCCTTATTTTCTCCTCCCAAAATAGTTATAATTTCCATTATTTTATCAAAAAATTCTTTTCTAGAATCAGTTCCTCTTATTAATTCATTAAATATTTTTCCATCCTTTATAAACAAAATTCTATTAGAATAACTAGCTGTAAATGGATCATGGGTTACCATAAGTATAGTTGCTTTTAATTCTTTATTTATATTTTCAAAGCTTTCAAGTAATTGCCTTGCTGATTTTGAATCTAAAGCTCCTGTTGGTTCATCAGCTAAGATTAATGAAGGATTTGTTACTATTGCTCTAGATGCAGCCACTCTTTGCTTTTGTCCTCCTGATATTTGATATGGATATTTATTTAAAATATTATTTATTTCAAGTTTTTTTGATATTTCTTTTATTAGTTTATCTATTTCCTTTGGATTTTTCTTTTGAATAGTTAGTGCTAAAGCTATATTTTCATAAACAGTTAGAGTATCTAATAGGTTATAATCTTGAAATATAAAACCAAGTTCATCTCTTCTAAATTTTTCCAGTATTTTTCCTTTTAGCTTTGTTATATCTTCTCCTTTTAATAGTATATTTCCAGTTGTTACTGAATCGATTGTTGAAATAGAATTTAGAAGTGTTGTTTTACCACTTCCTGATGCTCCCATTATTCCAACAAAATCTCCTTTTTTAATGTCAAAGCTAATTCCATCAATTGCTTTTGTAACATTATCCTTATTTCCATAATATTTTTCTATATTTTTAACTTCTAAAATATTTTCCATATTTAATCCTCCTAAAGATTTATTTTTGTTTCAACCTATAAATTCATTTTAAGCTATAGATTAAAATATTCATATTGAATTAACTTTCAGTTATCTTACACTTTCGTAAGATAACATTAGAAAAGTAATTATTATTGTTTAAGATTAATTAATTTTTTATAAATAGTTGATTTTAAATTTATTAAAAAATTTTTTCTATAATATAAAGAATTATTTTAGAATAAAAGTTTTTATAAAGATAAAAATAATAAATATATTATCACAAGGAGAAAAAGAAATTATGAAAAATTCAAAGAGTGTTAATTTAAAAAAAGTAGGAAATTATACTAAAAAAGCGGTAAAGACTTTTGAAAATAACATAATAAAAGAAAAAGATTATATAGAGAAAGTTCATAAAAACTTAAAAAATTTAGAAAACTAATATTTATAATGATTTAATAAAATAAAGCTTTTAATATAAATGTATTTAAATTTAATTGAAAAATTAAAAGTTTACGTGATTTTACAAAAATAACCTTTCTAATTAGGGGAAATCTTTGTTATAATAACAAGTATGTTTTACAAATTGGAGGAAGATAAAGTATATGATAACAGTAAATAACGTAAGCTTAAGATATGGTGCAAGAAAATTATTTGAGGATGTTAATTTAAAATTTACTCCAGGTAATTGTTATGGAGTAATAGGGGCAAATGGTGCAGGAAAGTCAACTTTCCTTAAAATATTATCAGGAGAGATAGAGCCTAATACAGGAGAGGTTGTAGTTGCTCCAAATACAAGAGTGTCTGTATTAAAGCAGGACCATTATCAATATGATGAGCATAAGGTTATAGATACAGTTATAATGGGAAATGAAAGATTGTATCAAATTATGATTGAAAAGGAAGCTTTATATGCAAAGCCAGATTTTAGTGATGAAGATGGAATAAAAGCTTCTGAGCTTGAAGGTGAATTTGCAGACCTAAATGGATGGGAAGCAGAAGCAGAGGCTTCAACTCTTTTACAAGGATTAGGAATAGGTACAGATCTTCACGATAAAAAGATGGAAGAATTAAAAGGTGGGGAAAAAGTTAAAGTACTTTTAGCTCAAGCGCTTTTTGGTAAACCAGGAGTTCTTATACTAGATGAGCCTACTAACCACTTAGATATTAAATCAGTAATGTGGCTTGAAAAGTTCTTAGGAGATTTTGAAGGTACAGTTATAGTTGTATCCCATGACAGACATTTCTTAAACATGGTATGTACTAATATCTGTGATGTAGACTTTGGAAAAATTAAATTATATGTAGGAAACTATGATTTCTGGTATGAAGCTAGCAACTTAGCAATGCAAATGGCAAAGGATCAAAACAAAAAGAATGAAGAAAAGATAAAAGAACTTCAAAACTTTATAGCTAGATTCTCAGCTAATGCTTCAAAATCTAAGCAAGCAACTTCAAGAAAGAAATTATTAGATAAAATAACTTTAGAAGATATACCGACATCATCAAGAAGATATCCATTTGTTGGATTTACAATGGAAAGAGAATTAGGAAATGATGTTTTAATAGTAGAAGATCTTTGTAAAACTATTGATGGAGTTGAAGTATTAAAAGACTTTTCAATAAGAGTAAATAGAGATGATAAAATTGCTTTTGTTGGTGATGAAATAGCAATAACTACATTCTTTAAAATAATAATGGGAGAAATGGAGCCAGATAGAGGAACAGTTAAATGGGGAATAACAGCAACAGGTTCATACTTCCCAAAAGATAACTCACAGTATTTTAATGATCGTGATGAAAGTCTTGTAGATTGGTTACGTGAATACTCAGAAGATAAGACAGAAAGCTATTTAAGAGGATTCTTAGGAAGAATGTTATTCTCTGGAGAAGAGGCTTTAAAATCAGCTAAGGTTTTATCAGGAGGAGAAAAGGTTAGATGTATGCTATCTAAGATGATGCTTTCTAATGGAAATGTGTTAGTTTTAGATCAACCAACTAACCATCTAGATCTTGAATCAATTACAGCTGTAAATAATGGATTAAAAGATTTTAAGAGTGTTGTTTTATTCTCAACTCACGACCATCAATTTATGGAAACTATAGCAAATAGAATAGTTGAAATAACAAAAGATGGTATTTTAGATAAGAAGATGTCTTATGATGAATTCTTAGCATTTAAGGGAATACAATAATAAATTATAAAAGATTTATATTTATTTTTTAAAGTTTATTTAAAGGTATTTTTTCATAGTTATTATGAAAAAATACCTTTTTTATATAAATATAAAATTAATTTATGCACTTTGAAAAGTATGTATAAAAAGTTTTTAAGATTTTTTTATTAGTATAAATAGAAAAATAAATAAATTTAATAAAAATAAAATCTATAAAAAATAGAATATATTTAATTGTTTTTATAATCTTTTAGAGTGGTTTAGAGATTTGAGAATTAATATCTATCATGATATAATGACCCTAGGATAATCTTGCATTATGAGTAATAGCAAGGCTTTTTATTATCTAATTTTATGATATATAAGTAAATTATTTTATATAAGAAGTTATTTATAAAAGCAATAAATAAGAGAAACGAGGAATACATATGAATTTAATTACTATAGAAAATATAACAAAGAACTATGGTGATAAAAATCTTTTAAATAGTATAAGTTTAGGTATAAATGAAGGAGATAAGATAGGACTTATAGGTCTTAATGGTACTGGAAAGTCTACACTTTTAAAAATTATAGCAGGAGTAGAACAAGAAGATAGTGGTACTATAATTAAAGGAAATAAAGTTAGAATAGAATATTTATCTCAAAATCCAGAATATAATTTTGAAAGTACAGTTCTTCAGCAGGTTTTTAAAGGAAATTCTGAAGAAATGGCTTTGCTTAGAGAATATGAAGAGGTATTAGAAAAGGTTAATTTAGGAGATTTAGATTTATCTAATAAATTAATATCACTTCAAAGTAAAATAGATAATTTAAATTTATGGCAATTAGAAAGTGAAGCCAAAACTGTACTTACTAAGTTAGGTATTTTTGAATTCAATAAAAAAATCGGACAATTATCAGGGGGGCAAAGAAAAAGGGTAGCCTTAGCATCAGCTCTTATAACACCTTGTGAATTATTAATTTTAGATGAGCCAACAAACCATATGGATAGCGATACTATACAATGGCTTGAAGAATATCTAAATGCTAGAAAAGGTGCCTTATTTATGATAACTCATGATAGATATTTTTTAGACAGGGTAACTAATAGAATAATAGAACTTAATAATGGCAATTTATATTTTTATGAAGGAAATTATTCAACATTTTTAGAAAAGAAAGTAGAAAGAGAAGAACTTGAAGAAGCTGCACAAAGAAAAAGAGAAAGTCTTTACAGAAAAGAATATGCATGGATTAAAAGAGGTGCTAAGGCTAGATCTACAAAGCAAAAAGCTAGAATTGATAGATTTGAAAAATTAAAAGAAGAAATGGTAGTTACAAAGGAAGATGATCTTAAGTTATCTGTAGTAGGGTCAAGATTAGGTAATAAAATAATAGAGCTTAAAGATATAAATAAAAGCTATGAAACAAAAGTTATAAAGGATTTTTCATATATACTTTTAAAAAATGATAGAATAGGTATTGTAGGTCCTAATGGAGCTGGTAAAACTACTTTAATGAAGATAGTAAGTGGAGAAATAAATGCAGATAGTGGAATATTAGAAGTTGGAGAAACAGTAAAGATAGGATTTTTCTCTCAAGAAAATTATCATTTAGATGAAAATATGAGAGTTATTGAATATATTAGAGAGATAGGAGAATTTCTTCCATTAGCTAATGGAGAAAAAATATCTGCCTCTCAAATGCTTGAAAGATTTCTTTTTACTCCAGAAAAGCAATACACTTATATAGGTAAACTATCCGGAGGAGAAAAGAGAAGATTATATCTATTAAAAGTTTTAATGGGAGCTCCAAATGTATTATTATTTGACGAGCCTACTAATGACTTAGATATAACAACACTAACAATATTAGAAGACTTTTTAGATGGATTTAATGGTCCTATAATTACAGTATCCCATGATAGATATTTCTTAGATAGGATTTGTAACAAAATATTCTCTTATGAAGGAAATGGTAATATAAAAATACTAAATGGTAACTATTCAGATTACTTATCATTAAAAGAAGAAAATCAACTAAGCAATATAGTTGTAGAAAAAAAAGAAAAGCCAATAGATAAGAAGAAGGAAAAACCTAAGAATGATAAAAAATTAAAGTTTTCTTTTAATGAGCAAAAAGAATTTGATGAAATTGATACTGTTATTGAGAATTTAGAAGATAGAATAAGTGCCATAGAAGAGGATTTAGCAAAGTATGTTACAGATTTTGTTAAGCTTCAAGAGCTTATGAAAGAAAAGGAAGAGTTAGCTCTAAAACTTGAAGAGAAATATGAAAGATGGACTTATTTAAATGAATTAGCTGAAGAAATAGAAAGACAAAAAGCTAAAAAATAAAACCAATAATAATTTAGATAAACTAAGTATATTTTTTAGATTAATTTATTATTAAAGAGAAATAGAAACTTTCCTTATTAAAAAATATATAAATAAATATAAAGTATAAAAATATTTTTATATTAAAAATCACACTAAATGTTAAATGCATTTTAGTGTGATTTTTTTTAAATTGACTTTATGAAATTTCTTAAAGTATTAAAATTATATATTTGAAGTTATATCTTTAACCCATTTATTTGAATTGAATCTTGGAATTTCAAAGAAAAATTTTACAACTTCTTCTCCACAAACTAAAATATATACAACTATAACTGATAGATTAAAGAATATAGTAGATATAAAGGCTATAGGAACAGCATAAGCCCAAACAGCTATAAGTTCAGAGAAGATTGCATAGTTTACATCTCCACCACCTCTTAAGACTCCTATTATCATAACTATATTAAAAAATCTTAAGGGTGTTAAAAGGGCCATAATTCTAAGAATCCATAATGTATTATTATAGGTTTCAGCATTTATATTAAATAATGAAATTATCATAGGAGAAAATATAAATAATATAATACCTATAATCAGTCCTAAAATAGGAGTGTATAATCCTATCCTTTTAGCATAAACTACTGCTTCATCATTAGTTTTAGCACCTATTTTATTTCCAATTAGTATTGAAGTTGCAGATGCCATACCAATACCAAATATATTAAATAAATTATTTACAGTATTAGCTATTTGTATTGTAGCTACAGCGCTAACCCCTATTTTTCCATAGGCTATAGTATAGCAAGTTATTCCTAAAGACCACATAATATCATTAAAAATAACTGGTGATGCAGTAATAAAATATTTTTTTAATAAACTTTTATTAAATGTAATTTCTTTAAAGGTACACCTTATTTTATTTTTAGTTAAATATACAGATAAAATTATAAAAAGCATTTCAAAAGTTCTAGCTAAGGTAGTAGCTAAAGCTGCGCCAACTACACCAAGTGAAGGAGAGCCTAAATTTCCAAAAATAAAAACCCAGTTTAAAAATCCATTACATATTAGTCCGATTATACTACCATACATTGGAATTTTGGTTTGATTAGTGCTTCTTAAAGCTGTAGAGAAAGATAAAGTTAAATTGGTTAAAATATAGCTTATAGAAACTACCCTTAAATAATTTGATCCAAGAGTTATAACATTAAGATCTTTTGTAAATATTGACATTATAAACTGAGGAAAGATTATTGCTAAAATTGCAAAAGTAAGAGAGGTTATAAATCCTACAGTTAAATCAATACCTAGAAATTTCTTTATGTTTTTTATATCCTTTTTTCCATAAAATTGTGACATAAAAATTGAAGCACCACCGTTAATTCCATTCATAGCTAAAATAAACAAAAAGTAAAATTGATTAGCTAGTCCAACAGCAGCAATTTGATTTTCTCCTAAAGAACCAATCATTAGATTATCTACAAGATTAAGAGATGAAGTTATAAGATTTTGGAATATTATAGGTATTGCCAAAATCAGTACTGGCTTTAAAAAGCTTTTTTCTTTATATATAAATTTTCTCATATAAAACCTCCTAAAAAAAGGAGCAGGTGGGTAATTATAAAGCTGCCCATCCGCTCCAATATTAAGTATATATGAATAATTATATAATAAATGAAATAGATGTCAATTATCTATTAAGTAATTGATTTTTATGTTTAAATTATGAGAAAATGTTAATAATTTATTATTAGAAAGAAGAAAGGATTTATATAATGAGTGATTATACAGTAAATGATATATTAAATAATAGGCCTTGTCCTAGTATAACTCCTATGGTTATTTTAGTGGGGGAAAAATTAGTACCTATAATTATTATAAAAGAATATGAAGAGAGTCTTTTAGAAATTAAGGAAAATCAATTAGTGGGAGTAAAAAGTTCTACTTTAGGAAATAATAATATATCCTTATTTTTGATTATGTTAAAGTTTGGGGAAAGCTTTGATTATACTTATGATATTTGGTTTAACTATGGATATGATTTACATAGAGAGTTTTTAAATTTATTAGAAAAAGATAAAATAATAATTGATTTTAGGAATGATAAAAACGAAAGATATTTAAGTCTAGAATTAAAGAATACTATATCAGAGAATATAAAGTATTATAAGGATTTAAGTGAAGCTCATACTATATTTAAAAAGGAAAAAATAGATAATGTTATTGAAGTGAGTAATGAAAAAAAATATAAGCTTTGGAAAGAAGATGATGCTTTTAATCTTATGGATAAAATATTTTCAGATTATGAAACTATAGAAGAGTTATGGGAATGCTTATAAGTTTAAGATGATTATATCTTAAGAAGATTTTATATTAATCCTGCCTTTTATATGGAGAATAAACTATATATAAAAAGGAGAATATAGTATTAAATATAAATTAGGAGGGATTATTTTGGCACATAAAAATAATAAAAATAGTAAAAGCAACAAAAAATCATCTCAAAAAACTAAGAGTGAATTAGAAAAAATGAAAATGGAAACTGCTGATGAAGTAGGCTATTCTAAAGAATCTAGAAAACTTGGAAAAAATAAAAGAAGAAGTGAGGATAATTAATCTTATAATGGTTAATTATATGTTAAATTTTCTATAATATATAATATAAATATTTAATCTAAAAAGGAATCTATCTTTATTTGTATAAGATAGATTCCTTTTTAAAATAAACTAAAATAAAACCTATTTTTAATCTTTAATTTCAAATTTATATAAATTAAAAAATCAATATTTTTTATTAATCACTTAAAAAGATGTTTATTTTAATTTACCTAAGTTTTAATATATTTTAAACATATTAAAATTTATAAAGTTTCTTAAAATTTTTATATATGATATTATATAAAATATATTATAAAATTTGGAGGAAAAAGTGGTAGATAAAAGAGATAAGAGAATTGAAAGAAGAAAAATAAAGAAAAAAAATAAAGGATTAAGGACAAAGGTAATTACATTTTTTATAATTATATTAACTATAATAGTAGGAATATTTTATTTTAGTTATCACAATTATGATAAAAATAAAAAACTTATGAGCAGGGATGATATTTCTATATATATTAAAGAAACTGATAAAATAAGCAATGGAAAGTTACAGCTTAATTGGAAGCAAATAGCTGCCATAGACGGAGCAATTAAAGATAATGATTTTACATCAATAAAAGAAGAGGATATAAAATCTATTGGAAATAAGTTTTTAAATAAAAAAAGTGTTGATGGACAAGCTACATATACTTTAAAGAGCTTTAATGAAGTTTTAAAAGAAATGAATTTATCTAAAAAACAAATAAGAAAAGCAGAAAGTAATTTAGAAAGATTAAAAAATGAAGGTCTAGTTCCAGGTAACTTAAATTCTGAATCTTCCAATAAACAATTTATAGAAGAAATAACACCAGCAGCTATAGACATATACAAAAAGTATAAGATACTGCCATCTGTAGTAATTTCTCAAGCAATATTAGAGTCAGGATGGGGAAAATCTAAATTATCAGAGGAAGGCAATAATCTATTTGGTATAAAAGCAGATAAAAGTTGGGATGGAAAGAAAATTAAAATGAGTACTAAAGAAAATTATGATGACAAGATAAATGATTATTTTAGAGTTTATAACTCTAAAAAACAATCTATAGAAGACTATGGAAAATTTTTAGCTACTCATAAAAGATATAAAGAAAGTGGAGTATTTAAAGGAAAAACTTATATAGAACAAATAACATCTATAGAAAATGCAGGATATAGCACTGTATCAGATAAAAATGGTAAGCTTATATATAAAGATTTATTAACCAGTGTAATAAGGGAAAATGATCTTCAACTTATAGATTATGAAGTAGAAAAAGGGTAAAACATAGATATAAAAATAGTTTAATAAATAAGTAATATATAAATAAAAACTGAAAAATTAAATAGAACTTAAATTTAGAGACAGTTTAATGAGGTAATTATGAGAAAATTAATTTTTAGAAAGTTTAAAGGAGAAAAAGCTTATTATAGAGAAGGATTTAGTAGAAAAAAATGCAGTAAAGATAAGTTTCCCTTTTATATAAAAAGTGGAGAAGTTTTTATTTTTAATAATGAAGGGGAAGCTATACTACTTAGGGAGGAAAGCATAGAGAGATTTAAATCTATAAACCTAAGGTGGATATATGGAATATTATCTTTAATATTTATTTCAATTATAGGAGCTTTAATTGTGTTTGTAGTTTTTCCACTAAACTTTAACATGGTATATAAAAATAATTTTGGAAGTAAAAAGTTTTTAGAAGAAGGTGAAAACTTTTTAAATATAAGAGCTGATATTAAAAACAATGCTTATTATAAAGAAGTTAAAGATTTTAATATAAGGGAAGATACTTTTCAATTTAAAAATATATCAACAGAAAGCTCACCTTTAGGAAATTGTTTTGGAATAGCTTACACAGAAAAAGAATTGTTTTTAGGTAAATTAAAAGAAAAAGTAGAGAATAAAGATAATAAGCTAGGTTATAATCTTTCTAATATATCAAAAAAAATAGGTGAATATAGTTTAAATAATGATGATATCATAGCTCTTTATGGACCACCAGATGATAATACTTTAGATTCAAGAGAAAAGTTTAATTTGCTTCTAAGAAAAGGGTATAAACCTAAAGATTATACTATTGAAAATATGTATTCTTTAGTTTTTGGTAAAGCACCTACTACTTTTAACGACATACAAGATAAGGATGTGAAAGAATTATTAAGAACTATTAGTTATTATCAAGGAGAATACTTTAATATAAATCCTAAAGTTGAATTTTTGCCATATGTTCTTACTAGTAGATTAGATGCAGCAGAAAATATGGCATATTATTATATTAGAAAAATAAAAAATTTTTTTAATATAGATAAATACAAAATAGAAAAGAAAATAAATGTAAAATATATTACTGATATGATAGATGATAATAATCCACCGGTAATTGCTGTTTTTGGTAATGGTTCTGGACATGCTATTTTAGGTTATGGATATGAGTGGATAGGAGATGACTTTTTAAAGGTATATGTACAAGATAGTAATATTCCACTTTTTAGTGATAAAAAAGAATTTGAAGATGTTAATAATGAAATACTAAAAAATACTTATATATTGTTTCAAAATATAAATGGTAAATGGTATTATAAATATGATCCATATATAAAAGATAAGTTTATATATAGCCATAAATATAATTCATTTATGCCTAATGGATATATAAAAATATATTAAGAATAATTTAAAGTTAAATAAGTATAATAGCCACCTATAAAGAGGTGGCTTATTTTTATATGATAAATCTTTATTTTTAATTAATAAGAGAGCTAGTATGTTATATTAAATTTTTTTTCATCATTAATTATAGGAATTTCTTTAATTGAGTAATCTGTAATTACTGAAAAATTATTTCCACTAATAACTTTAGAAAGAAATTTCATTAAATTATTAGGATTTCCTTGAGCTTCAATTTCTACATCGCCATTAGATAAGTTTTTTACATAACCAGTTAAATTAAAAGGAGAAGCAGTGTATAGTACAAAAAATCTAAAACCTACCCCTTGGACTTTTCCGGTAATTACCATATGATATCTTATCATAAAAATAACCTCCTTTTATTTCTAGGTTAGAAATAAAGACTTAATTAAAATAGAAAAAGATATAATGAAAGTTTCTTATAAAAAAATAAGATAAACAAAGAAATCTTTGTTTATCTTATTTTATATTTAATTTAAATTTCAGTCAATTAATTAGATTTTACTTCCATCCAAGCTTCATCATATTTTTTTATGTTATCTCCAAGATCTTTAAAGACTTCACATTTCTTTAAAACCCCTTCATCTGGATAAGCATTTTTATCATTTTTTATATCATCATTTAAAAGCTCTAAAGCTGCTTTGTTAGGAGTTGAATAACCTATATATTCAACATTTTGTTTTGCAATTTCAGGGTCTAACATAAAGTTTATAAATTTTTCTGCATATTCTTTATGTTTAGCACCTTTTGGGATTACCATAGAATCAAACCAAAGATTAGTTCCTTCCTTTGGTATTACATATTCTAAATCAGGATTTCTTTCCTTCAATACAGGAGCATCTCCTGAATAGATTACAGCTAAAGCAGCTTCATCTGCTACCATTCTATCTTTAACTTCATCACCAACATAAGCTAGAACATTAGGTTTTTGTTTTATAAGTTCATCTTTTGCTTCATTTATTTCTTTAGAATCTGTACTGTTTAAAGAACATCCAAGTTTTTTTAGTGTTATTCCTAAGGAATCTCTCATAGCGTCTAGCATAAATACTTGACCTTTATATTTAGGATCCCAAAGAACATCCCAACTATCAATAGGGCCCTTTACCATTTTCTTATTATATAAAATACCTATAGTTCCCCACATATATGGAACTGAATATTCATTAGTTGGATCGAAAGCAAGATTTTTAAATTTATCATCTATATTACAGTAATTAGGAATATTTTTAAAATCTATTTTTTCTAACATATCTTCTTTTATCATTTTTTCTACCATATAATCAGATGGTATTACCAAATCATAACTAGAAGTATCAGTTTTAAGTTTTTGATACATTATTTCATTAGTTTCAAAAGTCTCATAATTAACCTTTACCCCTGTTTCTCTTTCAAAGTCCTTTAAAAGGGTAGGATCTATATAGTCTCCTGCATTAAAGATATTTATTGTAGGTTTATCTTTAGAATCACCACATCCTACAAATAGTGAAGTCATTAATATTCCAGCAAAAGCTAAAGAAAATATTTTTTTTAATTTAATCAATAATATCACCTCTTACTATAGATTGTTTTTTATTAACTATTAATAATAAAATTAATACTACAACAAACATTAATGTTGAAAGAGCATTAATTTCAGGTTTAATACCTCTTCTTGCCATAGAATATATTTCTATTGAAAGATTTGTAACTTTTCCTCCTGTATTAAAGAAACTTATTACAAAATCGTCAATAGACATTGTAAAAGCAATTAAAAATCCAGCAGCTATACCTGATTTTATTTGAGGCAATATGACCTTTCTTAATGCATAGCTTGGACTAGCGCCTAAATCTAGTGCAGCATCTTCTATATTAGGAGGAAGCTGACGAAGTTTAGGTAATACTGATAATATAACATAAGGTACATTAAAAGTTATATGAGCAAGAATCATTGTTAACAATCCTCTTTCTAAAGCAAAGAAGCCAAATAAGCTCATAAGGGCTATACCAGTTACTATATCAGGATTTAATACAGGTAGATAATTTATATTTAATAAAAGTGTTTTAGTAGAATTTTTAGCTTTATTAATACCTATAGCACTAATTGTACCTAAAATAGTTGAAATTACAGCTGAAATTATAGCAACTAATATTGTGTAATATAATGCAGTTAAAATTCTATCATTTTTTAATAATTCTCCGTACCATTTGAAGGTGAAGCCCTGCCATTTTGCCATAGATTTTGAATTATTGAAAGAAAAAACTACTAAAGCAAAAATAGGAGCGTAAAGAAATAAAAATATTAAAGCTAAATAAACTTTAGAGCTAATTTTTTCTAGTTTTCTTAACATAGCTGTCCACCACCTTCTTTACTATTTTCTGTATCAAATCTAGACATAATTGCCATAGATATTAAAATTATAATCATCATAAATATGGAAATAGCAGAACCAAAGTTCCAATCTCCAGTAGTAGTAAATTGTTGCTCTATTAAGTTACCTACTAACATAAATTGTCCGCCACCTAAAAGTCTTGATATTACGAAAGTTGATACTGCTGGCATAAATACCATAGTAATTCCAGACATAATTCCTGGTGTACTTAAAGGTAGTATTATCTTAAGAAATATATTTTTTCTATTTGCACCTAAATCTGCTGCAGCATTTATTAAGTCCTTATCTATTTTAGTAAGAACAGTATATATTGGTATAACCATGAATGGAAGAAAGTTATAAACCATACCAAGCATAACAGCAGTATCTGTATAAAGAATATTCATAGCTGGTAAGCCTATTGAAGTTAAAATAGTATTTAAAACTCCATTTTTACCAAGTATAGACATCCAAGCATAAGTTCTTAATAAAAAATTCATCCACATGGGAAGTATAAATAGCATTATTATAGTATTTCTTTTTGAAAGTGGTAGCTTTGATATAATATAGGCCACAGGATAGCCCAATAGTAAACAAAGTAATGTTGACTTTAAAGCTAATTCTAGAGATCTTAATAATACTTTTATATATAAAGGATCCATTAATCTCTTAAAGTTGTCTAAAGAAAATTTAGTACCTTCTGGTGTTTTTGTAGTTAAACTGTAAAATAGAACTAATATTAGAGGAATTACAATAAAAATAATACTCCAAATTAAATAAGGATAAGCGGCTAGTGAATTGTTATTTTTCTTTTTCATAATTAATCATCACTACCTTTTTTCATTATGTGAATATCTTCAGGATAAAGAACTAATCCTATTTCACTACCTACTGATGCATTTTTTGTATTGTGTATTATCCAAGTTCTATCATTTTCAACTACAACAATTTCATAGTGAACACCTTTAAATACTACAGAAGTTACAAGACCTTTAATCATTCCATCCTTAGGTTTTGTGATTTTAACATCTTCTGGTCTTATTACGACTTCAATTTCTTCATTTTTATCAAAACCTTTATCTACGCATTCAAAAAGAGTATCGCAAAAATTAACTTTAAAATCTTCAAGCATAATCCCAGAGAATATATTACTTTCACCTATGAACTTTGCAACAAAAGCATTAGCTGGTTCATTGTATATATCTTCAGGAGTTCCCATTTGTTGGATTTCTCCTTTATTCATAACAATGATAGTGTCAGACATAGTTAAAGCTTCTTCTTGGTCATGGGTTACAAAAATAAATGTAATTCCTAATTGTTTTTGTATTTTTTTTAGTTCTAATTGCATTTCTTTTCTAAGTTTTAAGTCTAAGGCACCAAGTGGTTCATCTAATAATAAAACTTTTGGTTCATTAACTAAAGCTCTTGCAATAGCAACTCTTTGTTGTTGACCGCCACTTAAAGAATCTACACTTCTTTTTTCAAAGCCTTCAAGTGCTACAAGTTTTAGCATATCTTTAACTTTTTTATCTATTTCTTTTTTAGGTAATTTTTTAATTTTTAGACCAAAAGCAATATTTTCATAAATATTCATATGAGGAAATAAAGCATATTTTTGGAATACTGTATTTAATGATCTTTTATAAGGTGGAATATTATTTATTAAATTATTATCAAAATAAATATCTCCACTGTCTGCTGTTTCAAAACCAGCAAGAATTTTTAAAGTGGTAGTTTTACCACAACCGCTTGGACCTAGTAGTGTTAAAAACTCATTTCTTTTGATGTTTAAACTTAGGTTATCTAATACCTTTTGACTACCGAAGCTTTTTGAAATATTTTTGATTTCTATAATGTTTTCACCCAAAATAAACACCTCTTTCTGCTTATTAAAATGATGGCGGAGTACTAATCCATATTATCTTTGCATCTTTTTTGCCTGCATTTGATATATAGTGATTAGCTCTAGGTTTAAAATAAAAACTTTCGCCTTTTTTTACTTTTAATTTTTTATCACCTAAATGAAGATAAATAGTTCCATTTAAAACATATCCAAATTCTTCACCTTCATGGGGCTCTTCTTCTGTATATTTTCCATTTGGTTCTAAAGTAACTATTATAGGCTCCATACTATTTTTTTGAGCGTTAGGAACAAGCCACATTAATTTATACTTTAGTTCTTCATTTATTGTTTCAAACATATCATCTTTAGAAAATGTTATCTTTTCATTAGAATCATCACTAAAAAATTCTTTCAAATTTGTTCCTAGGATTTCAAGTATGTCTACTAATGTTGCAATTGAAGGAGAAGCTAAATCATTTTCAAGTTGTGATATAAATCCTTTTGATAATTCACATCTATTTGCTAATTCTTCTTGTGTCAATTGCTTTTCTATTCTAAGTCTTTTAATCTTATCTCCGATTTCCATAGGATACACCTCAAATTCTTTGATTTACTAAACTTGATGTTTATATTTACTAAACAAACAAATTAATTATATAAATTTTTAAAATATAAATCAATAGTTTTTAGCTAAAAATATGAAAAATTTTTTTTTCTTAAACCTAGTAACTAACTAGACTATACCTATATTATACAATTATAAGGTTTAGATTTACCTACCTTTAGGTTTAGTAAATGTAAATTTATTATTTATAATTTATAAAAGATGTAAAAATAGTAAATATAAAATAAAATATTTAAATATATAACTTTTAATATTAAAAGAATATTATACTGTAAATTTACTTAAATTTAGTATATAATTTAACGTATATAATAAGATTATTAGGTGATAATATGACGAATAGAAGTTTATACAGAAGAGAGGGAAAGCTTGTTTATATAAAGCAGCCTGAATTCAATGAGTTAAAATATACAGAAAAACTTTGGAATGACTATGAAACAATGAAAGACTCTGGAGGTGTATATTCCTTTACAGAGGATAAATGGCCTTTGTTTTATAAAAAAATGATAGAGCCTACTGATGGAAAGAATTTTTATTGTTTAATATATGAAAAGAATGGTAATCCTGTAGGTGAGGTAAGTTTTCATGGATATGATACAGCTACTAAAATTGCAAGATTTAATATTAAAGTTGAAGCTAGTTATAGAAAAAAGGGATATGGAACAGAGGCAGCAAGGCTTCTTTTAGAGTATTTTTTCTATGAACTAGGTGGACTTATGATGATTGACACTGTATCAAATCCAGAAGGAAAGGTAACTTTATCTGGAGTAGGTTTTGAAGTTATAAGAAAAAAAGGGACAAACATTACTTATAAACTTACAAAGGATAATTTTTTAAGCAATGTAGTACCGGAAAGTAGGGTTGTAGGAGTTATAGTTGAAAACGGTGTTGAGCTTTTAAGTTTTGTGCCAGTAATTGATATATTAACTCTTGCTAATAAAATATTTGGAAAGGAATACTTTAAGATTAAAACGGTATCTTTAGATAAAAAACCTATTATTACATCTTCTGGAATAAAAATAGATGTAGATTTTACTTATGACGAATTTAAAAAAGGAAATGTTTTAATAATTCCTAATGGATTAATTATTGAAGATAAAGTTCAATATGAAAAATTAATAGATTTTATAAAATTACAAAATAATAAATGTGAGCTTGTTGTAGGGATAATGAATGGAATACTAATGCTATTGCAGTTAGGACTTTTAAAGGATAATAATATTCCTGATAATTCTAGATTGAGAGATGAAATTAAAACTATAAATGGAAAGGTTAACTTTGTAAATAAAACTGTAGTAGATAATGGAAGAACAATTTTATCTAGTAGTAACATTGTAGGAATAGATCTTGCGATGCATATACTTAAGAAATTTTTAGGTGAGGAGAAGGCGAGAGCTGTATGCAAATATATTACTTAACTGAGATAAAACCTTGCAAATATTAAAATATTTGCAAGGTTTTTTAATCTATTTTTATGTATTAGCTAAATAATATTTAAATATTAATGAGTAATATACTATAGAAAGGATAGAGGGCACTAATGATAAGAATAAGAGCTGATATAGATAAAAGATATAATCTTTATATAAAATTATCTTTTGATAAGGAATTGGAAAAAAATAGAATATTAAAAAGATGCTTATTGGAAGGAGTTAAAATAAAGGATAAAAGATATGAATATAAGGTGCCAGGAAAGTTTTTTTTAATATTAGTTAATAACTTAAAAGATGTAAAATTACATAAAGGAAATATAGATAGTTTTTTAGAGTTTTCAGATCAATATGATGAAAGATATTTTTATTCTGAAAAAGCAGATGCTAAATATATGAAAAAATGGAGAGAAGTTGGATGCCCTAAAATATATAAGGTAATTATAGATAGAGAAAATAATAAAATTTATAAGGAATTAGCCTTTAAAATAAAAAATCCAGGATTTTAAAATCCTGGATTTTTTTATAATGCATTCTCTTCTAAATATTCATCATATTCTTCAGTATCTTTAGAATCTCTTCTCCAAAGTTTTAATTCTTTAAATTCTTCAAATTTGGAAGAATCGAAAACTGGTTCTAAAATTCCAGCTTTTTTTTGAGATGCATAATCCTTTAAAGCAATTATTGAGTATTTGCTTAAAAGAGTTATTGCAAATAGATTTAATAAAGCCATTAAACCCATAAATAAATCAGCTAGGGTCCAAACTAAGTCTACTTTAGTTATTGAACCAAATAAAACCATACCTACTACTAATATTCTATATATGAACAATGGAGTTTTTTTATCTGATAAAAATTCTATATTACTTTGTCCATAATAATAATTTCCAACAATTGAACTAAAGGCAAATAAAAATACACATATAGCTATAAATATACTTCCGAAAGAACCTATTTCGGAGCTTAATGCCTTTTGAGTTAATTGAATGCCTGTTAGAGATCCATCTATATTTACATTTGATAAAAGAATTATAAAAGCTGTACAGCTACAAATTATTAAAGTATCTGTAAATACACCTAAGGTTTGTATTAACCCTTGCTTTACAGGGTGAGAAACTTCTGCTGTAGCAGCTGCATTAGGAGCACTTCCCATTCCAGCTTCATTTGAAAACAATCCTCTTTTTACACCTATTAAGATTGTACCACCTAGAGTTCCACCAACAAATTCTTTTATTCCAAAGGCTTGCTGAAATATTAACTTAATAACTGATGGAATTTGTCCAATATTTTTTATCATAATAAAAAGAGCAATTGCTATATATAAAGTTGCAAGAACTGGTACTATAATTTCTGAAATTTTAGCAATTCTTTTAATTCCACCAAATATTATAAAGGCAGTAAGTACTGATAATATTATACCCATCCATAAGGTTGGAAAATTGAAAGCTTCATCAAAGGCTAAACTTATAGTATTTGATTGAACAGAATTAAATACTAAACCAAAGCTTATAGTTATTAAAATTGAGAAAGTTACTCCCATCCAACGCTTTTTCAAAGCCTTTTCCATATAATAAGCGGGACCACCACGGAACCCTATCTTAGTTTTTTCTTTATAGATTTGAGCTAATGTACTCTCTATAAAACTTGAAGCGGCACCAATTAGTGCAATTAGCCACATCCAAAAAACTGCTCCAGCACCTCCAACGGATATAGCTATTGCTATTCCAGCAAGATTACCAGTACCAACTCTTGATGCTGTACTTATGCAGAAAGCTTGGAAAGATGAAATTGAATGGTTTGATTTATCGGAATTTTTGCCAAGACCATCACCTAATAGTCTAAACATTTCTTTTATATATCTTATTTGAACAAATTTTGTTTTAAATGAAAAGTATAATCCTAGTCCTATTAGAAGAATAATAAGTACATAGGACCATAAAAAGTTATTAAAAGTATTTATTAAATTGTTTATTATCATGTAAGTCCTCCTTTGTCTAAATTTTTGTTTATATTTTTATATTGTAATGGAAAAATGAAAAAAATGCAATAACAACTATTGGTTTATTCATTTTAAAATTTAAACTTATTAATAGTAAAATTTACAAACCGTAATAATATAGATATATGAGTAGAAAGTTAATTAAAATAAAAATATGATTTTATATAAAAAATGAAGGAAAGGGTATCGTAATATTCATAACGTGATAATCTTTAAGAAAAAAAGAAAAGTACATGATTTAAATCATCATGTACTTTTTCTTTCTATGAAATAATAAATAACTAATTTATGGTTAACTCAGAATCCTAAGTATACTAGTGTCCATTACCAGTTGTATTATTAGATAATGGAGGAGCAGTATTTTGATTATTATTAGTAGTATTATTAGGTTTTGAGTTATTATTAGTACTGTTACCTGTACTGCTATTATTATTTTGAGCATTACCAGCAGTACCTTCCCCAGTGTTAGTATTATTATCTTTGTTAGTCTCAGTATTTTCTTTAGACTCATTATTAGTTTCTACCTTTGGAGGAGAAGATTCTTTAGGTGGTTCTGCAACCATATCATCTTTTTCTCTTGGTAAAACATATCTAGAATCTACCCCTCCAGCATATTGACTTCTTACAAAAACTCTTTCTACAATTAGAGATTGAGGAGTACTATCAGTTGCAAGTTTACCGTTAAGTCTATTTATTTTTGCAACTACATGAGCATCACAAAGTTTAGAAGGCTCAGTTCCTTCGATGAACCATTCAGTAGCTATAGAGTTTCCAGGGAAATTTCTACAAAGATCTGTAGGTAAACCTCCAGAGCATTGACAAACTGTTCCTTTAACAACACCTTCTGGTACATCAATTTCTTTAACAGCTAACCCTTCATGGGCTTTTTTCATTATCTTACCCCAAATAGGAGTTACTACGGCTCCGCTAGTACCTTTAACTTCTGTAGGTTTGTCATATCCTACCCAAACAGTAGCGGAAAGATAAGGAGTTAAGCCAGAAAACCAAAGATCTTTGTTTCCTGATGTAGTTCCAGTTTTACCTGAAACAGGCATATTTCCAAATCTAGCAGCACCAGCAGAATAGTTTAAAGGTTCCTTAAGCATATCATATAATATGAAAGATGATTGAGGCGATAAAACTTTTCTTGTAATTGATTGGTTTTCTAATAATACTTTTCCAGTAGCATCTATAACCTTAGAGTATAATTTAGGTTCTGTATATAAACCATTATTACCAAATACTCCATAAGCAGCAGATAAATAAAATGGATTAGAACCATCTTTAACTCCATCAAATTGACCTAATGCTACTGCAGAAATACTTCCTTTTGAATTGTTATTGTAGATTAAACCAAACTTTTCTCCATAAGCAACAGCGTTTTTTATACCTAATTCATGTGCTACTTTAACTGCAGGTAAGTTTCTTGAATATTTAAGAGCTTCCCTTAATGTCATAGATCCCATAAACCTATTATCTTCATTTTTAGGGTTATAAGGGCCATTACCAGTAGGATATTGCTTTCCTATATCTTGAGGTAATGGAGTATCTGAAGTTGCAGTTGCAGCAGTCATCATTTTCATATCAATAACTGGAGCATAAACAGTTAAAGGTTTTGTAGTAGAACCTATTGGTCTAAGTTCTGAATAAGCTCTATTTAAACTTTTAGGAGGTTGGGTTCCTCTACCTCCAACTAAAGCTTTAACTTCACCAGTTTTATAATCCATAACTGAAGCTGAAGCTTGAAGAGCTGGGTAAGTATAGTTTCCACTACTATCTTTTAGCATTTGGGATTTATTGTTTCTTACATTAAAATTATTTGGATCATTTAAAACCTCTTTTGTATAATCTTGTAAACTTCTATCCATAGTAGAGTGAATTTGTAATCCACCATTCATAATTAACTTGTTTACTTCTTCGTTACTATATTTATACTTAGATTTTAAATCCTTTTTTACTTGATCTATAACTGCTCTTGAAAAATATTCATAATTAAATAAATCTGATTTTTTAGAAGGATTAAATGCAAGCTTTCCATTATCGATATCTTGAATTGCTTGATTATATTCTTCTGTAGTTATCTTTTGATTTTCATGCATTTTCATAAGAACAGTTTTTGTTCTATTTATATAAGGAGATGGATCCTCCTTAGATTTAGCTGTTAGAGCGTTATAAAGTGTAGGTGCCTGTGTAACGCCAGACAAATAAGCACTTTCTAATAAATTTAAATCTTTGGCGGATTTACTAAAATATTTATTAGCAGCAGCTTCTACACCATAAGTGTGTCCTCCTAGGGGAATGGTATTTAAATATGCTTCTAGAATTTGATTTTTACCTAATTCCCTTTCAAGTTGAAGAGCTAGATAAATTTCTTTTACTTTTCTTGAAATAGAAATATCATTTGTTAAAATTGTGTTTTTTAATAGTTGTTGTGTAATTGTAGAAGCGCCATGAAGCCCTCTTCTACCTGCAAAAATATTTTTTACATCTAAAATTGCAGCACCAACTATTCTTCTTACATCAATTCCTTTATGTTGATAAAATCTTTCATCTTCAATTGATATAAAAGCATCTTGAAGATATTTTGATGTATCTTCAAGTGGAACAACGAAACGTTGCTCCTCAGTTTGAACATTAT
This sequence comes from Clostridium fallax, assembly GCF_900129365.1. GTDB lineage: Bacteria > Bacillota > Clostridia > Clostridiales > Clostridiaceae > Clostridium_AH > Clostridium_AH fallax. The sequence goes on from NZ_FQVM01000004.1 coordinate 121,528, forward strand.
CCATAAATTCGTTTTTATTATCATAAATTCTAGATGGCTGGTTTAGTTGAAGAACTGCATTTACATCTAGAGCAGGTGTACTACTTATAATAGCAAAAACATAACCTGCTCCTATAACAAAAACAGTTAAAATCAAAAATAAGAAAGTCATAAGAATGTTTTTAAAAATTGAACGCTTCTTATTTTTTTTCTTACTTTTTTTAGTATTTTTTATAGTTTTATTGGCCATGTCATCCTCCTGAACAATAATATAAATACCAATAAATGTTAAAACAACAAATATTATATTTTATTATAGCATATTAATAATACTAATACACTATATTTAATCTGAGGTAAAGAGAACAATGAAAAAATTAACAAAATTATATATAATTACTTTTTTTATAATTATATCAATATTTTTTTCTATTTTTATATATTATTTAGATAAGAATATAATGCCCTCGGTACTTTCAATAGGAGATGGGGAAATTAAATCATTATCAACGGAAATTATAAATAAAAATATATTAGAAGTTTGTACAAAAGAATTTGATTATGGGGATATAATGAAAATAGAAAAAGATGATGAGGGAAATATAGTAATGGTAAGAGCAGATGTTGTTAAGTTAAATATTATATCTTCAAAACTTGCATTAGAGGCTCAAGAAGATTTAAAAAAAATTGGGGCTGTAGGGGTAAAGATTCCTTTATCTTATGTTTTTAATAATAGTATCTTAGGGGAATTAGGTCCTAAGATTAATGTTAAAATGGTGCCTGTTGGACGAGTTGATATAAAATATGATACAGAGTTTCAATCTGCAGGTATAAATCAAACTAGACATAAAATATACGTAGAAGTTTATGCAAAACTTAAATTAACAGTACCTTTTGATTCTAAAGATATAGAAGTAAAAGTACAGATGCCTATAGCAGAAACTATAATTGTAGGAAAAATACCAAAAACATCTATAAGTTTTGATGGGATTGGAAAATAATTAATTAAAAAATGAGCTTTCTTAAAATAAAAATTAATTTTTATTTTAAGAAGCTCATTTTTCTTTTAAACATATGTAAATTACATTTAAAAATTTGATAAAAGATTATTTAAAAAAATTTTATTTATCTTCCCAATTAAATATGTAGGGAATATTTCTATAATATTCTCCATAATTTAATCCGTAACCTACAACAAATAAATCATCTATTTCAAAGCAAGTGTAATCAGGAGTTAAATCTACTTTTCTTCTTGATGGTTTGTCAAGTAAAGAACAAGTTTTAACTGAATTTGCACCTAATTTTTTAACATGGTTAACAACAAACTCCATAGTATATCCTGTATCTATAATATCATCAACTATTAAAACATCTAAACCTTCTATGTTATCAGGAATATCATTAACAACTTTAACTGTTCCTGAGCTTGTTTCTGAATGGCCATAGCTTGATGTTGTCATAAAGCCAATTTGAGTTGGCACTGTAATTTCCCTTACAAGATCGGCAGTATATATAAAGCTTCCTCTTAACAAAGAAAGAACATATATATTTTTACCTTCATAGTCTTTTGAAATTTCTAAACCTAATTCCTTAATTCTTTTGCTTATTTCTTCTGCTGATAGAAGAATATTACGTTTTTTATCTTCCATGTTAATCCTCCGATACTTTTATTTTAGATATTTACAATATTTTATTATTAAATTATATAAATATTGTATTATTTCGATTTATTTTCAATTAATCAAAAATATTTATTTTAAAATTATAAATTTAGTAATATATCATGATTACATGAGAGTTAATTATATTTTTTATAAATAGAGCAAAAATATTAATATGAATGCTATATAGATGAGAATTAAATCCATGCAAAATGACTATATATCTTTGATAAAGATATATAAATAAGTAAATAAATACTAATTTAGATAGTATTTTTGAAATTGAAAATCCTAATATAAATATTAACAACATTTTAGTAGCTTTGCAATATTTTTAAAAAACTAAGTAATTAAGTATTATTTTAAAGATTTTATTGTTTAAATTATACTAATATATAAAATAAAGTTTTTAGAATAATAATTTTAGATTTTAAGAGTTTTAAAATTAAAAGTTTATTATATTAATAATCTTATAAAGAAAAGAATTTTTACTTAAAAAGGTGTGTGGCAAAATAGTCATACACCTTTTTAAATAAAAACATTAAATTATTAAAAATATTTTGAAAATTTTTATTAAAATTTTATTTAGTATATTTTGAATTTGTACATTTTGGACAAGGAGGGAGCATATCTTTACTATTATTTATAATAATTCTCTCTCTACACATTGTGCAGTAGTAATAGCCTTTTCCAGGTTTTTCACCGATATAATTCATAAAAATCACCTCTTATAGAATATTTTACCATAAAATAAATTAAAATGATAATATTTTAACAAAATAATTAAGCTTTATAATATTTATATTTTTAAATAAAAATATTAAAATAAACATTTTGAATTTAATATATTTAAAACTTTTTATTATATTTAATAATTTTTCTGTTTTTAATTGTTTATAATAAAGTTAAATAAGGTTTATATCTTTATTTAATTATGATTTAAAGGCCTTTTAATTAAGTTTACAACTTACTTTTTATAGTATAAAATTAAAGAAAGTTATAGATGAATAACTGTAGAAGAGGTGATTAACGTGATTTACGGCAATATAGATGGAATAAAAAATAGTATTTTAAAGGAATTAGATAAGTTATATGAAGTAAAAATTCCAAAGTATACTATTTGTACAGAAGAAATAATAGATACAATTTCAAGAATTTCAATGTCTTTAGAAAGAGAAGTAAGTGTTGGAATAGACAGAAAAGGTAAGGTGGTTTCTGTAGCTATTGGAGATAGTACTAGTGTAGAGATGCCTCTTATTGATATAAATGAGAAAAAGTTATCTGGCGTTAGAATAATACATACCCATCCTAATGGAAATTCAAGATTATCTGCATTAGATATTTCTGCTTTAATTAAATTAAAGTTAGATGCAATTATGGCTATTGGACTTACAGAAGAAGGAATAAAAGATGTAACTCTTGGATTTTGCTATGTAGAAAATGAAAAACTTGTGTGGGAAGAAGCTAGAAATTTACCTTTAGATAAAGCTTTAGAATACAATATTTTAGATAAAATTCTCTTTATAGAAGAATTAATAAAAAATAATAACGTAGAGGAAGATAAAGGAGAAAAAGCAATACTTGTAGGTTGTGATAGTGAAGAAAGCTTAAAGGAACTTAAAGAGCTTGCAGAGGCTTGTGATATTCCTGTATTAGAGGAAATATTCCAAAATAGAAATAAAATAGATTCTGCTTTTTATATAGGTAAAGGAAAAGTAGAAGAAATTTCAATGATAAAGCAGGCAATGAGAGCAAATCTAATAATATTTGATGATGAATTATCAGGATCTCAAGTTAGAAATTTAGAAGAGGCTATAGGAGCTAAAGTTATAGATAGAACCACATTAATATTAGAAATATTTGCAAGAAGAGCAAAGGCAAGAGAAGCAAAGATACAAGTAGAACTTGCTCAATTAAAATATAGACTTTCAAGACTAACAGGTCTTGGAACAGTGTTATCAAGAACCGGTGGTGGAATTGGAACAAGAGGACCTGGGGAAAAGAAATTAGAAACAGATAGAAGACATATAAAAGAAAGAATATATGATCTTACAGATGAGCTTAAAAAAATAAAGAAAAATAGAGAAGTTCAAAGAGAAAAAAGAACAAAACAAAGTATTCCTCAAGTTTCATTAGTAGGATATACTAATGCAGGAAAATCTACTTTAAGAAATGCTCTTTGTGATCTTAGAGCATCTAAAGAAAATATGGGAAAAGAAAAGGTTTTTGAAGCTAATATGCTTTTTGCAACTTTAGATACAACAACTAGAGCGATAAATCTTTTAGATAACAGAACTATAACTTTAACAGATACTGTAGGTTTTGTAAGAAAACTTCCTCATGAACTTGTAGAGGCTTTTAAATCCACTTTAGAAGAGGTAATTTATTCAGATTTATTATGTCATGTAGTAGATGCATCTTCTCCTTATGTAAGAGAGCAAATAAAAGCTGTAGAAGAGGTTCTAACGGAACTTGGCTCAGAGGATAAAAGTAAAGTATTAATTTTAAATAAAATAGATTTAGCTAATGTAGAAGATTTAGAAAAACTTAAAGAAGAAAATAATAAATATAATATAGTAGAAGTTTCTGCAAAGAATTCTATAAATTTAGATGGACTTTTAAAGGTAATCGGAGAAGAAATTCCAAATACATTAAAAACTATAGAATTTTTAATTCCATATAGTGATCAACAAATAGTTGCTTATCTTCATAGAAATGGAAAAGTTTTAGAAGAGGATTATAAAGATAATGGGACTTATATAAAAGCAGATGTAGATGAAGAAGTATATAATAAATGCAAAAATTTTGAAATTTAAAGATAAATTTAATGTATAAATAAAAAAGACTTTATTATATAAAAGAATTTATAGAGATTAGGAGTTTATTTAAATAACTCTTAATCTTTATTTTTTATTATTATAAATAGCTTATTATACTTAATTTAAACATATGAAATTAAAAAATCAATTTTTTAAAGGAATAGTAAAATTTTTTTTATAAATATAATTATATTGTAAAATTTAAAATTACCATAATAATCTATGATGAGATTTTAAGGTATAACTATTTTATAAAATCATAAAATATCATCATGGAGGAATTTACTTATGGAAAGAATATGTTTGATATGTAATAGTATGGTTTCAGAAAATATTAATTGCCCTAATTGTGAAGAAAAAATGACTGATTTAGGTAGAATACAAGAGTTTAGAGATGCTTATGGTAATGCAGAAGAGATTGAAGAAAATGAAAAATGTATTCATTATTTTCAATGTCCTATATGTAAAACATATAAAAAAGTACTAGGTGATTATGTTTACATGTAAAACTTAGGATTTTATAAATTAAAAGAGTGTATTATAATTTAATTTATATAAGATAATTGGGGGGATTTAATTTGGAAAATTTAATAGTTAGATATCAGCAGGAATTTAATAAAATTTGTGAACATCTTAGAAATTTTGAAAAAGTTAGAGCGGCAACAGTATTTGGAAGTATGGTTACAGGAGATATTTGGGAGGAATCTGATATAGATATGATTCTTGTATTAGATGAAGACTTTAAAGAAATTAGAAATATATATTCACAAAACAATAAAGTTCCTATTCATATTAAATTAATTTCAAAGAAGAATTTTTTAAATTTCCAAGAAAATAATAATATTGGTGGTGCACTTCATAAAGACATGAAAGCATCAAGACTTATATTTTCTAAGGATTTAGATGTAACAGATAAGTTTAATCATTTAAGATATTTTATAAATGCAGATGAAAAGGTATGGAGTTTAGTTTATTTAAGTGCTCTTTTAAAGGATATTAAGGTATGTAGAAAATATTTGGTTAATGATGGAAGATATACTTCTTTTAATGTAGCTGTAAGATGTGCTGAAAGTTTTTCTAAATTATTCGTAAATAATAAGGGATATATGGTAAGTAAAGATGCCTTAGCAGTGGCTGTAAATTTAGATGATCAATGGAGAGAACTTGTAGAGAACCTTTTCTTTGGAAACTCTAATAAAGAAGAATCTATAAAAGCAGTATTAAGCTTTATAGAAAGATATTTAAGTTTAAATATTGAAAAAAGCTGCAAGTTACTTTTAGATATTTTAAAGGAAAAAAATGATTTTATAAGCTCAGAAGAGCTAAAAAATATTAATATATTTAAAGGTCATAAAATATCTATGGAGGATATTTTAGAAAAGCTTTATGAAAAAGAAATAATTAAAAGAGCTCAAAGAGATTTTCTGAATATTAAAGGAGTAAATACCCTTAAAGAAAATGTATATTCTTATAAATGGATTTAATTAAAAATGGATAAGTATAAGTTAATTTTTAATGAAGAGGAGCCTAAATATATTCAGTTAAAATCTCATATAAAAAATTTAATAGATAATAATGAAATTAAAGATGGTGAGAAATTACCTTCAATAAGGGCTTTAAGTAATTTTTTAGGTGTTAACAAAGTTACTGTGATAAATGGATATAAAAAACTTCAGGAGGAAGGGTATGCAACTCAAATAATGGGGAGTGGTACTTACGGAAAAAAGAAGGAAGTTTACAAAGGATTTAGAAAAAGATATTCTAATGAAATAAAAAAAATATTCAATAGTGGATTTAAAGGGATTATAGATTTTTCTGGAGAGACTGCATTAAGTAGTTTTTTCCCTGTAAATGAACTTAAAAAGGTTTTAAATGAAGTTTTAGATAGGGATGGTTCAAAGGCTTTAGTTTACCAAGAAGCTTTAGGATATTATAAATTAAGACAAGCTATAAATGATAAATTTTGGGGGAATAAACAAAAAGAAGATAATATATTAATAGTTTCAGGAGCACAACAGGGGATAGATATAGCATCAAAAGCTTTAATAAATATAAATGATAATGTAATAATAGAAAAGCCAACATATAGTGGAGCATTGTCTGTTTTTAAATGGAGAAGAGCTAATGTATTTGAAGTTAATATGGAAAGTGATGGCGTAGATATAAATTCCTTTGAAAAAATTTTAAAAAAACATAGAATTAAATGTTTTTATGCTATGAGCTATTTTCAAAATCCTACAGGTATAAGCTACTCTTTAGAAAAGAAAAAAAGGATATTAGACCTTGCTGAAAAATATGATTTTTATATAATAGAAGATGATTACTTATCAGAACTTATATACGATAAATCTATAGAATATATTACTTTTAAAGAGTTAGATGAATTTGATAGAGTTATATATATAAAGAGTTTTTCTAAGATATTTTTGCCAGGAATAAGATTAGGATATATTATATGTCCAGAGGTGTTTTTAGAATCCTTTCAAAATTTTAAGGTTAATACAGATATTGCAACTTCAAGTTTGATGCAAAGAGCTTTAGAAAAATATATAGAAAATGGCTTTTGGCAAGAGTATATAAAATATTTAAACTTAGAATATAGAAAAAGATATTTATTTATAAAAAATATTTTAGATGAGGATTTTAAAGATGTTATAACCTATAATGACCCTAAAGGTGGTCTTAATTTCTTTTTAAATATAAATAGTAATATAAATATAACATCTTTAGAACTATTTGATATATTAAAAGAAAGGAAAATTTTAATAACTCCAGGAGTATTATTTTATAAAAATAGTGAATGTGGATATAAAAATTTTAGGATAGGTTTTTCCGAAACTGAAAAAGAAGATATAAAAAAAGGTATGGATATTATAAAAAATATTCTTATAGAAAGAGGGGATAATAGGTAATGGCTTATTTAACGGTAAAAAATAAGGCTTTTGATAAATTTGAAGAAAAAAAATCAGAGTTTATAGGATATATAAAAAGAGTAACTACAGAAGATGAAGCAAAAGAATTTGTAAGTGAAATAAAAAATAAACATAAAGATGCAAGACATAATTGTTATGCTTATATAGTAGGTTCTAATATGGGTATTCAAAGATATAGTGATGATGGAGAACCACAAGGTACAGCAGGTATACCTATATTAGAAGTTATAAAGAAAAGTGGATTAACAGATTGTGCTGTTGTTGTTACTCGTTATTTTGGAGGAATTCTCTTAGGAACAGGTGGGCTAACTAGAGCATATACAAAAGGTGCTGCAGTAGCTATAAAAGCTGGAGGGATAGTTGAAAAAGTAGATGGACTAAAACTTACATTTAATTTAGACTATGATCTTTTAGGAAAAATTCAATATGTATGTGGACAAAATAATTGGCATATTGAAGATACAGAATATACAGATAAAGTTAAGATACATATATTATGTGAAAAAGAGATTTGTGAAACTATAAAAGGGAAAATTATAGAAGCTACTAATGGTAAAATAGAAATTGAGGAAGATGAAGAAGGAATTTACTTTAAAGAAGAAAATAGGCTATTTAAGGATTTATCCCAATAGTTAAGTTGAACTAAATATTTATTCTATGATATAATAACTTAGTATTTCAAGTAATTATAATATTTTTACATATATGTTAGGAGGAAGTCAAATGTCAGGACATTCAAAATGGCATAATATACAAGCTAAAAAAGGAAAAGTTGATGCGAAAAGAGGTAAGATTTTCACTAAGATTGGAAAAGAAATAGTTGTTGCTGTTAAAAATGGCGGTTCAAACCCAGAAAGCAATGCTAAACTTAGAGATGTTATAGCAAAAGCTAAGGCAGCTAACATGCCAAATGATAATATTCAAAGAGCTATAAAAAAAGCGGCTGGAGAATTAAGTTCAGTAAACTATGAAAAATTAAGTTCAGTAAACTATGAAACAATAGTTTATGAAGGATATGGTCCATCAGGAGTTGCTGTTATAGTTGAAACTCTTACAGATAATAAAAACAGAACAGCAGGTAATGTAAGAAGTGCCTTCACAAAAGGTGGCGGAAATATGGGTACTTCAGGTTGTGTAGGATTCATGTTCCAAGAAAAAGGTGAAATGGTTATAGAAAAAACTGATTCATTAGATGAAGATGAATTAATGATGATGGCTTTAGATGCAGGAGCAGAAGATTTTGCATCAGAAGATGAAGTTTACATAGTAACAACTACACCAGAAGATTTTGGTACAGTAAGAGAAGAACTTGAGAAAAATGGAATAGAATTCTTAGATGCATCAGTTAAGATGATACCAGATACTGAAACTGCAATCAATGAAGATGATGCTAAGAAGTTCCAAAAGATGCTAGACTTACTTGAGGATGATGATGATGTTCAAGAGGTTTACCATAATGCTGAATTCCCAGAAGGATGGGAAGAATAATATTATTAAATACAGTAATAGACTAGTTTGATAAAGTTAAAGAAATAAAACTTAAAAACTAAATAGTTATGATATACATCGATTAAGGTTTTTGCCGATGATATATGTTTAAGATATAAAGCACTTTTTTGTTTAATTCAAAGGAGTGCTTTTTTGTATGGATTTAAAATATATTTTAGAGATTAAAATAAAAAAGATACCTAATAAAATTGGATTATCTCAATATTTACTTAATTCTTTTAAATAATATATACTTTAAATTTAATATGTATTATTATAGAAACAATACAATAAATAGGGGACAGTGGTTATGTATTTTAAAAAATTAATAGGAGAAAATCTATATTTATCACCAATAAATTTAGAGGATTGTAATAAATATACCAAATGGCTTAATGATATGGAAGTTTCTATAGGATTAAATGCAGTAATTAAATTAATTGATGAAGATACAGAAATAATTTCACTAGAAAGACTCAAAAAAAGTGATTACAATTTTGCAATAATAGATTTAAAAGAAGATAAGTTATTAGTAAATACGAGTTTTGTTAAAATGGACTATATAAATAGAGTTGGAGAAGTAGGGATATTTATAGGTAATAAAAATTATTGGAATGGTGGATATGGATATGAAGCTCTTAGTCTACTTTTAGATTTTGGATTTAATATATTAAATTTAAATAATATTAATCTTAGGGTGTATTCTTACAATAATCATGCTATAAATTGTTATAAAAAAGTAGGATTTAAAGAATGTGGTAGACTAAGAGAAGGTAAAATTATAGGTGGAGAGAAGTATGATGTAATATATATGGATATATTAGCTAGAGAATTCCAGTCTCCATATATAAAGAACATAATAAAGAGTAAAAGTGCAAAAATAAAATAAATTATAAAATTAAAAAGGCTATGTTAAAAAAATCCTGAAATATATGGGCTATTTATAAAGATAATAGTATTATTATTTAATTTTAAGGCAATAATGTTATCTATCCTAAAAACAACTTCTCCTGTTACAAAGCCTAGATTATCTATAAAGGTAGATATAGTAACACCTTTATAGTCTTTTTTTATTAAAGTTTCAATTTTATTTGAAGAACCATTATCTATAGAATCTTCTTTATTTGGTTCTTTAGTTGGATTTTCTAAGGGCAATTTAAGTATTTTATTTTTTTCTTCTAACTTTTTTGTTTTCACAATATGATCTTTATTTTCCTTCTTTCTATATGAGTTTGTATCCGGAAGCAGATTAGTAAATTTAGATGAGTTTTTTTCCTTTTTTATATATTTTTTTAAAGGGCGGTTTCTTTTTGAAGTAACTATTTTAAATTCATTATTTTCTTTATCCTTTAAAAATTTATCTATATTAAAATCTTTAGAGCTTTGTAGAAGATTAATTTTTTTTGGTTTTTTATTTAAATTATCATTTGAAATAGAAGATTTATTTTTTGAAGAAGTAAATAAACTTATTATAAGTAAAATAAAAGTAAAGTTTAGTAAGTTTTTATCTATGTTTTTATATTTATTTTTTTCAATATAATCAATAAAGGCTAAAAAGAAAATAATATTTATCATAGAAAAACTCCTTTATTAAAGGATATAATTTTATAGTTAAATTTATTTTAAATAGAAATTTATAAAATTTCAGCATAGAACTTAAGTTCTATGCTGAAACTATTAATTTATTTTAAATTTTTTTATTATCTTTTATAATTTGAACAAACTTTTTTATTTTTAGAAGAAGAATGCTATTAGATCAGCAGCTATATAAACTTTATTTCCACCAGCTAATCTTAAACCTATAATGTTATTTTCTCCATCTATAACTTCACCAGTAATTAGAGCAGCTACTCCAGTTATACCTACAGTTATTGTGCTTCCTTTAAAATCTGTTACAATTAAATCAAACATATTCGTAGTTCTCCTTTATATTTTTTATTTTCTATAAATTTTATTGAATTTAGAAATATATTTTAGCTTTAGTTTTATAATGTTTTATTAATTAAATGTCACTTTCCTCGGATTTAGTAAAGTTTTCAGTAGAAGTTAGAATATCTCCTCTACTTTCTATAGAGTCAAAGCCTTCTTTAGAAAGCAAACTTTTAAAAGGACTTATAATATTTTCATAAGAATATAAATATTCAAATCCTATTTGATTAATTTTTGCAAGCTCTTCAATAGGTGTACCAATTTTTCTTAGTTCTTCAAAACTGTTTGGTGAAAACTTCATAAAGTCACCTCCAATTTTCATCTGTTTTTATTCTAAATTGTCTCTTCAATATAATATATTTAATTAGATGAAATTTGTTACTAAATATTTTTATTAAGTAATATAAAATCTATAAATTAGAGAATATTTAAAAATATATAAATATTGCACATAAAAATATTTTTCATTAGAAACGATAATGAATTTCTTTTATAAATAATAATTAATGAATAAAAATAATTAAAGGAAAGATTTTTTTTATCGAAAATCATAAAGGGATAATAATTTAATATTTATATTAATTTTAAATTTAAATAAAATATTTTTATTCTTAAGGAGGAAATTCTATGTTTCAATGGAAGAATGAGTATAGTGTTAATGTAGAAGAAATAAATAATCAACATAAAAGATTATTTGAAATAGGAAATGAGATTGCAGGGAAAGTAAAGAATTATGATTCTACTGAAGATAATTATGATGAAATCAAAAAACTTTTAAAAGAATTAGAGGATTATACAAGATATCATTTTGATTATGAAGAAAAACTTATGGCAAAATATAATTATGAAGAACTTAAAAAACAAAAGGAGCAGCATAAGCACTTTGTTGATAAGATTTCAAATCTTATAGGTGATGATATATATATAAATCAGAAACAATCTCTTATGAAAATGTTAACTTTTGTTTTAGATTGGATAAGCACTCATATTTTAAAATGTGATATGGATTATAAAGATTGTTTAAATAGCCAAGGACAATATTAAAGTATGTTATAAAAACACTATAAATAATTTATAGTGTTTTTATAATATTTTTGTATAAAAATAAAATTAACTGTCAATAATCCTCAATGAGGTGAGGATTGTGAAAAAAAAGAATTTATTAGCAGTTAGTTTTATATTAGGAATTATTATTGTATTTATTTTAAGCTACAATATATCAAATAAATTTTACGGAAATAACCAAGGGGAAGATAAGGCTGTAAATACTGAAGTAGAGACAAAGCTTTCAGAGAATACATTAATAGTTTTAAAGAATAAGCAAAACTTAAAAAATGATCCTATAGTTGAAAAACAATTTTCTGTAGAAAAATTAAAAGAAAATATGGGGTTAAAAGAGGATATAACTAAGGAAAAAATTATAAAATATTATTCTTATTCAGATTATAAATTAGTAGAAGATAATAAAAATCAATTGGTATTTCTAAAAGATTCTTCTCAAAAGTTAGTAGCAAACAAATATTATGTTGGAGAAAAAGAAGGTTATCTTACTATATATAAAACTAACAAAAATGGAGATTTAATTATAGAAAATGAAAAAACAGATATATTTAAAGATATAAGAAAAATTAATGATGTTAATGAGGATATTCAAGAAGATATAAAAAATTTTAAAAAGCAATTTGATAGTAAAGAAGAAGCAGAAGAATATATATCTTTAATAGCATCATAAATAAAAAACTAATTTTAAATAAAAACATATAAATCTTATTATTAGTAAAATGCTTTGCAGGTAAATATTCTTGCAAGGCATTAATTTTTACAATTCGATTTATATTATAGTTTACATAGGGTTAAAAGCCAATTGTTATTGATAAAAATCTCTTTAAATGTTAAAGTAGAATGTAGGTTTTATTTGTTTTAGTGAGGTGAAGCAATTGTACGAATATATTATTGGAAAGTATAAAGGTCTAAATAAAGACTATGTTATTATTGAAAACAATGGATTAGGATATAAAATTTTTACATCAGGCAGTACCATTGCTAAGATGCCTAAGATAAATGAAGAGGTTACTCTATATTTAGAGCAGATAGTTCGTCAAGATTTTATAGGACTATATGGATTTTTAACTAAAGAAGAACTTGAAATGTTTAAAAAACTTTTAACTATTAATGGAGTAGGTTCAAAAGCTGCATTATCTTTATTATCTATTAGTAATGTAAATAATTTAAAATACGCTATTTTAATAGGAGATGAAAAACATATTGTAAGAGCTCCTGGAATAGGTAAAAAAACAGCTCAAAGAATTATTTTAGAACTTAAAGATAAATTTAAAGAAGATGAAATTTTAGAAGAGCATTCAATAGATAGTGGTGAAGAAAGTGATAAGTTTAATATAATAAAAGAAGCTAAAAGCGCTTTAGTAGCTTTAGGCTATACAGAAAAGGAAGCAGAAAAATCATTAAAATCAATAGATAAAAATGACTCTTTAGAAAATATTATAAAGAAATCTTTAATACAGTTAATGGGTTAGGGGTGAAAGTATGGAGGAGAGATTAATAACTTCTAAAGAAATTGAAGAAGACTTAGTTTCTAGAGACTTTAGTTTACGTCCTCAAAGATTAAAGGAATATATAGGTCAGGATAAGGTGAAAGAAAGACTTAATATATTTATAATAGCTGCCCAAAATAGAGATGAAGCTTTAGATCATGTACTTTTATATGGACCACCAGGACTTGGTAAAACCACCTTAGCGAATATTATTGCCAAGGAAATGAAAGGAAACTTAAAAGTAACATCTGGTCCTGCAATAGAAAGAGCAGGAGATTTAGCAGCTATTTTAACTACTTTAAATGATAATGATGTTTTGTTTATTGATGAAATTCATAGACTTAATAGAAGTGTAGAAGAAATCCTTTATCCTGCAATGGAAGATTATGCTTTAGATATAGTAATAGGAAAGGGCGCTGCAGCTAAGTCTATAAGAATAGATTTACCTCAGTTTACTTTAATAGGAGCAACTACAAGAGTTGGAATGTTAACCTCCCCTTTAAGAGACAGATTTGGTGTTTTATGTTCTATGGAATATTACACTAATGAAGATCTAAAAGAGATTATAGTAAGAAGTGCTTCTATCTTAAATTGTGATATTACAGAAGAAGGCGCCTTTGAAATTGCAAGAAGATCTAGAGGTACTCCAAGAATTGCAAATAGACTTCTTAAAAGAGTAAGGGATTATGCAGAGGTTAAGGGGGATTCATTAATAGACTATAATATTGCAAAGTATGCTTTAGAATTATTAGAAGTAGATAAAGAAGGCTTTGATAGAATAGACAATAAAATTTTAGAAGCTATTATTGATAACTTTAAAGGTGGCCCTGTAGGCATAGAAACTCTTTCTTATTTTATAGGAGAAGAACTAGATACTATAGAGGATGTATATGAACCTTATCTTTTGCAAAGGGGATTTATAGTAAGAACTCCAAGAGGAAGAATTGCAACAGAAAAGGCTTACAGACACTTAAAAAGGGATATTAAAGGTGAAAAAATAAATTCTTTAAATAATCAATGTAATTTATTTGATTAAATTAAAGTATAAAATATATAAATAATTATTAATAGTTCTTTATGGATATTAATAATAAAAAATTATTCATAAATTAAACAATATAAATATTTTACTTTTAGAATTATAGATTTTTAATTTATAAAGTAAAATATGATTTACTAACTAAGATGAGAAGGTGTAGAGATGAAAGTAACTGATTTTGATTTTTATTTACCAGAAGAACTTATAGCACAACATCCTCTAAAAGATAGAGATTCATCAAGGCTAATGGTTCTTGATAGAGAAACAGGAAAGGTTTCACATAAAGTTTTTCATGATATAATAGATTATTTAAACCCAGGAGATACATTGGTTTTAAATAATACAAGGGTATTACCAGCAAGACTTATTGGTGAAAAAGCAGAAACTGGTGGAAAAATAGAATTCCTTTTATTAAAGAGAATAGAAGGAGATAAGTGGGAATGTCTTGCAAAGCCAGGAAAGAGAGCAAAAGTGGGAACTGAATTTACTTTTGGTGATGGAAAGCTTAAAGGGATAGTTAGAGAAATAGGTGAAGAAGGTAATAGAATAGTAGAATTTATCTATGATGGAATTTTTGAAACTGTTTTAGATGAATTAGGACAAATGCCACTACCACCATATATACATGAAAGATTAGAAGATAGAGAAAGATATCAAACAGTTTATTCTAAAGAAAAAGGATCAGCTGCAGCTCCTACAGCAGGGCTACATTTTACAAAGGATCTTTTAGAAAAGATAAAAGAAAAAGGAGTAAATATTGCATACTTAACTCTTCACGTAGGTCTTGGTACTTTTAGACCTGTTAAAGTTGATACCATAGAAAATCATATAATGCATTCAGAATATTATCATTTAGATAAAGAAGATGCAAAAATTATAAACGATACAAAAGAAAATGGTGGAAGAGTTATAGCAGTAGGTACCACATCAACAAGAACCTTAGAGACTATAGGTGATGAAAATGGTAGAGTAAAAGAATCAAGTGGATGGACTGATATTTTTATATACCCAGGATATAAATTTAAAATTGTAGATTCTCTTATAACTAATTTCCATTTACCAGAGTCTACATTAATAATGTTAGTAAGTGCATTAGCAGGTAAAGAAAATGTTATGAATGCATATAAAGAAGCAGTTGAAGAAAAATATAGATTTTTCTCCTTTGGAGATGCTATGTTTATTAAGTAGAAAAAGTAAGCTATAAAAGGAAGGATGTATAAAAGATGTCAAAGGACTATACACTACTTAAAAAAGATGGTGAGGCTAGAAGAGGTGAGTTTAGAACACCGCATGGTACAATTCAAACTCCAGTATTTATGAATGTTGGAACTTTAGCTGCTATTAAGGGAGCAGTATCAACTATGGATCTTAAGGAAGTAGGTTGCCAAGTTGAATTGTCAAATACTTATCATCTACACTTAAGACCAGGAGATAAAGTTGTAAAAAAGATGGGAGGACTTCACAAGTTTATGAATTGGGATAGGCCAATTCTTACAGATTCCGGTGGATTCCAAGTGTTTTCTTTAGCAGGAATTAGAAAGATAAAGGAAGAGGGAGTTTACTTTAACTCTCATATAGATGGAAAAAAAATATTCATGGGACCAGAAGAAAGTATGCAAATTCAAAGCAATTTAGCATCAACTATAGCTATGGCTTTTGATGAATGTATAGAAATACCATCACCTAGAGATTATGTAGAAAAATCAGTAGCTAGAACTACAAGATGGCTTGAAAGATGTAAAAAGGAAATGGATAGGTTGAATTCTCTAGATGATACTATAAACAAAAAACAAATGCTTTTTGGTATAAATCAAGGAGCTACTTTTAAAGATATAAGAATAGAACATGCAAAAACAATAAGTAAAATGGATTTAGATGGATATGCAATAGGTGGATTAGCAGTTGGAGAAACTCACGAAGAAATGTATGAAATAATAGAAACTGTAGTACCATATCTTCCAGAGGATAAACCAATATATCTTATGGGAGTTGGCCTTCCAAGTAATATATTAGAAGCAGTAGATAGAGGTGTAGACTTTTTTGACTGTGTTTTACCTGCAAGAAATGGAAGACATGGACATGTGTTTACAAAAGAAGGAAAAATAAACCTGTTTAATGCTAAATTTGAATTAGATAATAGACCAATAGATGAAGGATGTCAGTGTCCTGCTTGTAAAAATTATACTAGAGCATACATAAGACATTTATTTAAAGCAAAAGAAATGTTAGCTATGAGATTATGTGTTCTTCATAACTTATACTTCTACAATAAACTTATGGAAGATATAAGAAATGCTATAGATAATGGAAATTTTAAGGAATTTAAGAAACAAAAGCTTGAAGAATGGGGCGGAAGAGCGTAATATATTTTGTGTACACTGTTTTAATTTGAGAAAGGAGGATTATACAATGTCAATGGCACTATTAATGCAAATATTACCTTTTGTAGTTATATTAGGGGTGTTTTATTTATTTTTAATACTTCCAGAAAAGAAGAGAAGAAAAAAATATGAAGGAATGTTAGATTCACTAAAAGTTAATGATGAAGTTTTAACTAGAGGTGGAATAATAGGAAAAATAATTACAATAAAGGATGATTATGTAGTAGTAGAAAGTGGTCCAGAAAGAGCTAGACTTAAACTTTCTAAACAAGGTATATCAACAGTTTTAACTGAAGAAGAAAGCAAATAGTTATATAACATCTTCTATATACATAGATATTAGTATATAGGAGGTGTTTTTATTTTATGAGATTGAAAATAAGTTTTAAAGCTATTTTAAAGGGAGTTTTAAGAGGACTAATTTTAAATTTTATACTTTTAGGAGTTTTATTTTTAACTATGATTTTTAAGGATATAAGTTCTGATGGATTAAATATAATATGGACAATCATCATATCTTTATCTATAGTTTATGGTTCTATAGTAGCTACTATTAAAAATGGTGAAAATGGTTGGCTTATAGGATTGATTTTAGGAGCTTTATATTTTGGTATAATTTTTATTATTGCTAAAATTTTCTTTAATAGTACTTTAGATATGAATTTATTTAGTACAACAAAATTCTTTATATTTATGGTAATAGGTATGTTATCTGGAATGTTAGGAATAAATATTTAAAAAAATCTTTTCCCTAAATTATCTTTGTGTTATAATGGTTAAGTAATTGAAGAGAATGGGGGAGAAGTAATGAAGCACATTAAAACAATAAACAAGTCAAACTTAAAAAATAGCTTATGCAAGCCAGGATGTAAAGAGTGTGCTAACTCATGCCAATCAGCTTGTAAAACTTCATGCACAGTAGCAAACTTAGCTTGTGAAAATTAATTATAATAAAAATTAACTTTATGTGGCAGTAACAAGTGTGTTACTGCCATAATTGCAGTTGGGAGGATTTTGAAATTGGAATTAGTTCATAAATTTAAGCAAGATGACCAATATTTTTTAATAGATGTTAATTCAGGAAGCTTACATGTTATAGATAAACTTATATATGATATGATCACTGATTATAGTAAATTAGAAGATAGAGAAAGTATTATAAAAAGACTAGATGGTATTTATAGCAAGGAAGATATAGAAGAAGCTTATAAAGATTTAGAAGAGCTTGTTAAAGAAGAAATGCTATATTCAAAGGATTTATATGAAGAAATAGCTAAAAAAGATGATGGAAAAAACTATATAAAAGCATTATGCTTAAATGTAGTTCACGATTGTAACTTAAGATGTAAATATTGTTTTGCAGACGAAGGTGAGTATAAAGGCTGCAGAAAGCCTATGAGTGTAGAAGTTGGTAAAAAATCTATAGATTATGTTATAGAAAAATCTGGTCCTAGAAAAAATATAGAAATAGACCTTTTTGGCGGAGAGCCATTAATGGTTTTCAATAATATAAAAGAGATAGTAGATTATGGAGTAGAGCAAGGTAAAATCCATAATAAAAATATAAGATTTACAATGACAACTAATGCAACACTTTTAAATGATGAAATTATGGAATATATTGATAAGAATATGGGAAATATAGTTTTATCAATAGATGGTAGAAAATCTGTAAATGATGCTGTAAGAGTTAGAAGAGACGGTACAGGCTCCTTTGATGCAATAATGCCAAAAATTAAAAAAATGGTAGATATGAGAGATAAGTCAAAGCAATTTTATGTTAGAGGAACTTTTACAAGAAATAATACTGATTTCTTTGAAGATATAATGGCTTTAGCAAATGAGGGATTTAAGGAAATATCAGTAGAACCAGTAGTTTTACCAGATGACCATGAACTTTCTTTAAGAAGAGAAGATTTACCAGAAATCTTTGAACAATATGATAAGTTATATAAAGAAATGGTAAAAAGACATAAAGAGGGAAATGAATTTAAATTTTATCACTTTAACATAGATATAAATGGTGGACCATGTGTTTATAAGAGAATTTCAGGTTGTGGAGCAGGCTTTGAATATGTTGCTATAACTCCAGATGGAGAAGTTTATCCTTGTCACCAATTTGTAGGAAACCCAGATTTTCTATTAGGTAATATATATGATAAAACAATAAACACTGAGCTTTCAGATGAATTTAAAAATGCACATATATATAACAAACCAACTTGTAAAAATTGTTGGGCAAGATTCTATTGTAGTGGTGGATGTCAGGCAAACAACTTTAATTTTAATGGAGATATTCATATTCCATATGAAATAGGATGTGAAATGCAAAAGAAGAGAATAGAATGTGCTATAGCATTAAAAGCTAAGATGATGGAAGAATAATCTAAAATTATTAATTTACTACTTATAAAAAATAGATATAATTAAATTAGAACACAATTAGAAGTATGAGAATACAGAGGGGGATAAGAATGAATAAAAAAGCATCAAGTACTATAATGTTTATCATTTGTGTTGCTATTATAGGAATTTTAGCATTCTTAGGCTTTAAAGGTGCTGTAATTGGAGGGTGGCAGTTTAAATCTTTCAGTCAAAGCATAACAAGAGGTCTAGATCTTCAAGGTGGAGTTTCAGTTTTAATGGAAATTCAATCAGATAAAGTAACACCGGAGCAACTAGAAAGTACTAAAGAGAGTTTACAGCTTAGAGTTAATAAAGTTGGAGTATCAGAAACAGTAGTTACTACAGAAGGAAATAATAGAATAAGAATAGATATTCCAGGTAAATTTGATTCAAAAGCAATAGTTGATACTTTAAGTAAAACTGGGGAATTAACTTTTAAAGATCCAGAAGGAAATATAATATTAACTGGTAAAGATGTTCAAAAGGCAACTGCATCAATAGATCAACAAACAGCGAAACCAGTTGTTGGCTTAGAATTTAATGATGAAGGTAAGAAAAAATTTGCAGAGGCAACTCAAAAACTTGTAGGTAAGAAAATTGGAATTTATATGGATAATGAAGAATTAACAAATCCTACAGTACAAGAACCTATTTTAGATGGAAGAGCTTCTATATCAGGGAATAAGAGTATAGAAGAGGCTAAAAAACTTGCAGGTATTATAAATGCAGGAGCATTACCACTTCCAGTTAAGACAGTTTCAGTAAAAACAGTAGGAGCTCAATTAGGAGCAAATGCTCTTCCAAATGCAATAAAAGCAGGAGTTATAGGTATAGCTATAATATTCTTATTTATGATTTTATATTATAGAGTACCTGGATTATTAGCTTGTGTAGCTCTTACATTATATATAACATTAGTTTTATATACCTTTGTTTCATTAGGAGCGGTACTTACATTACCTGGTATTGCAGGTTTCTTATTAACTATAGGTATGGCAGTAGATGCTAATGTCTTAATATTTGAAAGAATTAGAGAAGAACTTAGGGTTGGAAAATCAGTAAAAACATCTGTTAAAGCTGGATTCCAAAATGCAATGTCATCTATTATAGACTCAAACCTAACAACTATAATAGCAGCAGTAGTTCTTTACTTCTTTGGATCAGGTCCTGTTAAAGGATTTGCTACAACATTAATGATAGGTACTATAATAAGTATGTTTACTGCTATAATAGTAACTAGAATATTAGTTAACTTAGCATTAAATATGGGAATGCTTAATAAACCATCACTATTTGGAGTAAAAAGGGGGTAAGAACTATGCTTAAAATAATAGAAAAAACAAAAATATGGTTTTCAGTCTCCCTAATAATCATAATTATAGGAATGGGATTTTTATTTTATAGAGGTTTAAATTTTGGAATTGACTTTAAGGGAGGAACTCAAGTAGTAATTAATTTTGGAAAAGAATTTAATAAATCAGAAGTTGATGATATAGTTAAAAAATATGCACCGAATGCAGTTACGAATACAATAACGAATGATGGAAAAGCTGAAGAATTAGAAATTAAAGCAAACAATTTTGACTCTTCTAAGGTTTCAGAAGTTATAAATGAGCTTAAAGAAAAGTATTCATTAGGAGATGATGCTTTAGTTTCACAAGATGAAATAGGAGCATCTATCGGTAAAGAGCTTACAAAAAATTCTTTTATAGCTTTAGCTATAGCAATAACTTGTATGCTTGTTTATGTAGGATTTAGATTTGAATTTAATTTTGGAGCTGCAGCTATATTAGCATTAGTACATGATGCTTTAATAACTTTAAGTGTATATGCAATATTTTATATTCCTGTAAATACACCATTTATAGCAGCTATGCTTACAATAATAGGTTATTCAATAAATGATACTATAGTAATTTTTGATAGAATAAGGGAGAATTTTAAGAAGAATAGAAGGGCAGATGTAGTTGAAGTTGCAGATAAGAGTATAACTCAAACTATGGCAAGATCTATAAATACTACCTTTACTACCTTAGTAACAATAGTAGCTGTTTATATATTTGTACCAACTGTTAGAGATTTTACTTTCCCATTAATAATAGGTATAGTATCAGGAGCATATTCTTCAATATTTATAGCAAGCCCAATCTGGGTTTTACTAAAAAAACATAGACCTAAAAGAAATGCTGTAAAAGCTTAATTCTTTGATAAAAAATAAAGTTAGAAGTCTTTAAAGATGTAGAAAAAAGTCTTTAAGGACTTCTTTTTTATATTAAAGTTAAGAAATCATTATAAATTTGTAAAAATAATTTGTAAAAAAGCAGTTTTTAACTTATAATATAAATGTTTTCTAAAATTATGGAGGAGTTAGTCATGCAAAAGTTTTGGGAGAGCATTTATCGCCCTAATTACATTAATGGATATAATCCATTTATAATTAAAAATATGAATAAAGCCATAGAGAGAACAGTAACTGCAATAAATCATAGAGAAAAAATTGTGCTGTATGGTAGCTGTGATGTAGATGGTATATGTGGTATAGCATCTCTCATTTTGATGTTAAAATACTTAAATGCAGATGTTGAATATTTTATAGATGAGGGAAATGGTGGGCTAAATTCAGATATATTAAAAAACCATATAGGTTTTTTAGGCGCACAATTAGTTATAACTGTAGGTTGCGGTTTAAACAATATAAAAAAGCAAGAAGCTTTATGTAAAGAATTAGGTATAGATATTATAGTTACAGAAAATAAAAAAACCAAGGATAAATATGAATCTATTTATATAAATCCAAGTCAAGAATGTTGTGGATATAGATATAAAAATTTATCCTCTTGTGGTGTCTCTTTTAAACTTATGCAGGCAATAGCTATATATTATAATATGAAAAGTATTAATAGATATTTAGATTTAATACTTTTAGGCGGTATTTCCGCAGGTATTGAAAATATAGGAGAAAATAGAATTTTCTTAAAAGAAGGAATGAATTATTTAAAGACAACCAATAATAATGGTCTTAGAGCAATATTAGATTATTCATCTATTAAAGATATAAATAGTGATAGTATAAGAAGAATAATAAGTATAATAACGCCAACGGTAAATCCTGTAGGTAAAAAAGAAAGTGCAAGAATTATAGTTGAGCTTTTAACTACTAATGATAAAGATAGATCAGAGCAAATAGTTAAGTATTTGTATAGCGAAAGAAAAAGAGAACTAAAGTTAGGGACATAATATAATAATTTTTACATACATTATTAAATGTTTTTTGGAGGAATTAAGATGAATTTAAGAGAGAAAATAAGAGTTATAAATGATTTTCCAAAGAAGGGAATAAGCTTTAAAGATATTACAACATTAATTGGAGATGGAGAAGCTTTAAAGGTTTCAATAGATAAAATTACAGATTATCTAAAGGATAAAAACATAGATGTAGTTGTAGGACCTGAATCAAGAGGTTTTATATTTGGAGTGCCAGTAGCTTATGCTATGGGAATAGGTTTTGTTCCAGTTAGAAAGCCAGGAAAATTGCCAGGAGAAACTATTGGAGTAGAATATTCACTAGAATATGGAACTGATAGACTAGAAATTCATAAAGATGCAATAAAACCAGGAGAAAGAGTTGCGGTTATAGATGATTTATTAGCAACTGGAGGAACGATAGAAGCAGTAACTAAATTAATAGAACAAGCTGGTGGAGAAGTTGTTACTTTAAATTTTGCTATTGAACTTACAGAGCTAAAAGGAAGAGATAAATTAAATGGATACGATGTTATGTCATTAGTGCAATATGATATCTAAATTTATTGAAAAATATTTGACATTATAATATAATTATATTTATGAAATGGCTGGTTTAAAAACCAGCCATTGACTTTAATTGTGAAATTTAAAGAATATTAAGGGAGAGTAATCTATATGCTTGAAAACATCATGAAAAAGATAAAAGAGAATAATCCAAACATTGATATAAATATTATTGAAAAAGCATATAAACTGGCTTCAGAAGCCCATAAAAAGCAAAGAAGGGAATCTGGAGAGCCGTATATAATTCACCCTGAAAGCGTCGCTTATATTTTATCGGAGCTTGGGATGGATACTAATACTGTAGCAGCAGGATTATTACACGATGTTATAGAAGATACAGAGTACAGCTATGATGACTTAAAAAATCTTTTCAACAAAGAAATTGCAGACCTAGTAGAAGGCGTTACAAAACTTAACAAAATAAAGTATAAAACTAAAGAGGAGCAGCAAGCAGATAATGTTAGAAAAATGCTTTTAGCTATGGCAAAAGACATTAGAGTTATAATAATAAAGCTTGCAGATAGACTACATAATTTAAGAACTCTTAAGTTTATGCCTGTAGAAAAACAAAAGGAAAAAGCAAAGGAAACTTTAGATATATATGCACCTTTAGCTCATAGATTAGGTATTTCTAAAATAAAATGGGAATTAGAAGATCTCTCCTTTAGATACCTTCATCAAGAGGAATACTATGATTTAGTAGATAAGATAGCAGAAAAGAGAGTTGAAAGAGAAAAATATATAAAAGAAGTAGTTGAAGATTTAAATAATAAATTAAAGTTATCAGGAATAGAAGCTGAAATTGAAGGAAGACCTAAACATTTCTATAGTATATATAGAAAGATGACTAATAAAAATAAAAGTATAGAACAAATTTTTGATTTAACTGCTATTAGAGTATTGGTAAATTCAGTTAAGGATTGTTATGCGACATTAGGTATAGTTCATACTATATATAAACCTATTCCAGGAAGATTTAAAGATTATATTGCAATGCCAAAGCCTAATATGTATCAATCATTACATACTACAGTAATTGGGCCGCAGGGAAAAACCTTTGAAATACAAATAAGAACTTTTGAAATGCATAGAACAGCAGAATATGGTATAGCAGCTCACTGGAAGTATAAAGAAGGTGAAGCGAATAAAGATGTAAGCTTTGAAACTAAACTTTCATGGCTTAGGGATATTTTAGAGTGGCAAAATGAAACTTCTGATGCAGAGGAGTTTATGGAAGGCTTTAAAATGGATTTATTTAGTGATGAAATATTTGTATTTACTCCAAAAGGAGTAGTAATAAATCTTCCAAATGGATCTACACCTATAGATTTTGCGTATAGGATACATACAGATATAGGAAACAAATGTGTAGGTGCTAAGGTTAATGGTAAAATGGTAACCTTAGATTATAAGCTTAAAACTGGAGAAATTGTAGAAATATTAACATCAAGTACTTCTAAGGGTCCTAATATGGATTGGCTTAATATTGCAATTAGCAATCAAGCTAAAAGTAAGATAAAGCAATGGTTTAAAAGGGCTAGAAGAGATGAAAATATAGTAAAGGGAAAAGAATCAGTTGAAAAAGAAGCTAAGAAGCAATCAATTAATTTTTCTGATTTAAGCAAAGGGGAAGCTTATGATAAACTTCTAAAAAGATATAATCTTCATAATAACGAAGATATTTATGCAGCTGTAGGTGCTGGAATGTTAAATGCCTCTGTAGTTATTGCAAGGCTTAAAGAGGGACTTCATAGTGAAAAAGCTCAAAGCGCTGAACAGATTCAAAAGAATATTGAAGATCATATAGTTAAAAATGAAAATAAGGAAAAAAATAAGAAAAAAGAAGGATCCTATGGAATAACTGTAAAAGGTGAAAGTAATTTAATGGTTCGCTTTGCAAAATGTTGTAATCCAGTGCCTGGTGATGACATTGTAGGATATATTACAAAGGGAAGAGGAGTATCTATTCACAGAACTGATTGTAGTAATTTAAAGGGTATGATTGGTGATGAAGAGGATAGATTAGTAGAAGTAAACTGGGGCAATGCAAAGGGCAAGGATTATATTGCCGAAATACAAATAAAATCAGAAGACAAATTAGGAATGCTTTCAGATGTTATGACTATAATAACTGAATCTAAAATCCATTTAGTTGGTATAAATGCAAATTCAATAAAAGAAAATATTGCTATGATAAATCTAAAGGTCAATATTGATAGTATAGATAGACTAAATGCACTAATGAAAAAACTTAAAAGCTTAAAAGGTGTTATGGACGTATATAGACTTAATAATTAAGTAAGTATTTAATATTTATTATTTTATAAAATAACATAGTTGTTAAAATGAATTAATAAAGGATGATATAAATGAGAGCAGTAGTACAAAGAGTTAAAAGATCTTCAGTTAAAGTAGATGGAGAAGTTAAAGGGGCAATTGAAAAAGGATTTAATGTGCTTTTAGGAATATCTAAAGACGATACAATTTCTGACCTAAAATATATAAAGGATAAAATTTTAAATCTTAGAGTTTTTGAAGATGAAAATGATAAAATGAATTTATCTATTTTAGATGTAAAGGGAGAACTTTTAATTATTTCTCAATTTACTCTATATGGAGATTGTAGAAAAGGTAGAAGACCTAATTTTATGGAGGCTTTAGGAGGAGAAGAAGCTAAAGTCCTTTATGATGAATTTTTAGAATTATTCAAAGAAGATGATATTAAAGTTCAATGTGGTGTCTTTGGTGCAGATATGGAAGTTGAAATAATAAATGATGGACCAGTTACTCTTTTATTAGAAAGTAAAAAGACTTTTTAGGAGGTAAACTAACATGATAATTAAAAGAATTCCAGCAGGAATATATGCAGCAAATTGTTTTTTACTTATGGATGAAGATACTAAGGAAATGGCAGTTATAGACCCAGGTGGAGATAGCGATGATATTATAAAAGCAATAGAGTCTTTAAAGGGTAAGGTAAAGTTTATACTTTTAACTCATGGTCATGTGGATCATGTTGGTGGAGTTATGGATATAAAAAAGGAATATAATGTTCCTTTCTATATTAATGAAGAGGATCAAAAATTAATAGATAAAGGTACTTATATTTATGGAAATATACCTAAAGCAGATGGCTATTTAAAAGATGGAGATAAAATTTCATTAGGAAAACATACAATTACTGTTTTAGAAACTCCAGGTCATACTCCAGGGGGAGTATGCTTTAAGGTAGAGGATATGGTGTTTACTGGAGATACTTTATTTAAAGGATCTATTGGAAGAACTGATTTAGGTGGCGGAGATTATGATGCTATAATAAATAGTATAAATAATAAATTAGTTCCTTTAGATGAGAATACTATAGTTCTTCCAGGTCATGGACCAGAGTCAACTATAGCTCATGAAAAACAAAGCAATCCTTTTTTAAGATAGAGGAGATAAAATGAAAATAAAAATAAATTTAAATGATATGAAATTTAGATATGATATATATCAAATGTTTAATATATTTTATACCTTTGACGATATTGATTTTGTAGAAGAAGATGAGGAATATAAAATATTTATAACAGAGGATTCTATAGAGTTTTCATTAAAGAAAAAAGATTACAATAAAGTAAAATCTCTTTTAGGTGATAACAAAAAAGAAATAATCAAAAAGTTTATATTTGAAAATCTTTCAAATATAACTGGTGAAAAATATCCTTGGGGAACTTTAGTTGGAATTAGACCAAGTAAAATAGCTTTTAGACTTTTAAAAGAAGGTAAAAGTGATGAAGATATTATAGAATATTTTAAAAACACTTATGATTCTTCAAAGGATAAGGCAGAACTTTGTATAGAGGTTGCAAAAAGAGAGGAAGAATTTGTAAATAAAGATGAGAACTCTATAAGTATATATGTAGGAATGCCTTTTTGTCCTACAAGATGTTTGTATTGTTCTTTTGCATCGAATCCTATAAAGGGATGTGAAAAATTAGTTGATCCTTATCTTGAAGCTTTAAGTTATGAGATAGATAAGATAAAAGAATATGTAGAAAGTAAGAATATATCTATAGAAACTGTATATTTTGGAGGAGGAACTCCTACTGCTGTTAATGATATTCAGTTCCACAATATTTTAAAGAGAGTTTATAATTCCTTTGTAAAAAATAAAAATATAAAAGAATTTACAGTAGAGTGTGGAAGACCAGACAGTATAACAGAAAAAAAATTACTTTCTATGAAAGAATTTAATGTTTCAAGGATAAGTATAAATCCTCAAAGTATGAATGATAATACGTTAAAAGAAATAGGAAGACATCATTCTGTTTTAGATGTAAAAGAAAAATTTAATTTAGCTAGAAAACTAGGTTTTAATAATATAAATATGGACATAATAGTAGGTCTTCCTAAGGAAAATTATAGCAATATAAAAAGAACCTGCGAAGAAATTAAGCTATTAAATCCAGAAAGTTTAACAGTTCATGGAATGTCTATAAAAAGAGCTTCAAGGCTTCATGAAAATATAATATTAAATAAAGAAGTAAACATACCTAATCAAGATGAGTTAAATACTATGTATAATGAAACAAAGTATTTAGCAAAAGAACTTAATATGAATCCATATTATATGTATAGACAGAAAAATATGGTTGGAAACATGGAAAATGTAGGTTTTTCTAAAGAAGGTATGGAATGTATTTATAATATAGAAATGATTGAAGATAAACAAAGTATTATAGCTTTAGGAGCAGATGCTGTATCTAAGGTAGTTTTTCTTAGGGAAGATAGAATAGAAAGATTTGCAAATGTAAAAGATGTAAGAGAATATGTAAAAAGAGTAGAGGAAATGGTTAAAGGAAAAATTCAATTATTAGATACCTTATATAAATAAAGGAGGCATTAAAATGGCAATACAAGCACCAAAGGGTACAAAGGATATGTTACCAAAAGATGCGTATAAGTGGCAATACATTGAAAGCAAATTAAGAGAATTATCAGCGGAGTATGGAATAAGAGAAATAAGAACTCCAATGTTTGAAAATACAGAACTTTTCACAAGAGGTGTAGGAGAGACTACTGATGTAGTTCAAAAAGAAATGTATACCTTTGATGATAAAGGTGGAAGAAGTATGACATTAAAGCCTGAAGGAACTGCACCAGCTGTTAGAGCTTTTATAGAAAGCAGTATGTATGCAGATGCTCAGCCTACAAAAATGTATTACTTTACACCGGCTTTTAGATATGAAAATGTTCAAAAAGGAAGACTTAGACAATTTCATCAATATGGAATTGAAGTATTTGGATCAAAAGAGCCATCAATAGATGCAGAGATAATAAGTATTGCAATGAGAGCATTAAATGAATTTGGAATTGAAGGATTAAGTTTAAATATAAATAGTTTAGGTTGTCCAGAATGCAGAAAAAAATATAATGATGCTCTAAAAAAATATTTAGAAGAAAATTATGATTCTTTATGTTCAACTTGCAAAACAAGATTTGAAAGAAATCCTATGAGAATTATAGATTGTAAAGAGAAAAAATGTAAAGAAATAACTAAAAATGCTCCAATAATATTAGATTATATATGTGATGAGTGTAGTGAGCATTTTAATAGGGTAAAAGAATACCTAGATGTTTTAGGTGTTCAATATATAGTAGACCCACACATAGTTAGAGGATTAGATTATTATACAAAAACTGTATTTGAAATAATACATAAAGGTTTAGCTGTATGTGCTGGTGGAAGATACGATAAATTAATAGAGGAACTTGATGGACCTAACATGCCAGCTATGGGATTTGGATTAGGACTTGAAAGACTTATAATGACCCTTGAAAATGAAGGAATAGAAATACCAAAGCCTAATTTTATAGATTTATATATAGGATCTATGGGAAAAGAAGCAAATTTACAAGCTTTGAAAATGGCTAATGAATTAAGAAATTTTGGATTAAAATGTGATATAGATCATATGGGCAAAAGTGTTAAAGCCCAAATGAAGTTTGCAAATAAAATAGACTCAAAATTTACTATTGTTTTAGGTAGTGATGAATTAGAAAACAAAAAAGGGAAGCTTAAAAGAATGAGTGATGGAGAACAATTTGATGCAAATTTAGAGAATTTAGAAGAAATAGCTAAATTAATAAAAAATCAATAAAATAGCAGGCTAAGTTAAGCTCATATAAATTTAAAGAACTATAAATAATATAAAGCAAAGTAATAGTCAGGAGGAATGACAAATGGGTGAAGCGCTAAATGGAACTAAGCGTACCATAATGTGTGGTGAACTTAGAGAAGAACACATTGGACAAAAAGTAACTGTTATGGGATGGGTTCAAAGAAGAAGAAATCTTGGAGGATTAGAGTTTGTTGATTTAAGAGATAGAACTGGTATACTTCAAGTAGTCTTTGGAGATGCAATTAATAAAGATGCTTTTGAAAAATCTAATAAAATTAGACCAGAATACTGTATAGCTGTAACAGGAGAGATTGTTAAGAGAGAATCAGTAAATCCTAATATGCCAACAGGTATGGTTGAACTTAAAGGGGAAGAATTAAAAATATTCTCAGCATCAGAAACTCCACCAATATATATAAAAGAAGATTTAGATGCTGCTGAAAATATAAGATTAAAGTATAGATACTTAGATCTTAGAAGACCAGATATGCAAAATATTTTTATGATAAGACATAGAACAACTAAGTCTATAAGAGATTATTTAGATAAGCATGGCTTTTTAGAAATAGAAACACCAATGCTTACAAAATCAACTCCAGAGGGAGCAAGAGACTATTTAGTTCCTTCAAGAAACTATCCAGGAATGTTTTATGCATTACCTCAATCACCACAATTGTTTAAACAATTATTAATGGTATCAGGTTTTGATAGATACTTCCAAATAGTTAAGTGTTTTAGAGATGAAGACCTAAGAGCTAATAGACAACCAGAATTTACTCAAGTAGATTTAGAGATGTCATTTGTTGAGCAAGATGATGTTATGGAATTAAATGAAGGTTTAATAAAACATGTATTTAAAGAAGTTTTAAATCATGATGTTAAGCTTCCAATTAAAAGAATGACTTTTAAAGAAGCTATGGAAAAGTATGGTTCAGATAAACCAGATTTAAGATTTGGAATGGAAATAACAGATTTATCTCAGGAAGTAAAGAATTGTGAATTTAAAGTATTTAATGATGCTTTAGCTAATGGTGGTTCTGTTAGAGCTTTAGCTTTAAAAGGTGGAGCTACAATGGGAAGAAAGGATATAGACAGATTAGGTGAATTTGTTAAAACTTTCAAAGCTAAAGGATTAGCTTGGATTCAATTAAAGGAAGAAGGAGTTAAATCTCCAATAGCTAAGTTCTTAAAAGAAGAAGAATTAGAAGCTATTATAAATAAAATGGGAGCTGAAACTGGTGATTTAATTCTTATAGTTGCAGATAGAAATTCTGTAGTATTCCAAAGTCTTGGACAATTAAGATTAGAATTAGCTAAGAAGTTTGATCTTGTAAAAGATAAGAATGAATTTAATTTTACATGGATTACAGAATTCCCACTTCTTGAGTATGATGAAGAAGCTGGAAGATACTTTGCAGCTCATCATCCATTTACATGTCCAATGGATGAAGATTTAGAATTCTTAGATTCAGACCCAGGAAGAGTAAGAGCTAAAGCTTATGACTTAGTTCTTAATGGGGAAGAACTTGGTGGAGGATCAATAAGAATACATGATACTAAACTTCAAGAAAAGATGTTTGAAGTATTAGGATTTAGTGATGAATCAGCTTGGGAAAGATTTGGATTCTTATTAGAAGCATTTAAATTTGGACCACCACCACATGGCGGTTTAGCATTTGGATTAGATAGAATGATAATGTTCTTAGCAGGAACAGAAAATATAAAAGACGTTATAGCATTCCCTAAAAATCAAAATGCATTCTGTTATCTTACAGAGGCTCCAAATATAGTTGATGCAGAACAACTAGAAGAACTAGGAATCTCAGTTATAAAAAAGGAAAATAAAGAAGAAGATTAGAGGGTTAATATATTAAGATATTATTTAAGGTAAAATTTTAATATATAAAGCTAAAAATATAAAGGATTATATGTCTATATTTAATATATAGTAATATAGTCCTTTCTTTGTATAAACAAAAATATAATAAAAAGCAATTTACATATTATTGATTATTTAGACATAATTTAAAAATCAGTATATAATTAATCTAAAATATTAATAATTTAAATTAAAATTTTTTATTTTGTTTACAAATGATATTTAAGGGAGAAAATATATGAAAGAAATAAAATTAATAAATGAATTAACAAAACTAGATAAAAAAACTTTAGTTGAAAGAGCATTAAAACTTTCAGAGGAAGTAGGAGAAGTCTCAGAAAGTGTTTTAAGTTACAATAAATCCTGTGGATGTAGCTATAAAGGAAAAACTAAAGAAGATGTAATAGAAGAATGTGTTGATACTATAATAGTAGCATTATCAATTATTAGTCAATGTAGTGAAAATGATATAGATGAAGAATATATAAATACTATCTTTCATAAAAAATTAAGCAAATGGGAAAATACATCATTAAAAAGTAAATAAACTATTACCATAAAAATATACTTAAATTTTTAAATTTACTACAATGAATACTTAATAATATAGCTTAGAGGATTTTTATGAGTAATGTTAATATGTTAGAAACAATTTTATTATTATTTATGGGAGCTAGTTTTTTTATGGGTTCAATTTTATCTTTTATAAAGGGAATTC
>NZ_FQVM01000021.1 GCF_900129365.1 Clostridium fallax
AAGCTGTAGAATTTAATAATCATGTAAAAACTGAAGATGATTTAATGATAACTTCTTGTTGCTGTCCTATGTGGGTAGGAATGTAAAATATTGGATTTGAAAAGTAAAATTCAAGGAATCATTGCGATTATATATGAATGCAGAGAATTAGGAGAAAAGGAGATGTCTCAAAATGAATTTTAAATCATTTTAGAGAACATCTCTCTTTTTAATTTAATAATATAATTTCTATATTTTTATAAAAATAAGCTATTAAGATACTGATTTTTATTTTAGTAAGTTTTTTACCTAACAGAATAAATCTTATTATTTTTAAATTTTTTCAATATATATTTAGAAATTTCTATTTGTAAAAATTAAATTCATCTTTTCTTTCAGAATAAGCATTTAACACTTCTTCCATATCTTCTTCTATGTAATCTTTTAAAGTTTTATAGTTTTCATTGGTGCTTTTATCAGGAAAGCTATAATCAAAAGCTTCATCTAAAGTATCCTTCCAAGAACCAACATCACCTATAAACCACCATTTACCATCTTCTAAATTAGTCTCTGCAATACTGTTACTATGATTATCCTTTAGTACTATTAACATGTAATTAACCTCCCTTTATTAAAATTTTAAAAATAAACTTTATAATTTATATGGTACCATAAATTTTAATACAAAAAATAAGAATAAAGTTAACATATAATGAAATTTATAACTTATTAATATATCTTAAATTTAATTTTTAATTAATATGAGAAAGAATAAAAAATAAGATATTTTCTTACGATAGAGATAATGATTTTTATTTTCAATTATATTATAATTAATATATAAGTTAAAAGTCTAACAAAAAATATAAATATTGGTTATTAGGGCTATTCTCATAAATTTTAAAATTAAATAAAGATAGTTACAATAATAAAATCCATAATATGAGGGTGATAATTTGGTGAAAAACAATTTTTTATCTAAAAAATGCTATACTAATGATAGTTTAATGGAAAATACAATTTATAATCTTAATCGGTTTTTTAATAATATATATGAAACGAGAGAAAAGTATTTTTGGGCACCTAAAGACATTGGAGATGGATATTATAAACGTATGTTATTAGGAAAAAGTATAGAGATCTCTACTGAAAAAATTAAATATAATGAAGATACAAAAATGTCAGGCAAATCTTTTGGAGATGCTTATAGTTTATATTTTTCTTTAAATAAAGATATGAATTGGAGAGAAGAATATAGTAAAAGGGATTTTAGTATAAATGAAAAACTAGGAGCATTTATGAAAATAAATGAAATATTTGAATCTTGTATTTTAGAAAAAGAGAAAAAATATAATTGTTTAAGCATTTCTATAAGTAAAGAAAGACTTAAGGAATATTTTAATATAGAAGAGATTTTAAAATATAACTCTTTAAAAGAAAATAAATTTTTTGCAGAAACTTTTGAGGTAAATGAAAGTATTAGAAAGGCAATATTAGATATTGAAAATTGTCCTTATAAAAGCGATATAAAATATATGTACATAGAATCAAAGGCCTTAGAGATTTTTACAACTGTTATTAGTCAAATTAATAACAAAGATTTTAATTACAGTAGATGCAAACTTTCTAAAACAGATATAAGTAGCATTATGTTAATAAAGAAATATGTGGATAAAGAATTTACTAGAAAAATTACTATTAAGGATCTTGCCTTGCTAGGAAAAATTAATGAATGTAAGTTAAAACAAGGGTTTAAAGGTATTTTTGGACAATCTGTTTATTCTTATATTATAGATAAGAGATTAAAATTAAGTATAAATTTATTAGATGAAGGATATTTAATAAATGAAATTGCATACATGGTTGGATATAACGATCCTAGTAGCTTTTCAAGAGCTTTTAAAAAGAGACATGGATATAGTCCTGTGAATATTAGAAGCAGATAGTTTTACTTATATGTCATGTTTTTCTACCTATATGTTATGGATGAAAAGATAATATGTTATTAAAATATAGTAATGAGAATTATTCTCATTACTATATTTTTTTAGGAGGTGTAATTAATTATGATAAATAAAAAATATTAATTAAGACTTTTGTAAAAGTAAGAGATTTAAAAGGGTTATAAGTACGTATATTTTTAAATTATCTTTTAATTATATTTCTATTTTAGATTATAGTAATCAGTCAAATAGTTATTTATATTTTAAAAATATACCTTTAACAATCTTATTAAAGATATAATTATAAAAGTTTTAAGAGGTTATAAAAATATTTTATTTAAGGCGGTGAATATAATGAAAAAGGAAAAGAAAAAGAGTGGCATAGGCCGTCTCTTAGAAATTGCAGGAAGGAAAAAAACATTAGTTATAATATCTTGTATATTATCTACAATTAGTGCAACTTTTATGCTTATTCCATATTTAAATGTATATTATATTTTAAAGGAAATACTAAAAAGTGGACTTAATATTTCTAATATTAATGGAAAGTACATATTAAACCAAGGTTACTATGCCTTAGGAGCTTTAGTTATTAGCCTTATTACTTTATATGCAAGCTTAATATCATCTCATTTAGCTGCATTTGATATTTTATATAATATTCGTATGAAATTAGCAAAGCATATAGGAACTTTACCTTTAGGCTATCTTTCTAATACATCTATTGGAGTTGTAAAAAAAACCATAGAACAAAATGTAGAGAAGATAGAACTTTTTATTGCCCATAAAATACCTGATTTAGTAAATGTATTGGCAACAGCAGTAATTATGGTTGGAGCTTTATTATATTTAAATATTCCTATGGCAATTGCTTGTATAAGTTCTTTTATTATTGGAATGCTAATTCAAAGTTCTATGTGGTTTGGAAAAAAAGCTAAAGGATTTGTGAAAGAATATTATGATTCATTAGAGCAGGTTAATTCATCAGCAGTACAGTATATAAGAGGAATGCAGGTAGTCAAAATATTTGGTAGAACTGTATATTCTTTTAAAAAGTTTTATGATGATATGAAAGCATATAGAGATTATTCAGTTAAATTTACAGATAAATTTGAAAAAGGATTTATAATTTTTAAAGTACTTTCAGGAAACTTTTTTACATTCATGTTACCTATTGGAATTTTTCTTTTAAGTAAAAATCCACATAGTATTTCTTTTGGACTTACATTTTTATTTTTCATAGTAATGGCTCCAGGAGCATCTGCACCTATGCTTAAACTAATGTTACTTGCGTCAAGTTTAAGAGATATTAGTGAAGGAGTAGCAAGAATCGATTTAATTATGAATGAAAAATCAGTTGAAGAGCCTACTAATCCTAAAATACCTAAATCCTATGATATTTCCTTTGAAAATGTATATTTTTCTTATAATGAAAAGGATAAATGTACAAGACATTTAGCATTATATGATATTAGTTTTCATTCAAAAGAAGGAGAGGTTACAGCGTTAGTTGGACCATCTGGGTCTGGAAAATCTACAATTGCAAATCTTATTCCAAGATTTTGGGATATTGAAAAAGGAGAAATAAAAATAGGCGATGTAAATATAAAAGATATTCCTACTAGTAAACTAATGGATATTGTTTCTTTTGTATTTCAAGATAATTTTTTATTCTATGATAGTATTTATGAAAATATTAAAGTTGGAAAGCCTGATGCAACTAAAGAAGAGGTTATTAATGCTGCAAAGGCATCTCAATGCCATAAATTTATTATGAGTCTTCCAAATGGTTATGATACTTTAATAGGAGAGGGAGGAGTGTTTCTTTCTGGAGGAGAGGAGCAAAGAATTTGCATTGCAAGAGCTATAATTAAAAATGCTCCTATTCTTGTTTTAGATGAGGCTACTGCTTTTGCAGATCCTGAAAATGAATATGAAATACAACTAGCTTTAACAGAGCTTATAAAAGATAAAACAGTTATAGTAATAGCTCATAGACTTTCATCTATACAAAATGCAGATCAGATTATTGTTATGGATAATGGAAAAATAATAGAAAAGGGAACTCATAGAAAGTTAATAGAACTAGAGGGTATGTACTATAGAATGTGGGCTGCTTATTCTGATTCTAATAATTGGGAACTAATTAAGGAGGCAGGAATATGATAGAGTTATTATATAATATATCAGCAGGGAAACCTAAAAAACTTTATAAATCTATTTTTTATACTACTATCTGTAATATTGTAAATATTGTACCTGTTGCTCTTTCTATAGAAGTAGTTAGAACATTTTTTGAAGGATATGTAAATAATGGACAAATAAATTTTAAAAAGTTAATTAGCATTTCAATATTTCTTTTTGCATATCTTATTGTAATGTATTTAAGCGAGGTGCCAGCATATAGAAGCTCTTATAGAGATGCCTATGATTTAAGTGCTAAAGGTCGTGCTGAACTTGCAGAAAAATTAAGAAAATTACCTCTTGGATATTTTTCAAATAGAGATCCTGGAGATTTAGTAAATATGTTGATGGGGGATTTTACCTTAATTGAAACAGGAGTATCTCATTTAGTTCCTCAAGCTTTAGGTGGGGTTATAATGCCTGTAATTGCATTTATAGGTCTTTGTTTTTGGAATTTACCTATGGCGATTTCTATGTTTATATCCCTTCCAGTTGCAGTATTAGTTTTAATATTTTCAACTAAAGTTCAAAATAAGTTAACAGAAAAACATATGAGAGCAAAAATAGATGCAGGAAATAGACTACAGGAATATCTTAATGGAATAAGAGTAATAAAAGCTTATAATCTTACAGGATATAAATTTAAAAAATTAGATAATTCCTTTAAAAACTTTAAAGATGAAAGCTTAAGATTAGAAGTTTTAACTGGACCTTTTGCTCTTATGGCTGTAATTTTAATTAGATGTGGATTAACTTTAATGATTATTTTAGGAATACATCTTATTCTTAGAGGAAAAATTGACATTTTAACTTTTGTAGGATTTTTAATTATTGGAACAAGAGTTTACGATCCTTTAACATCTGCTCTATATAATTTTTTTGAATTTAGATATAATTCTATTGCAGGAAAGAGAATTATTAAATTAATGAATGAAAAAGAAATGGTAGGAGGAGATAATGCTCCTTTAAATCATGAAATAGAGCTAAAAAATGTTACCTTTGGATATAATGATAAACCTGTACTAAAAGGTATAGATTTAAAATTAAAAGAAGGAAGTATAACAGCTTTAGTAGGACCATCAGGATGTGGAAAAACAACTTTAATAAAGGTGATTTCAAGATTTTATGATCCAGATAAAGGTGTAGTATTATTTGGAGATAAAAATGAAAAGGAAATAAATTCAGAAGATTTAATGAAAAATATTTCAGTGGTTTTCCAAGATGTATATCTTTTTAGAGATACTATAAAAAATAATATTGGATTTGGAAAAGAAAATGCAACAGATGAAGAAATAGTAAATGCAGCTAAAAAAGCTAATGCTCACCAATTTATTATGAAACTTCCAAAAGGATATGATACTATAGTTGGAGAAGGCGGATCTACCTTATCAGGTGGAGAAAAACAAAGGGTATCTATTGCAAGAGCATTATTAAAAAATGCACCAGTAATTCTTCTTGATGAAGCTACAGCAAGTCTTGATCCAGAAAATGAATTAGAAGTTCAAAGTGCTATTAATAGATTAATTAAAGGAAGAACAATTGTTATAATTGCCCATAAATTAAAAACAATTAAAAATGCAGATAATATTGTTGTATTAAATGATGGCAGAATAGAAGAAAAAGGAACTCATGAACAATTGTTAGATAAAAAGGGATTATATAATAAGTTGTGGAACATACAAATGGAATCCGGTGGATGGAGGTTAAATTAAAAAGACAAAATAAAATTATGATTTATTATAAAAAGCTTTGTTAGATAAACTCTAACAAAGCCTTTTAAATTTAAGATAATAATTATTTTAAATTAAGTAAAATTTCAGTATAATATACAATATATTTTAAAAGGTGAGGTGATTAAATGGATATAATTACAGTTACAAAGGATAACTTAGAGAAAGAACATATCTGTTGTGCAATTGGAAATAACAATGATTGTGGAGTATCTGCTAAAAAGTTATGGTTATCTAAAGAATTTGATGAAGGTTTAGTTTTTAAGAAAGGAAATGTAAGAGGTAAATGTTTTATAGAGTACATACCTAGTGAAATGGCTTGGTGTCCTATTGAGGCTCCTTCATATATGTTTATTAATTGCTTATGGGTTTCAGGTAAGTTTAAGGGAAAAGGAAATTCTAGTATCCTTTTAAATGAATGTATTAAAGATAGTAAAGAAAAAGGAAAAAAGGGACTTGTAATATTATCTAGTAAGAAAAAAATGCCATATATATCCGATGGGAAGTTCTTAAGATATAAGGGATTTCAATTAGCAGATAAATTAAATCCTTATTATGAACTTTTATATTTACCTTTTAGTGATAATTCAAATAAACCTTTCTTTAAAGACTCAGTAAGAAATATTAATATTAAAGAAAAGGGTTTTGTTCTATTTTACTCCCATCAATGTCCTTTTACAGCTAAGTATGTTCCTCTTATTAAAAGTTTAGCACAAAAAAAGAATATTCCTTTTAAAACTGTTCTTTTTGAAAGTAAAGAAGAGGCACAAAATGCACCTTCACCTTTTACAACTTATAGCTTATTTTATAATGGAGAATTTGTAACAAATGATATTTTATCAGAAAAAAAATTTGAAAAACTTCTTATAGAAAAAGAATTATAAAGTTTTGAAATTTTATATATAGTAATTATAATTAGCCAAGTTAGAAGGGATAAATTTATGGATATAATAGCTTTAATAGAAAATACAGTTGATAAGTCCAAAGATTTAATAAATGAAAAAGGACTATGTTTATATATAAAAAAAGATAATAATAATATATTATTTGATGTTGGTAAAAGTAATAATTTTATTAGCAATGCAAGAAAACTTGGGATTAATATAAAAGATATTGATATTGTAATAATATCTCATGGGCATCATGATCATGGAGATGGTCTTTTAGCATTTTTTAGAGAAAATACTAAAGGTAAGGTATATATGAAAAAAGAAGCTTCAAAAGATTATTATTTTAAATTTATGTTTTTTAATAGAAGTATAAGAATTAATGAGGAAATATTTAAAAAGTATTCTGACAGAATTATTTATATTGATGATTTTAAGGAGATATATAAAGATATTTATATCATTACAGATATAAATAAAAGGTATGAAATTGCTAAAGGTAACAAATATATGTTTATATCTGAGAATGGAAATTTAACTAGAGATACATTTAACCATGAATTAATTATGGTAATAAAAGAGGACAATGGAATAAGTATATTTACTGGTTGTTCTCATAATGGTGTAGCTAATATGATAAAAACAGTAAAAAGTATTTTTTATAAGGAAAAAATTAAAGCTCTTATAGGTGGCTTTCATCTAATTAAAATACCAATATTAAAATCTTTAAAACCTTCAAGGGGTGAAATAGATATACTTTCTAATATCATTATAAATGAAAACATAGAAGCAATATATACAGGTCATTGCACAGGAGAAAAAGCTTATAAAGAATTAAAAAATATTTTAGGAGAAAGAATAAAATATCTATCAACAGGAACTAAAATACAAATTTAAATATATAAAAATTATAATTTGAGGTCTTATATCATATAATGTAACGACTATAATGTAAAAAAATATTAATTAGATTTTATTTTTTATGTAAAAGAAATGAGGCTTTAAATATAATTATGGAAAGTATTATTAAGGATTATTTTAATTGGTATTATAAAAATTTAAAGTTACAAAATGAAAGCAGTATAGAATTAGAAAGATTAGTTTATAATTCTAATATTATAAAATTTAAAATGAGTAAATTAAGATTTATGGTAAAATGGTTTAAAAAGTTAGATGAAGAAATTAAAGACTATAAAATATATATAAAAATAAAGGAAATTACCTTTAAAGAAGATACCATATATGTAGATTTATTTTATGGTGATGATTTAGTATTGAAAAAAAGTGAGAATGTAACACAAAAGCTTAGAAATCAATTTCATAAAATAATCTTAAAAAACATAAATAATAATTTATTTATTATAGATGACTATTATAATGATCACTTAGCAGATGAATTTTTTATGGTAAATGATGATAATATAAATAGAGATTTTATTAAGGAGAATATTAATAAAAAGATTCACATAAAAACCTTAGAATTTAATAATAATTTAAAAAGGCTAGATAAATTAGCTAAAGAATATGAGGAAAATCTAAAAAAATCGTCATCTAAGAATCTTAATAAAAAAAATATAAGAAATAACTTTAATTATGATGGAAATGAAGCTAAAAATTATGCTGTTAAATATTCTTTAGATTATAATCCTTTCTATAGTGATTACAATGGAAAAGGTGGAGATTGTACTAACTTTGTATCTCAGTGCATAAAAGCAGGTGGAATTCCTACAGATTATGTATGGTTTAAAGATAGTAATGCATGGATAAGAGTTAGAGAGCTTAGATATTGGTTAATTAATAAAGGATATTGTAGGGAATTAAAATGGCAAGAAAAATCAAAGGAAGGGGATTTAGTACAATTAGAAAATAACTATGGAATTATATATCATAGTTTAATTATAACTTATAAAAGCTACGATAATCAGTTATTTGTATCATCCCATTCTGGAGACTATTATAATAGAGCTTTGGAAACTTATATAACATCAAGAAGATATCTAATATTAACTAGCTAAATTATAATAAATAATAGAATTTAATAAATAGAAATTGCTAGCAGTAAGTATAAAAGGTAAATTTAAATATGATTAGAAATTTTTATATAAATATATATAATTAATATAACTAAAAACTTCCTAAGCTTTATTTAACAAAAGATATTAAAATAGAGAGAAGATGAGATTTTGGAAAACTACTTAGGTAAAAGAGTTAATGTTATTATTGATAGACCTTTAGGATCTAATCATCCTAAGTATAACCTTATATATACTTTAAATTATGGATATATTCCTAATACTATTTCTGGTGATGGAAAGGAATTTGATTGTTATATTATAGGAGAATTTGAACCTCTTAAAAAATATGAAGGATATGTTGTAGCTATAATAAAAAGAGAAAATGATGTTGAAGATAAGCTAGTTGTTTGCAGAGAATTTAATAAGTATAATAAAGATCAAATTAAATCATTAGTAGAATTTCAAGAGAGATTTTTTAAATCTCAAGTAGTAACCATGATTAAATAGAAGATTATTAATGTAATATGATAATAAATAATAAAATTTCAAATAATATATGAATAATTATATTTGTATATTATTTATGATTTTAATTTGACTATGTGTTATATTTTTGCTTAATAATATATAATAAAGAATTAATGAGGAGATATTTAAATGGAGAAAAAAAAGTATGTATGTTGTAAATGTGGATATACTGAGTATGAAAGTGACCAGTTTCAAGCTACAGGAGGAAACTTTGCAAAGATATTTGATATTCAAAATAAAAAATTTATTACAATTAGTTGTAAAAGATGTGGATATACAGAGTTATATAAATCTGAAACTACAGATGGATGGAATATATTAGACTTTTTAATGTCATAGTATTTAAAATTTATTATGTGCTTTAAAATTATATAAATTTATATAAATACTAAGAAAAAGCTTAAAGGAAATTTAATATTAAATTTCCTTTAAGCTTTTATGTAATATTTTAAGTTTAGCTAGTCATTCCTATGTACATACCTACAAAATAAGGGATTAACCAAATAACCCAAACTAACATACTAAATTTATGGAAAGCTGCTTTTGCTTTTTCACTACCTTTATTAAGAACCCAAGTTGCCCAAACAGCATGAAATAACATTAAAATTATTGCAAGCATACCTGTAGTTTGGTGAATTAATAATTGAGTTGAAGATATAGTTTTATCTGTACCAGAAGCAACTATTCTACTCATTGTAAAAGTTCCTAAAGTATCACAAATTAAACCACACCAAAAAATAATTACATGTTTTTTCTTTAAGATTTTTGCTCTATGCTCTCCCCATACACCTATAGTATAAAAAATTAAAGCTAGGGTTATAAATATAATAGCTGGAATTAATAATTTTGGCACAGTAATCATCTCCTTAATTTTTTATAATTATTCTTATACTCTTAATAAGCTATCTACTATACCAGTTATATTGATTTTTATTATATGTTTCTTTTGTTTTATAGAAAATCAATAAGAATTTAAATAGATTATTTTTTATTTTGAGTAAGAATTGCTTTTTTAGATTTTTAATTTCTTAAATATTAAATTAATTAGTA
The DNA here is from genome assembly GCF_900129365.1 of Clostridium fallax. Lineage (GTDB taxonomy): Bacteria > Bacillota > Clostridia > Clostridiales > Clostridiaceae > Clostridium_AH > Clostridium_AH fallax. The sequence continues at coordinate 10,317 of NZ_FQVM01000021.1, forward strand.
TACTAACTATTTAAGATGATAATACTATTTTAAAAATCTTACAATGACTATACTGTTAATTAATAATGAATAAATATTAATATATTAAAATATAAATTACAATAATTATAATAAACTTAAAAAAATAAAAATAAATATAAGAAAAAATTATTAATTATTAACTATAATTATTTTTATACGAACAAATTAATATTAATTATGAACTAAGATTAAAAATATTTGTAAATCAAAATTATATTTGTAAATAATTTATTTTTATTTGTTAATTTAATATTGTAGTTAAATATTTGATTTTTTATAAAATAATAAATACAATATTAAAATGTTGATTTATATATAATTATAAATTATAATAAAATTTGAAAAACTTAAAAAAGACAGTTCGAAAGCCTCCTGTCTTTAAATAAAACTACGGTAAATTAATTAAAGAATTATTTTAATAGTAATTCTTCTATTTTCTATGCTTACTTTTATCGTAAATAATATAAGTATAGAAATATAAGCTTAATTTTATCGTAGATAATTTCTACGATTTTTTTTATTTTACAGGGGATTTTCAAGTTTTATTACTTAAGGAGTGGTTAAATGAATTTAGACAGAAAAATAATTACAATTGTTAAAATGGCTTTAGTTGCAGCAATATATGTAGTTTTAACTATTGCAATAGCTCCATTATCTTATATGAATATTCAATGTAGAATTTCAGAGATTATGGTTCTTTTAGCATTTATAAATCCATCATATATAATAGGACTAACTTTAGGTTGCTTTATAGCAAATACTTTAGGACCTAATGGGCTTACAGATATTATCTTTGGAACTTTAGCAACATTTTTAAGTGTTTCTGCAATAGCTGTAACAGGTAATTTTATTAAAAATAAAGCTAGAGGTATTTTTATAGCATCTTTATGGCCAACTATTTTTAATGGATTAATAATAGGGACTATGCTTCATTATATACTTAATATTCCTTTGGCATTATCAATTTTTCAAGTTGCCATTGGAGAATTTTTTATTGTTACTATTATAGGAGTTCCATTATTTAAGTTTTTTACAAAAAAGTATGGTAAATATTATGACAAACTTTCAATATAGGATTTTATAATGGAACTTTAATTTTATATTATGGAAAATAATTCAAAGTTAAAGGCGAAGAAGAACTTATATAATAGAAATAAAAACTATTATATAAGTTCTTTTATTTATAAAGTTTTAAGTAATTTTTAATAAAATTATAAACAATATTACTAGAAAGTAAATTTAATAATAACATACAGATAATTCACAATAATTAGAGAAAATCTATAATACGATATGAAAATATTCTTGATATTAAATGTAATTAAGTAATTGGCTTTAATATGATAAAAATAAAGAGAATTTTATTTTTACAGTATAATACTTTAGTGCTATTATTTAGTTAAATTTAAGAGCAGAGGTGATTATGATGAGTGATAAAGGTAATAGAAGGCTTAAGGAAAAAACTATAATTTATGAAAAAGATAAAATAGGTGAGATGAGAAAAGAGCAGGAAAAAGAAGCTGAAATCATAAAGGAAAAAGAAAAAATAGGCGAAGGTAAAAGAAAATAAAAATAAATTTTATTATAATAAAAATATTAGATTTTTGTTGTGAGAGGAGGATAATATAATGGAATTATATGAAGAAGTTGACATTGAAAAAGTACTTACTGGTGAAGATAACTTAGATGATTTTAATAAATTTTTAAAGTTTTATGGAATAGAAGATGGGTTACAAGATATTACCCTAAAACATACAAAAGATAGATTAGAGGCTCTTATAGCTATGGCAGAAGAGGGGACTGATCCTAAATTAACTGAGAAAAAATCATTCTTAAAGAGAATGCTAGATAATTTAAAGAATGACAGAGATAAAAGAGAAGCTCTTAAAGCATTAAGAAAGATTTATACAGAAGAAGCTACAATGGATAAAATGGACTTAAAAGGATTAGATAAGGAATTAAAACATTGTTTAAGAGAATATAAAAAATATGAACATTTCAAAAAACATGAACAAAGAATTGCTGATAAATGGATTAGGGAATTAACAAAAAGAGGCAATAAAATAGAAAATTAATAAATATAAGCATTTTAATAAAATAGTTTTTTTACATATAAAAAATAACAAACAAGTTTTTAAGTTAAAGTATTATTAATATTTGAGATAAAGATAAGGTAAACTATATAAGTAAATTAGGTAGTTTACCTTATCTTTTTATTATATATAAAATAATCAATAATAAAGGAATACATAAAAGCTTACTTCTTTGCAAAAAATAAATATAAAGTATTTTTAAAGGAGAGCTTAATATGGATAATAATAAAAATAGGATGAAAGATAAACCTAAAAGTAACGCTGAGCTTAGAAAAATGAAACCTAAAGAAAATTCTGATTTAGGAATTATTAATGGAGTAAAAATTGGAGCCTATGCTCAAGGAAAAAGATCTGATAGAACTTATGAATGGAGAAATGAAGGACAGGAATTAAAGTAATTTTAAAGTATCTATTATTAAATTTAATATATAAATAATTAAGCTTGCAAACAAAATTAAAAATAATATTGTTGCAAGCTTATTTTTATGTACATTAATAATAAAAGTATATTTATATTTTAAAATCTTATATAAGTAAATTATTATATATAAAATTAAAAACCTATATATAGGTTTTGTTGAAAAATATAACAGCAAATAGTAAAATTTTAACTGAGAGGGGAGGCGATTTAATTGAGAAAAACCATATCTTTAATAGGAATATTGTTATTTATAGTAATTTTAATTCAAAGTTATATGATAGGATTTAACAATGATTTAATAGAAAGTAGAGAAATAGTATCTTACATTGGAATTTTAATATCTATAATTGTACTTATAGGTAGTATACTACTCTTAATAAAGAATAATATTATTAGTTTAATATTATCCATAATACTTTATGCAATAGGTGGAATAATTGGAATAATAAATTCGGAGATATATAGTTATCTAAGAGTTTGGGGAATAATTTTATGTAGCTTTGCTGCAATTCTCGGTTATGATTTAGGTAAAAAAAAGAAAAGAACATATTAATAAATAGTTTTATAAGATTAAAATAGTATAATGATATTAAGTGAATAGGAAAAAGAATATTTAAATAAGATTAAAAAATGTTTGTTATTTATAAACTTATATATTGGAATGTTATAGCATTTAATAATAGAATAGTATAAAAGATTATACATAATGAAGGAGAATTTTAATGGAGTTTAGAAAGTCAGTTAAATCAGATATTAAAGATATTATGAAGATTATAGTTCAAGCTCAATTATATCTTAAAGAACAAGGGGTAGATCAATGGCAAAATAATTATCCTAATGAGGAAGTTATAGAAAATGATATATTTAATAAAATCAGCTATGTATTATTAAAGGATAAAAATATAGTAGCCACTGCTGCAATATCTTTTGATGGGGAAAAAACTTACGAAAACATTTATGATGGTAATTGGATAAGTGATTATGAATATGCTGTTGTTCATAGAATAGCTGTTGATAATAATTATAAAAGATTAGGACTAGCATCTAAAATTATGAAAAATGTAGAAAATACTTGTTTGGATAAAGGAATAAGAAGCATTAAGATTGACACCCATGAAGATAACTTATCTATGCAAAATTTTTTAAAGAATAATGGGTTTAAGTATTGTGGTGTAATATATTTAGAAGATAAAAGTAAAAGAATAGCTTTTGAAAAAATATTAGATTAATTAAAAAACTGTTTATAAATAATATATTAAAGAAAAAAGTTAGTTAGGAGTTATTTATTTATAACTCTTTTTTTATAGGTGGGAGAGAATATGAGAGATAATAAATTAAATTTTTATTTTTTTGGAGAGGTTGGAAAATATGATAAATATAATCCTTCCTATACTCTTAGTATGGATTGGGCACCTGAAATTTTATATATAATTGCAGTAAATAAACCTAATTCTATATCTAAATATGAAATAATTAATTCTTTAAAAATTAATGAAAAGGATTTTAATAATGTTATTAAAAATCTTAAGTTAATTAATGCTATAGAAGTAAACAACAATAAATATAAAATAAAGTTTCCAGTTTTTTTAAAAGAAGACGTTATAAAAATGAAAGAATATTTAATTGGGTTAGGAAAAATAATAGGAGATAAGATTATATCTTTAAGATATTCAATTAGAGATATGCTACTAAATTTGGAGTGCATTAAAAACTTTAGTGAGGAAAGAATACTTTATCATATTGTTTGTGATAAGATTTTTGATGATATTGCCTTTGGTTTTTTTGAAGAAAGAAAGCTATTTTGTACATCTAAAATTCAACCAGGTAATAGAAATTATATTATAGTAGCCTATGAAGATAATGAAGAAATAGAAATATATAGTAATAAGTTATTATGTAGTAGCAATAATTATAAAACAACAAATGTTACTTTTAATAGCTTTGGGGATTCAAATGGGTATAGAAAAGATATGTATAGATTCTTTAATCTTATGGAGAAAAATGCTGTTAGGGGCACTCCTTTTGAAAAATTAAATTTAGATTATATTAATATTTTAAATAATATGAATAAAGAGATAACAAGAAACTGTGGAATTTTAGTTAGTAATATAATAAAAAGAAACATAAAATATAATCATTTAACAAATAAAGAAAAAGCCTTAATTAAATTTTTAGAAGAGCTTCAATATGTTAATATAAATAATTTAGATAATTCTATAAAAATTAAAGTACCAGTGTTTTACAAAAATGATCAAATAATTATTAAAGAAATAGCAAATCTTATACTTTCAAATATATTTTCTATAGTAAAAGAATCTTTTAAAAATCTAAAAGATAATCAGGTTGATTTAACATCAATTAAACATGGAGTTAATATAAAGGAGGTAGGAAATGAACTATGGCATCAAATCTTTGGCTTTACTAGTGAATATTTAGCTAAGAAAGGATTTATTATATCACCTAATAATATAAAAGGGGAAGGAAGATACGAAAGAAGTGTTATTTTAGAAGATTATTAATATAAATTTAAACCTTATATTAATTAATAAAATATAATTTTTATAATATAAATATTGCAATAATTTAAGAAAAAGTTTATATGTTTTGGAGGAAATTTTTATGAATAATAATTTAAGTCAAAATAATAAAAAAGCTTCTTATAAAAAATCTAATCTTAAAATAGATTACATAATTTGCTTAGCCATGGGAATTTCCTTAGGAGTAATTTATGGAATTAAGTATAATAAATTAGCTTTAGCTCTAGGTTTAGGAGTTACTTTTGGTAGCAATATAGGATTAATTTTAAAGGGGATTAATAAGGAGAAATGATGTATTAAAAAGGTTTTATATAAAAATATAATTATAGTTTTTATTTATATAAAGAAATATAATATTTTATTGCTTATATAATCATCTAAGTTTATAAAATTAAAAAAATGAGTTTTGAAGTGGGGTGTATTATTTGTCTTTAGGCATAACTATTGATTCAGAGAATATATTATTTGCAATAATTATAATTTGGATTATTACTAGAAGTTACATATTATATAGGAGAAAGAAGAGGGGAAAACCATTGCTTTTAGGTAAAGAAGTAATTAATAATTTATTCTATATATATTTACTATTATTAATATATATAACGTTAATTCCTATTAATATTTATTTTGGTGATAAAAGTCAATTTATTAACAATACATCTTTAACGAGAAGGCTAGGAATAAATTTAATTCCCTTTTATGATTATTATTCTTCAGTTAAAGCTTTTGGTATTGAAACTATAAATATTTATTTTATTAGGAGTATTATAGGAAATATTTTATTATTGATTCCTTTTACACTATATCTTTGTTCTTATGTAAGTAAAATAAGAACTATTAAAAATACTTTATTGGTTTCATTTATCATTTCTTTATCTATAGAATTATTACAATTAGTTGAAAACTATTTAAATAAATCTCCTTATAGGACTGTAAATGTAGATGATCTTATTTTAAACACTTTAGGTGGAATATTAGGGTATTTTACTTTTAAAGTTTTATATAAAACAAAGTTAAAAGCTATATTAAATATTACATAGATATAAAAATACATATAGAATGTTATTCATATTATTCTTGTTATAATGATTAAGATTGCCTAAAAATCTTAATAGTATTACGATTAAAAGTGCTAATAAAAAACATATTAATTTTAATTGAAAAGAATTCATTATAAATAATTACCTTTCTTTTAAATTTTCATAAATTAAATAGCTATTAATCTAGTAATTATCTCGGTGAAGTACAATTATTGAATATCCTTAAATGTCTTTTTTATATATAACTCTACCTTTTATAATTATAGTAAAATTTGTTTTTATTATAACATTATAGAAAATAATAACAAGTAAGCATATATTTATAAATATATGCTTACTGTTAAATTATAAAATGCTAGAACTATTAATAGTTCTAGCATTTTTATTAATATTATAATTATTTATTCATTGTTAATTCTGATTTTAAAGTACTTATTTCAGTTTGAGTTGCTTCTTGAGCAGGTTTATAATAACCTTTATCTTTAGCTATATTATATATTCTATATTGACGACTTTCATCTTGGTCTCTCATTAATTGTAATGTTTGACGTAATTCTTCGTTATTTGTTTGAGCTATCATATTAGCATAGCTTGATAAGCTAGAATTAAGAGTACTTAAATAATCATTTATAATATCTTTTTCTTTCATTTTAAAATCCTCCTATTTTAAAAATGTCATTAATTTTTCTTTGCTATTTAGAGCATCTTTAGCATCACATTGTAATATTTGAACTAATTCTTGATCAGTACAATTTTTTGCATAATCATTTAACTTATTTGAAATTGTTTCATGAGCACCTATAAGGTGACGTAAATGTTGAAGTTCTAATTCATTTAAATTTTTTGACATAAATAAATCACTCCTAATTTATATTTTAATAATATTGTTACAAAAAGCATAAAAAATATTCTTATTTTAAAAATAAGAATATTTTGGTACATTATAAATCTTATAATTAATTTTAATAAAGGGAATGCACAATAAAATTTATTATACATTCCCTTTATTAAAATATTATTATTAAAACAATATTTTAATTTCTTGGTGAAAACCAATAGGTTATGTTAGTTTCTTCACCTGGATTTTTGTACTTATGAGGAGTAAATTTTGTTATATAAATACTGTCACCTTCATTTAAAATGTGAGTTTTACCTTCAACTTCAACTTCAAGACAACCTTTTATTACAACACCTATTTCATCATAATTATGTCCCCAACACATATGACTATACGAATTATTTCCATCTATAGTTATACTTAAAGCATTTAATTCTTTTGCTCCTTTTAATAGAGACTCAAAAGTTATTTTATTATCTTCAGTGGAAAATATTTGCTTTCTTTCATCTTTATGAACTATATCTTCATTTTCATTATTTGAATCTAATATGTCAATAAGATCTATTCCTAAGGCATCACATATATTTTCTAAGTTATGTATAGTTGGACTACTTAAATCTCTCTCTAAATTGCTTATAAACCCTATAGATAAGTTTGTTTTTTCAGATAGATCCTTAATGGTAAGTCCTTTTTTCTTTCTAAAATTTTTAATTCTTTCTCCTAGTGACATTTTAATTCTCCTTATTAGAATATTTATTCAAGTCTATTTCAAAGTCAATATTTTGTAAAATATTAAATATTAATAGATATAATGTAAAAAATATCTATAACATACCTCTCTAATAGATTATAATTGAAAAAAAATGTATATACAATAGATTATATAAATAATTTCAAATTGGTGAAATTATTTATATGTGAAATATTAAGATATAAAAAAAACAAAAAAATCTTAGATTTTTAAATATTTTAATAATGAATATATAGTTATAAAGAATTTTTAGTATATTAATATACACTATTATTTATACTAATATAAATAAATATACTATAATCTTTAAGTTTAAAGGTTTTTCTTTGAAGATAAATAAATTATTATTAAATATTATAAATAAATTAAGCTTATATTTTTTCACATATAAAAAAAAAATTATAAATTTGTGAAAAAAGTACTAGACAATATTAAAATTTTAAGATAATCTATTATTGTATCTAGATACCAAACAAAAACAAAAGATAAAAACTATGAATAATTTCATGGTACTGAAAAAGGGGGCAATTAATATATGGAGTTATTTAAAGGGACTATTTTACTACTGACGGTATTGTCTGTATTTACAATATTTAGTTTAAAGGCACCTAAGGGGATGAAGGCAATGGGAGCCTTAGCAGATGCAGCTGTTGCAAGTTTTCTTGTAGAAGCATTTCAAAGTTATGTTGGTGGAGATATGCTTAATATTCCACTATTAAAGGAAACTGGTATTGCAGCAGGTGGTATGGGAGGCGCGGCAGCAGGAGCATTAGTTCCTATAGCTCTAGGAGTTTCACCGGTATATGGAGTTTTAATAGGGTGTGCCTGTGCAGGTCTTGGAATATTACCAGGTTTTGTAGCAGGATATATTATGGCATTTATAATAAAGAAAATAGAAAATAAAATACCTAAGGGGTTAGATTTGGTAATATGTGTTGCTTTTTGTGCACCTATTGCTAGATTTATAGGTAATTTAGCTACACCAGTTGTAAATGCTACTTTGATTAATATAGGTGGAATAATAACAAATGCATCTACTCAAAATCCAACGGTTATGGGCTTTATATTAGGCGGAGTTATAACAGTTGTAGCAACAGCACCTTTAAGTTCAATGGCATTAACTGCAATGTTAGGTTTACAAGGAGTACCTATGGCGATTGGGGCACTTTCAGTTATGGGATCTTCATTTATGAACCTTGTGTTTTTCCATAAGATGAAATTTGGTGATAGAAGTACTACAATTGCAGTAGCTATAGAGCCTTTAACTCAAGCAGATGTTGTTTCTGCAAATCCTATACCTGTTTATTTAACTAATTTTATAGGTGGAGGAATTTCAGGAATTATTATTGCAAGTTTTGGTTTAATAAATAATGCATCAGGAACAGCAACACCTATAGCAGGTTTGATGGTTATGTACGGATTTAATGATCCTTTAAAAGTTACATTAGTTGCAGTATTATGTGCAGTTTCTTCTGCAGCAGTAGGATTTTTTGGGGCAATAGTATTTAAAAACTATAAGATAAGAACTGTAGATGAAATAAGAAATGGCAACTTAAGAAAAGAATTAATAGCATAAATTTACTGGAATTTATACATTGATAATAGAGAGGTTTTTATTTAATATAATTTTAAAAATAGTATTAGTAGATTAATTTTTATACATTTAGTATTAGTTTTTCATATATAATAAAAAAGTTCGTTATTTACATATTTATATAATTAAAGCAAAATTCAATATAAATTATGAAATCTGTTAAGATAATTATAAAAAATTTATTATAATAGATTCATAACAAAAAGGCACTATCAAAATTTATTAGAATTTTTATTAAAATTCTATAATAATTAGATAGTGTTTTTTTATTACAAATAAGAAAAATCAAAGTAATATCTATTTTTTATAGAAACAATTATATAAAGCTACAATATATAACTGTAAAAATCCAGTAAAAAGAAAAAAACTATATTTTATGATATAATAAAAGGATGAAATTTTATTATATTAGGAGAAAATATGAGAAGAGATTTATTAATACAAAGATTTAAAGAGGAGACTACTGGTAAAAATTATCTAAAGGGAGAGAAGGTTTTTCATAATGATTTGGTATCATCTATAGAAATTACAGATGAAGAAAACTTAATTTGTATAGATGGAACTGTGATTTCTGAAAATCTTTTTAGCGAGTATAATGTAACTATAGAAATAGATGCAACAAATAAATCAGTTTTATCTACCTCTTGCACCTGTAAGGATTATGAAAAACATGAATTTACAAGTGGAAATTATTGTTGTAAACATATAGTAGCTAGCTTTTATAAAGCTTTAGATGATCTTCTAAAAAACCCTCTTTTAAATGAGGAGGAAGAAGAAAAAATAAAATTTAAAGAAGATAAAAATATATTATCTTTATTATTAGATGAAGATAAAGATAAAGAAGAGCTTAAATTGGAAGTATACATAAATAGATACCAATGGAATGATAAAATTTCAGCAGAATTTAAAATAGGAATAAAAACAATGACTTCTAGCAAGTTATATGTAATAAAGGATATTGAGCAGTTTTTAATGGGGTATTATAGTAAAATACCTATAAAGTATGGTCAAAACTTTACCTTTAATATAAAAAAGCAAAAATTTAATACTAAAGAAAAAAGAATAATTGATTTTATAGAGTTATTAAAAACCATGGAAGGACCTAAAAGAGCAGTTTATAGGTCAGAAAGTAAAAATATAGATGGAAAGTATATAAAAATACCTAAAGACTTACTTAGAGAATTTTTTGAAAGAGTAAAAAATAATAGAGTTTATTTAAATGAAGGATTTTTTTATAGAACAGTTGAAACAGAAATTGTTTTTGATAATGTTCCTATAGAATTTGATTTAAAAACTGTAAAAAATGATTATATACTAAAGATGCCAAATGGAATCGCAGAGCCTCTAAGTGATAAAGAGGATGTTTTTTTATTTGGAACTACTATATATCTTCCAGACTATGATTTTTGTTACAGAATAGCACCTTATATAAAAGCTTTTAATAATTCTAAAAGTGTAGTTATTCCAAAATCAGAAGAGAATAGAATACTAAAACATCTTATTCCTCAGTTAAACTTGATTTCTAGTAATATAACTTTATCTAAATCTATTAAAGATAAAGTTGTAATTGAGCCAGTAGAGTTTAAATTTTATTTTGATAAAGAAAGAAAAGATATTACATTAACAACTAAAGTTAAATATGGTAAATATGAATTTAATATTTTTAAGGATATAAATGAGAAGATAATCTATAGAGACTCAAAAAAAGAGAAAAGAATTTTATCATCTCTTAGGGAATTAGGATTTGAAGAAATAAATGAAAAATTTTATTTTATATTTAATGATGATTATATTTTTGATTTTTTTAAAAACAAAATAAATATACTTCAAAATTTAGGAGAAGTTTTTTATTCTGAAAACTTTAAAGGAATAAAATCTCTTGGAAGTAAGGGAATAAAAGGAGATATAAAGACAGGTAATTATAATTATTTTGAGATGAATTTTAAGCTTTCTGATATATCTGAAGAGGAGACAAAGGATATATTAAGGTCATTTAGAGATAATCTAAAGTATTATAAACTTAAAAGTGGGGAATTTCTTGACTTAGAGGAGCTTGAGCTTAAAAAGTTTTTAAAACTTTTAGATGTGGTTTCACCAGAAAATTTAGAAAATAATCATATAGAAATAGATAAAAGTAAAGGATTATTTCTATCTAATTATTTAGAAGAAAATCAAATAAGATATATAAAGGGTAAAAATCACCTTAAAGAAATAAAAGACAAATTTAAAAATATAGAAAAGTTAAAGTTTAAAGAACCAGAAGGATTAAAGGCTACATTAAGAAATTATCAAAAATCAGGATATAATTGGTTTAAAACTTTAGATTATTTAGGCTTTGGAGGTATTTTAGGAGATGAGATGGGGCTTGGTAAAACCCTTCAAACTATAACCTTTATATTATCTAATAAAAATTGTAAAACTTTAATTATAGCTCCAACCTCTTTAATATATAATTGGAATGATGAATTTCAAAAGTTTGCTCCAACAGTAAGAGTAGGCATATGTAATGGAGTAAAAAAAGATAGAGATTTAATAATAAATAATGTAAAAAATTATGATGTTATAATAACTACCTATAATTTAATAAAAAGGGATTTTGAAGAATATAAAAACTTAGAATTTGATTATTGTATTTTAGATGAAGCTCAATATATAAAAAATCCAAGTTCTCAAAATGCAATAGCTACAAAAGAAATTAAGGCTAAAAAAAGATTTGCTTTATCTGGTACACCTATTGAAAATTCTCTTATGGAACTTTGGTCTATTTTTGATTTTATAATGCCTAACTATCTTTTTGATGAGAAAAGATTTAGTGTAAGATACTATAAAAAATTAAAGGAAAGTCCAGAGATTCTAGAAGAACTTAATAGTTTGGTGAAACCTTTTATTTTAAGAAGAAGAAAAAAAGATGTAATAAAAGAACTACCAGATAAGATAGAAAAGAAGATTTTAGTATCTTTAACAGAAGAACAGAAAAATGTTTATGGAACCTATGCTAATTATGCTATGGAACTTATTGAAAAAAAGGTTAAGGATGATGAGTTTAAAAATAGTAAAATAGAAATACTTTCATATATAACAAAACTAAGACAGATAGTTTTAGATCCTTCAGTACTTATGGAAGATTATACTGGAGATAGTGGAAAAATAGAAGCACTAATAGAAATATTAAGTCAAAGTATAGATGAAGGTCATAAAATATTAGTTTTTTCTCAATTTACATCAGTTTTAAAAAATATATCTAAAAGACTTAAAGAAGAAAAATTTTCTTTTAGTTATTTAGATGGTTCTATATCTTCTGAGAAGAGGATGGAGATAGTTAAGGATTTTAATGAAGGAGAAAATTCTATATTTTTAATAAGTTTAAAAGCTGGAGGAACAGGTTTAAATTTAACTTCTGCAGATATAGTAATACATTTTGATCCTTGGTGGAATCCTGCGGTAGAGGATCAGGCTACAGATAGAGCTCATAGAATAGGCCAAAAAAAAGTAGTAGAGGTTTTAAAACTTATAGCAAAAGATACTATTGAAGAGAAAATAATAGATCTTCAAAATGAAAAGAAAAAACTTATATCAAGTTTAATGGATAATGATTTATCTAAAGCAGAAAACTTAATATCCCTAACAGAAGAAGATATTTTAAAGTTATTTTCTATAGATTAAAAGAAAAAAGAGCAGATTTTTAAAGAATCTGTTCTTTTTAGTTTTATAAAAAAACATAAATCATATTAAAATAGTTTATTTAAAAGATAAATTAAATCTTTACATAAATTTATCTAGTTCTTTTTTCATAAAAAATTTTAAAATATTCTCTGTATTGCCTTAAATATTAATTCTTAAACTTTAAAGTACCTCTAAATACTATATTAACTTTATTATTTTCTACAGTAACATTTTTAACTTCTAACTCTTTTATACTTTCAAAGGATAAAATTATATCTCCATTATTTTTATCAAATTGTACTACAGAAGTATTTTGGAGTTTTGAAAATATAACATCCTTAGGGATACTTAAAAATCCAATATGACCTTCTTTATAATGGAAAACTCCTTTGCCATCTTTAGCTTCACCAGTAAAAGTTAATTTAGCTTCCATAGGGAGGCTTAGATATTTAACGTCACAATAAATATCAATATCATTATTTCCTATTGATACCTTTAATCCTGTTATAAAGTCTTTAAGTTCAGGGTTTTCTTTTACGGCAATTATAAATAAGTTTGTTAATTCATCACTGCTAAAATTAGTGTTAGATTCAACATAAGCTTCTTTAGAAGTTATTTTAAAATTATCAGGTAAAAACTTAGCAAAAAGTTTAGCTTTATTTAAGGTTATGTTAGAGCTTATTGGAGTAACAGAAACCTTAGGTGAAAAGGAAAAGTAATATGCACAAGTTAAAGATACACATAAAATTACTATTGCAGTTATAATACTTATAAAAATTTTTTTGCCTTTACTCATAATATTCACACCTATCTTTTTTATTTAGTATATGTAGTTATAAAAATTTTTTATCATAAATAAGTATATCATTAAAAATTAATGTGATTTTAAAATCATAGTTAAATTTTAATTAATAGATAATAATATAAAGTTTATCACTTTTTATAAAAATATACTATAAAATTAAAATAATAAAGATGATGTTTAATAAAAGCTATTAACTTACTAGTGAAAACTATAAAAGAAAAGTTTATTTTATAATTAGTATATATGCAATTCATCATTCAAAAGAATAGTAGACTTAAATAAAAGTAAAATTAAACTTTATAAGGTATTTAGTTTTTTAGAAGTTATTGAAATAGAATTAGAAAATTTTTAACATTATATTATTATATTTGACATAATTTACTTTTAGGAATATTATGATAATGAATATCAATATCATATAGGGGATGATAAGTATGGTAAAACAAAGTTTAAATGGGGTTCCTGAAACATTACTTATTCCACTTTGGGCAAGAGCAGTAGAAACTAAAAAGAATAACTCTATAATAAAAGATTATAAAGCTTTAGATATGATGGAATCTATTGATTATGATTTCTCAAAATTTGATAATGGATGGATGTCTCAAGTTGGAGTTTCTGTGCGAACTGAGATTTTAGACGAAGTGACTAAGAATTTTATTAATAGATATCCTTATAGTATTATTATAAATATTGGTTGTGGATTAGATACTAGATTTTTTAGACTAGATAATAACAAAATAAGATGGTATGAATTAGATTTACCTGAACCAATTAGAATAAGAAAACAATTTTTTAATGAAACAAAAAGATATAAAATGATAGCAAAATCTGTTTTTGACTATTCATGGATAGATGAAGTAAAAGCACATAATAATGAGCCAATTTTGATTATATCTGAAGGACTATTAATGTATTTTACAGAAGAAGAAATAAAAAAATTAATGAATAAATTAGCTGTATCATTTTCAAATGCAGAAATGCTTCTTGAGGTTATGCCACCAACAATAGTAAAAATGAGCAAAGAACATGACACTGCAAAAAAGGTTGGAGTTAAATTTAAATGGGGCATGAATAGTGGAAGAGAAATGATAAAATATAATAACAAAATTAAATTTATTTCTGAATGGAATTATCTTGACTATCACAAAGATAGATGGAGATGGTTACATTGGATAGCCTTAATTCCAGGGATTAAAAAACGAGCTTGTAATAAAATAGTTCATTTAAAATTTTCTTAGTGAATAAGCAATGATATGATATTTTCTAAAAGTCACTATTAATAATAGATTTAAAGATTAAAAATTAATTTTATAGCTTTTGTATAAATATTTTCAAAATAAATTTATATAATTTTTTATTAATTTATGTAATATGAAATCTTAGTTAAAATAATTACTAGCTTTATTTAATCACTAAATATTTGCTATAAATATATAGGGATAAAATCATTATATATTGCTAAAGATATATTAAAACAATTACAGATAAATTAATACAAATTATTATTTTACAAAAATTGTTTTAAATATAAAAAAATTACTATAGATTTTTGAAATATTTAAGAAAATAAGCATTATTTTTTCAAGATTTATAAAAAAAATAGCAACAAAAAACCACTAATAATGTATAATTTATCATATAATTAGAAAATATTTTTACGGAGGTTATTATGAAAAAATATTTATCGTTTTTTTTAGTATTAATTGTAGCATTGCTTAGTTTTGTTGGATGCTCTAAGGAAAAGGATAACAATTCTGGAGTAAAGAAAGATGAAAGCAATAAAATCACCTTTATGATTCCGGATTGGGGTGCTCCAACACAAGAAATGCTTAATGAATTTAAAAAGGAATCAGGTATTACTGTTAAAGTTCAGCCAACAAGTTGGGATGACATTAGGGATAAAGTATCAATAGCAGCAGCAGGTAAAAAAGTTGCAGCAGATATCTTTGAAGTAGATTGGTCATGGGTTGGTGAGTTTAAAAGTGCAGGTTGGCTTATGCCAATAGAAATGGATAAAAAGGATATAGAGGATATGCCTACAATTAAATCTTTTACTGTAGATGATAAAATCTATGCTCTTCCATATGCTAATGATTTTAGAATAGCTTATTACAATAAAGATCAATTTGCAAAGGCTGGTATACAAGGTGAGCCTCAAACTTGGGATGCTGTTGAAAATGGTTGTAAAGCTCTTAAGGATAACAATATAGTAAAATATCCATTTTCTATTCCACTTGGAGCAGATGAAAATGCAACAACTTCATTTATATGGCTTGCATATACAAGAAATGAAGTGATTTTCAATAATGATAACACATTAAATAAAGAAAGTGCTCTTGATGCACTTACTCTTATTGATAAATTAAATAAAGCTGGTTACATAAATCCTGCTAATAGAACTTCAAATGGAATGACAGCATATAAACAACTTACAAATGGAGAAGCTAGTTTTATGGTTGGACCATCTTCTTTTGTTAGCAGAGTAAATAATCCAAAGGAATCTAAGGTTGTAGATCAAGTTGAACCAATAATGATACCAGGTAAAACAGGAAAAGCAAAGGTTACAGTACCATATGCGGAAGGTATAGGTATATCATCATTTACTAAGAATCCTAAAGCTTGTGAAAAGTTTGTAAAATGGTATACTTCTCCTGAAACCCAAATTAAATTAAATGAAGAACTTAATACAATGCCAACAAGAACAGATGTACTTAAGAAACTTATAGATGAAGGAAAAATAAAAAATGCAGGTGCTTTACTTGAAGAGGCTAAGATAGTTAAATCACCATTTCCTAATGGAGTGCCAAAATATTATACAAAGATGAGTACTGAAATCTTTAATACAATAAATCAAATGGTTAATGGTAAATTAACACCAGAGCAAGCAGTAGATCAAATGGCAAATAAAGTTGATGCTCTTGCAAAAGAAAATGCAGAATAAACTTAAATTTTGAAAAGAAACCTTAGGTTTCTTTTCATTTTTATATTATTTAATTCTGTTATAGTTTTGTTATAAAGGATGAAAAATATGAATAAGAAAAATTTAACTTCATGGATATTATTGATTCCTGTATCTGTAATTATGCTATTTTTAGTAGTTTATCCTATTTTTAAAACATTTTTATTTAGTTTAGATAGATTTAATCTTACAGAACCAGGAAACATTAAATTTATAGGATTAAAAAATTATATTAAAGTTTTTAAAAGTGGTGATTTTTACTATTCCCTAATAAATAGCTTGATTATAATTGCTTTTGTTATTATATTAGGCTTTACTTGTAGTTTATTAGTAGGATTATTATTAAATAAAAAATCTAGATTAAGTCCAGTTCTTACTGCTATTGCTATAATTCCATGGGCTTTACCACCAGTTGTTAACGGAATAATATGGAAATTTATCTTTTATCCAGGATATGGACTTGCTAATAAAATATTAATTAATAGTGGTTTAATTAATGAACCAATTACATGGACAACAAATAGATATATTTTAATGATTGTTATATCAATTGTAGTTGCTTGGAGAGTTATTCCTTTTTGTGCGATTGTAGTATTAGCAAATCTTCAAACTATTCCAAGTGAACTTTATGAAGCTGCAAAGGTTGATGGTGCTACAAAGGTTAAAGAGTTTTTTGAGATTACATTACCATTAATTCTTCCTTCACTTACATTAATACTAATAAATCTTACAATCAGTGCAATTAACGTATTTGATGAAATAGTAGCTCTTAATGGATATGCTTTTGAAGGACAAACACTTTTAATTTATAATTATATGAATACATTTAGCTTTATGAATTTTGGACTTGGAAGTGCAATTACTTATATTATAATGATTCTTTCGGGAATTATAGGATATTTCTACATAAGAACCATGAGTAAAGACATTATATAGAAAGGAGATAAGAGATATGAAAGAAAAATTTTCAGAAAAAACTATATATTATATTGCAACTCTTATCTTTATAATTTTTACTTTAGGACCAATAATTTGGTGCTTTATAATAAGTATTACTCCAGAAAATGAAATGCTTAAAGAAACAGCAAGTTTACTTCCAAGTAGTATTACCCTAGGTAATTATAAAGAGATTTTAAATCCAAGTACACAATCTCATGTTATTTTATTTAATGGAATTAAAAATTCTTTAACTATAAGTGTAATAACACTTTTAATTGGTATACCTATTTCAGTAATTACAGGATTTACTTTTTCAAAGTATAGATTTAAAGGAAGAAACTTTATGATGAAATTTATATTAATTACAACAGTAATTCCAGTATTTACAACTATAATACCTATATATGGTATTTTTTCTGAATATAATATGCTTGATAGCCTTTTTTGGATTAGTGTTATATATGTATCTTCTTTTATACCAATGAATACTTGGATAATGATGACATATTTTAATAGTATTCCAAAGGGAATTTGGGAAGCGGCAGAAGTAGATGGATGTAATGAAAGGGAAGCATTTTTTAAAGTAATTCTTCCTGTATCAACACCAATAATTTTTGCATGTATGCTTATAATGTTTTTAATGAGTTGGAATCAATTTCAAATTCCACTTATTTTAACATCTTCACAGGAAAATAAAGTTGTAACTCTTATTATGTCAGAATTTATGTCTAGAGATTCTATAAGTTATGGAATGATTGCTACCTGTGGTATATTTTCTATTATTCCACCGACAATTATTGCAATTTTATTTAGAAAACTACTTATTTCAGGACTTACATCAGGATCGGTTAAAGGATAATAAAATAAAAATATTAAAGATTAAGAAGATAATATTAATATAACAAATAAAAGTGAGCTGTTTAAAATGAAAATTTAGTTTTTATTTTAAACAGCTCCTTTTTATAGAAAACAATTATAATATATAATTATTAAAATAGAAATCTATTATAAGATTATTTAAAAACTTAACTTTAGATTATATTTATATAATGTATTATTTTGTTTGATTAAAAATATATTATAGAAAGAGGTTTATAATATTTTAAGATAAAATTTTAAAATATTATTTTAATTATATAAGTTAATATTAAACTTAAGAAATAGATTCTTTTGATAATTTATTATTATATACAAACATTGAAATAGATGCTGAAATAACAATTATATATCCTATAATACTAAATTTTGTTGGAATTTCACCAAATAATATAAATCCTATAAGTGCTGTAAATAATACTTGAGTATAAGAGTAAATTGAAATTTCTTTTGCTGGTGCAAATTTATACGCACCGGTTATAGCAAAGAGGGCAATTGATGCAGTAACTCCTGCCATTAATAAATATATTAATTGAATAAAACTAAAGGATTTAAAATTTAATAGCATAAAGGGAAAAGTAGATACTGCAGAGAAAAATGCAAAGAAAAATACTATGGTAGCATTTTTTTCTCTATTGCTTAAATATCTAATAAAAGCATATGAACCGCCAGCACAAATAGCAGATAAAACTCCTATTAGAGAAGGGATTATTGTTAAATTAAAGGAAGGTCTTATAATAAATAAGCTTCCTAAAAAACCTACTAATAAAATTATTAGTTGTGGTTTTGTAATTCTTTCCCTTAAAAATATACTAGAAAATATTATAACGAAAAATGGAGAAAGTTGATTAAGCATATTAGCATCTGCTAAAATTAAATGTTCAATAGCATAAAAATTAGCTACTATACCTATAGTACCTAGTAAAGCTCTTCCAAATAAAAACTTTCTATTTTCTTTTTTTCCAAAAAGACTATCTTTATTTTTTCTTATTAGATAATAGGCAGCAAAACAGGTTACTAAATTTCTGAAAAAACTTTTTTCAATTGCTGGGATATTTCCTGAAAGTTTAACAAAAGTGCTCATAAGAGCATAAAACAATGCTGAAGTTATTAATAATAAAATTGCTTTGTCTTTATCTTTCATATATAATTGCATCTCCTTTGTAATTGGAACTTTCCTGCATTCTATATGTTTACCATATACTATTAAATTTATAAATGCAAATATATATTATTATATAAATATAAACTTAAATTCTATATTTAAATTTAAATAATAGGTGTCAAATTAAAATTTTATAATTTGCACAAATCAATTTTATATTTTAATAAGAGATCATTGAATTGATTAATAATAAAATATATAAAAGCAGATTTTTTTGGATTAAATATATTTACTTTTATCTTGAATTGACACATAATAAAGTTTGCTTATTTTTTAAAATGCCTATATATTAAGTAACATTATATTTTTATCTACATAATATATAAATATAGTTATAGATGAAAGGATTTTATTTATGTCGTCTTGTTTTACCCATGAAAAAAATAATTTAGAGTATGCACGTGCATATATATTACCTCAGAAATATAAAAATTTGATATGTTCAGTTGATGAGGCTTTTAGGAAAGGCACAATATTTGAAGATTTATATAAACCTTATAAAGAGAAGAAATAAATAATGGTGAGGTAAAAAATGAAATCAGTTGAATTGTTAAATCGTATACAGAGGATGCAATTTTATGCAGTAGAATTAAATCTTTATCTTGATAATTTCCCTAATAATAAAAAAGCTATAGAAGATTATAGAGAAGTTTCTCAAAGGTTAAAGGAATTAATAGGTGAGTATGAGCTTAAATATGGCCCTATCACAAATTTTGGGTCTGCTTGTATTGAGGATCCAGATTCTTGGATTAACAGACCTTGGCCTTGGGAAATTAAGAGTTAGGGGGATTTGAGTATGTGGTATTATGTAAAAACTTTAGAATATCCTATAAATCTAAAATGTAATGATCTTAGAATGGCAAAGTTTTTAATTTCTCAGTATGGTGGTCCAGATGGAGAACTAAGTGCAGCACTTAGATATTTGAATCAAAGATATACAATGCCAACAAATAAAGCTAAAGGGTTACTAACTGATATAGGTACAGAAGAAATGGCCCATGTAGAAATGATTGCAACTATGATTTATCAATTAATGGAAAATGCTTCAATTGAAGATTTAAAAAAGGCTGGACTTGCAGGTCACTACACAGATCATGGTAAAGCATTATATTATTGTGATGCCCAAGGGAATCCATGGACAGCTACCTATATTCAAGCAAAAGGTGATGTTATAGCTGATTTACATGAAGACATGGCTGCAGAACAAAAAGCTAGAGCTACTTATGAATGGCTTATAAACTTAACTGATGACCAAGATATAAAAGAAATTTTACGTTTTCTAAGAGAAAGAGAAATAGTTCATTATCAAAGATTTGGAGAAGCCTTAATGGACGTTCAAGATAATTATAAATGTAAAGATAAATAGTTAAGATGTATATAAATATCATTTAACTAAAACATTCCCTTTAAAGTAGTCAGAATGGAGAGACATTTTAAAATCTACTTTAAAGGGAATGTCTTTTATGTTTAAAAATATAAATTAGTTAAGAATCTTTTTATACTTTACCTATGGTTTATTATAGTATATTAAATAAATTAAATTTCAAATAATTTTAATGAGTATAAATATTATAGAAATATTTATGCTATATTTATAATAAAGATTGTAATAATTTTAGAAGTATTTAAATAGATAAATAAGAAATTTAACTATGAAGTTTATAAGATTTAAGGGGGAGAAAAATTATGGTTATAGGTATTATATTAATAGGAGTTGGCTTAATATGTTGTGCTCTTGGCATTGGAACTTATATAAAACAGATTCCACCATTTTTAATGACTAATTATATTATAGGAACAAAGACTGAGAAAAATAAACTAAAAAATAATATTGAATTATGTAGATTTTCTGGAATACTATTAGGCTTATTGGGAATTTCAGGTATATTAGCTGGGACCTCTCTTTTAGCTAATATAACTTTTATTAGATATATTGCTATAGTTATTGTTTTTATAGATGTTATATATGGATTATTTAAAATAATTAAAGGAGAAATGGAACATTAATTTTTAGTTATTTAGATTTTTGATAAATTTAATATTTTAGAAAATGAACCAATAGGAGTTTTGAATAGAAAACTGGAATGGATATTTTAGACAAGCTAAAGGAATTAAATAATTTTGGTAAAACAATAATTGCAATAACTCATGATGATGTTGTAGCAAAAAACTGTCATATAATAATATATATAGAAGATGGAGTTATTAAATAGGATATTTTAGGTATATAAATATTGATATGTATATTAAAAAAATATATAATATATATTAATATTAACATAAGATGTATTGAAATGAATTTGATGACAAATATTTCATATTACATTAA
The DNA here is from genome assembly GCF_900129365.1 of Clostridium fallax. GTDB lineage: Bacteria > Bacillota > Clostridia > Clostridiales > Clostridiaceae > Clostridium_AH > Clostridium_AH fallax. The sequence continues at coordinate 32,348 of NZ_FQVM01000021.1, forward strand.
CTTTAACATAAGATGTAAATAAAACAAACCTATTGATAAATATATATTTATCAATAGGTTTGTTTTATTTTAAAATTAATAATTATCAGAATTTGATGATAAATATATTGAAAATAAAATTTCGTGGTAATATAATGAAATTAAAGAAATTTAAGGAGGTGATTATATGAGCTTTAAAGTATATGAATTATCAATAAAAGTATATCTAACAAAAGATATAGATAAGGAGGAGTGTTCTTCTAATTTATGCAAACTTATTGATAATAATTTTTTAAATAGCGAGGTTTTTAAAGAGTTTCATGAGGAAAATAAATTTAAACTTTATGTATTTGATAATTTATATCCAATAGAAAAAGATGGAATTTATAAAGAAGGAAGTATCTATAGTTTTAGGTTAAGAACTATAGATGAATCACTAAAAGATTTTTTAGAAAAATATTTAGTAAATAGTTATACAAAAAAAATAAAGGTTTTAACTATTAAAACTAGAGTTATCGCTAAAAAAAATATAGATAAACTTTATAGCATTACTCCAGCAGTTTGTAAATTCAAAGATGGATATTGGAGAAAAAATCATAGTCTTTGCGAATTTGAAAATAGAATAAAATCTAACCTTATAAAGAAATATAATGAATTTACAAAAGAAAAAATAGATGAAAATTTTCAGCTTTTTGATTATATAGAATTTAAGAATAAAAAACCAATAGCAATAAATATAAAATCAATAAAATTGTTAGGCGATAAGATTGAGATAAGAATTTGCAATGATGAATTATCTCAACTATTAGCTTATATGGCTATTGGAGTAGGTGTTAATGAGTTGAATTCTAGGGGGTGTGGCTTTGTCAATTATAAATATCTTTAAGAATGAGAGGTGATTAAATGCTTAAAGATGTTATATATACATTTGAGCCAAAATATAAGATGATAGGAGAAAAATTTATAACTGATAATTATGATTTGGGAATAGGATCTTATATTTTATTAAAAAAAGATGGAACTTATGAAGAACCTATTGAAATTACTAAAGATTTTGATAAAAGTAATTCTAATTATAGAAAACTATGTAATTTAGATTATTTATCAAGAATTACAGATACTAATAAATCAGTAGATAGGAAAAAAATAATTCTTAGTAACAACTACTTAGCTTTTATTGGGAAAAAAGATAAATTAAAAGAAAAAATAAAAAATAAAGAAATACATAAGATTGTAAAAAACTTTTATAAGACTTTAGAAAATCCTTCAGAAAAGTATTCAGGAAAAACTTTAGAACTATATAATAAAGCTTTAGATAAATATGGGAAGTCTAATTTAGAAGATCTTAACTTTGTAAAAAATTGGATAGAGAATAACTTAGAAAATATATTAAATGAAGTAAAAGATGACAAAAATTATATAAAGATTTTTTTAGATTTAGATATAGAGGAATATGAAAGAGAAAGTAATAAATATATAATACCTAATAACTTCAATAAAAACGATTACAATATAAAGATAAATGATTATATATTTGGATTACCTAATGATAATATGAGTCTTAATGCAAAAAAACCATATTTAGAGCATAAAACTAGAAAAAATTCTATTCCTTATTTAATATCTGAAGAAGAAGCAATGCTTCAAAAGAAGTTTTTTGATCATTTATATAATAATTTAGTTAAAGGAAAGTCTAATGTATATATAGATGAGGATTTACATTTTTTAAATAATGAAGAAAACATAGACAGAAGATTTTCAGGATATTACTTAAAATTAAAAAAAGGCAAAGAGGTAGAGATTTTAGATTTTGATACAATAGTAGATTATAATCCTCACTTAGAAGGATTTTTTATTACAATGCCTATTGATATTGATTACAAAGAAAAAAAAGATGAAACTTTAAGTAAAGGTCCTATATTAGAACTAAAAGATCTTCAAAGGTATGTAGATAAAATATTTTTCAACAAATTTCTTATTAATAATTATTTTGCAGAACCAAAAGATATAACATTAAATGATAATAAAATTAAAGAAGCCTTATTAAAGTATAGAAAAGGTTTTTTTGATTGGTTTTTTAAAGGAAATAATAAAATAGTAAGGGGATTTATAGATAATATGTCTTTAAATCTTATTAAAAATTCTATAATTAAAGGTTTTTATTTAAGGGCTAAAGAGCAATTTAATTTAAGAGTTGCATTTTTAGAATATTTTAAAGGAGGAGATAATATGGCGGATAAACTAAAAAAATTATCTGACATTTTAGAAGAAAAAATAAATAGTAAAGAAACACAAAGTTTTAACAATGATGAAGAATACTATTTTGGTGTTGGCCAAGTTGTTAGCTATTTAATATCATTAAATAGGTCTAGTAAAAAAATGCATTCATTAATAAATCCTATTTTAAATAGTAGAAATGATGAGAGACTAAAAAATGAGATAAAAAAATTATTTATAAAATACAATTATACAATTGAAAAGCATAGCAAGAGATTTAATAATCTATATGCAATGATAGAAGGATATGTTCCAAATAAAGATATAAATCAAGATATGTTAATTGCTGGATATTTACATTCAAGCTTAATTTATAAGAAAGATAAAGAGGAGGAGAATTAATATGAAAAATAGATATTTTGGAGTTATAGGAATTAAATCTATAATGTCAAATTGGAATGCTGATTTTTCAGGATATCCAAAGACAATATCAACTGGAGAAGTTTTTGGAAGTGATAAAGCTTTAAAATATCCTATGAAAAAGATGTGGGAACAAAATGGAGAAAAAGTTTTGTATATTAAATCTTTAAAGGTAGAAGAAGATAAAAAAGAAGGTATTAAAGTAAGACCTAAGTCCTTAAAAGAAAGATATGAAGAAATATTTCAAGTTAATGATTTAAAAGATGAAAAAGATAATGAAAAGGTTTTAAAAAATCTATTTACAGCAATAGATGTTAAAAACTTTGGAGCAACTTTTGCAGAAGCAGGAAATAATATAGGAATAACTGGAGCAGTACAAATAGGACAAGGATTTAATAAATATGAAGATACAATGGCAGAAGAACAACAAATTTTATCTCCTTTTAGAGATGCTACTAGTAAGAAAAAAGGAAATAAAAATTCAGAAGAAGGAGATGAAGCAAACTCAACAACATTAGGAACAAAAATAGTTAGTAATGAAGCTCATTATTTTTATCCTTTTGCTATTAATCCTAAGGCTTATGAACAATATATTAATATGGATGTTACTGAAGGATACAAAGAAGAAGATTACGAAAAATTTAAAGAAGCTGCTTTAACTAGTGCAACAGCTTTCAATACTAACTCTAAAATAGGATGTGAAAATGAATTCTCATTATTTATAAAGACTAATGAAGAATTATATCTACCCGAGCTTTCACAATATATAGACTTTAGAAAAAGCAATAATAAAGACATAATAATATTTAATTTTGATGATTTATTAGAAGGTGTAAAAGAAAGCATAGAAAGTATAGAAGTTTATTATAATTCATATAAGATTGAAATAGAAAATAAAATTCCTAATGCAAAATATTTTAATATATTTACTAGAAAAGAGGTATAAAAATGAAAGCTTTAAAGTTTTCTTTAAATGGAAAAACAGCTTTCTTTAAAAAACCGGATGTAAATAATTATATATATTTTACTTATGGAAATATTCATAAGATTGCACTTTTAGGTATACTAGGAGCTGTAATAGGATTAGGGGGATATGAAAAACAGAATTATTATAAAAATCAGTATGAGAAAATTAAAAAAAGTGATAAAAAAAATCAATTAGATGATGAAATAAAATATAGTATTACATATCCTGAATTTTATTATAAGTTAAAAGATTTGAAAATAGCTATAGTACCTAAAAATGATAAAGGATATATAAACAAAAAAGTACAAGTATTTAATAATTCTGTAGGATATGCTTCTAAGGAAGAAGGCGGAAATCTAATAACTAAAGAACAATGGTTAGAGTCTCCTAGATGGGATATATATATATTATTAAATGGACAAAGCTATGAAAAAGAAATTAAAGAAAGACTAAGTAAAAGACAAGCAGTATATATCCCTTATTTAGGGAAAAATGATCATTTAGCTAATATTAATGAAGTAGAAATAATAAATATTGAAGAAGAAAAAAAATATGAAGAAATTAATAGTCTATTCTTAAAAAATAAATTTAAATTAATAAACGATATCAATGCTATATTTTCTATGAAAGAGCTATGGAAATATGAGGAGAGGTTACCAGTAGCATTAGAGGAGATTACTAATCAATATGTAACTGAACCGATGGTTTTCACTAATTATTTTGTAGAAGTTAATAAAGAAGAAAAAATATTTAGATATAAAGATTTAAATTTATATTTCTTTTAGAGGAGAGATCTTAATATGTGTTTTGACGATATAGAAATTTTTAAATTAGAAAATTATGTAGATAACTTAAATAGTATATATGCTCACAAAAAAGATAATAATCTTGAGTCTTTAAAAATCCATTTAGACTTAACTTTATATTACTTTAAAAAAATTATTAAAGAAAAGGGATTAATAAAAACTTTTAATAACTTTGAGAATATATTTTTAAATAATTATAATTCTAGAGATATAGAATTTTTTGAAGAACTTTTAATTAATTCTATATATCTTCATGATATAGGAAAAATAAATGGATCTTTTCAATTTAATAAAATGGATAATAATAAATATAAAGAACTAAGTCAATATGATTCAAAACACTCTAGCCTATCCTCTATAATATATTTTGATTTTTATTTAAATAAATTAAAGGAGATAAAAGGACAGGTTTCTAAACCTCTCCTTTTATTTTTAATTATTAATTCATATATAATAAGTAAACATCATGGAAAATTAGGAAGTTTAAAAGATTATTTAAATAATTTTGAAAATATTATAAAGGAATTTCAAGGTAAACAAGAGACTTATAAAGATTTTAAAGAAAATATTAACTTTGATTTAGATAGTAATGTAATAAATAGAATTAATAAAATTTGGGATCAAATCTTAATAAATTTAGATAAAGATAATTTAATATCAATATATGTCTATATTTATAGTAAATTAGTCTCCTCTCTTTTAACATCAGCGGATTTTTATGCTACATCTCATTTTAAAAATAATAAAGAGGTAAAAGAAATAGGTTTAATAAAAGATATTAATATATATTATGATGAATTTAAAAAATCTTCCATTTATAACGGGATTGAAAAGCATAAGGATTATTTAAAAGGTAATGGCAAGAAAGTTTTTGATGATAAAGATATAAATAAATTAAGATCAGAAATGTTTATAGAGGCGGAGGAGAATTTGATAAAAAATAAAAATGAAAATTTATTTTACTTAGAGGCACCAACAGGCAGTGGAAAAACTATCACTTCTATAAATTTAGCTTTTAAACAACTAGAACTTAATAAAGATCTTAACAAGATATTTTATATATTCCCCTTTAATACTTTAGTAGAACAAACTAGTGAAACTTTTAAAAATTTATTAAACAATAATTTAATTAAAGATATTGCAGTTATAAATTCTATAACTCCTATAAAAGTAGAAGATAAAGAAGAAGATGGAAAAAATGTTAGCTGTGATAAGAATAAAAAAATAGATTATGAAAAAGCATTGTTAGATAGACAATTTATCCATTATCCAATAGTATTAACAACTCATATAAATTTTTTTAATTATCTTTTTGGGTGTAGTAGAGAAGAAAGTTTTCCGTTAACACATTTAGCAAATAGTGTAGTTATTTTAGATGAAATACAAAGTTATAGAAATAGTATATGGAAAGAAATAATAACATTTCTAGAAGAATATTCGTCTTTACTTAATATAAAAATTATTATTATGTCTGCAACATTACCTAATTTAGAAAAATTAGGTTCTGAAAAGAATAAACCTATTTATTTAATTAAAAATAGAGAAAAATATTATTCTAATCCATTATTTAAGAATAGAGTTAATATTGATTATTCTTTATTAGAAGAAGAATATGTACTAGAGTCCCTTAAAAAGAAAGTTTTAGATTCTTGGGATGATAATAAAGTTGTAGTGGAATTTATAAAGAAAAAAAGTGCTTTGAATTTTTATAAAGATATTTTAAATGAAGTGAGTAAAAATAAGAAAAAAGATATTTTACTTATTACAGGAGATGACAGTAAGGCAGATAGGAAAAAAATAATAAATAAAGTTAAAAAACAAAAATCCATTTTACTTATAGCAACTCAAGTAATAGAAGCTGGTGTGGATATAGATATGGATTTAGGATTTAAAGATATATCTATATTAGATAGTGAAGAGCAGTTTTTAGGTAGAATAAATAGATCTTGTAAAAAGAAAAACTCAAAGGCTTATTTTTTTAATTTAGATGCAGCAAATAATATTTATAAAAATGATTATAGAAATAATAAAAATCTATCACTTTTAAATGAGGATATTAAAGAAATTTTAAAAAATAAAGATTTTTCAAAATTTTATTCTGAAGTAATATTTAATTTGCAAAAAAGTAAAAGTGAATTTAATGATAATAGTTTTAAAGAATTTAAAAAAGAAGTTGGAAATCTAAATTTTAAAGAAGTTAATAAACATATGGAACTGATAAATAAAAATCAAATAGAATATGATATATTTTTAAACACTAAAGTAGAATTAGATAATGGTGAGGTTTTATATGGAGATCAAGTATGGGAAGAATATAAATCGTTAATAAAAGATAATAAGATGGATTATGCTGAGAAAAGAATAAAAATCTCTAAGATTATGGAAAAAGTAGATTGCTTTACTTATAAGATAAATAAATTTAATCAAGATTATAATGATAATATTGGACAATTATTTTATATAGAAGATGGAGAGCAATATTTCAATGAAGGTAAATTTGATAGAGAACTTTTTGAAAAGCAAGATGGATTTAATATTTTATAAGTTTATAAAGGAGTATAATAATGAAAATTACTGGTACTTTGATAAATTATTATTTTCATTGTAAAAGACAATGCTGGCTTTTAGGTAATAGAATAAATTTAGAAGACAATAGTGAGGATGTTCATATAGGTAGAGTGTTACATGAAATAAAAACAGATAATAAAAAGAATACAGAATTATCTATAGAAAATATAAAAATAGACAAAATAACTGATGAGTTTTTAGTGGAATTAAAAAAATCAGATACGGATATAGAAGCTGCTAAGTGGCAAGTTCTACTGTATCTTAAAATACTTAAAGAAAAGGGTATAAATAAAAAGGGTAAAATTATATTTGATGAGAAAAAGAAAGGAAATAATAAATTTATTTTAGTAGAGTTAACTGATAACAATGAGAAAGAACTAGAAAAAATAGAAAAAGATATTTTAAGTCTTATAGAAGGAAAAGAAATACCATTAGCAGATTTAAAAAGAGGATGTAAAAAGTGTGCATATTATGAATATTGTTATATCTAAATAAAATATTTTAATGATGTAAAAAATTACCAGGAGGGAATTTATGGGAAAAACTAAATATATAACATCTATGGGAGAACTTATGAGAAAAGATAATTCTTTATGCTATAGAAAAAATGGCAAGAATGTCTATATACCTATAGAAAATACATCTGAAATATATTGTTTAAATGAAGTATCATTGAATTCTAAATTATTAGATTTCATTTCTAAAGCTAATATAACTATGCATTTTTTTAACTATTACGGAGGCTACAGTGGGACTTTTTATCCTAAAGAATATCTAATTAGTGGAAAGCTTACAATAAAACAAGTTAAGGCATTTGAAGAAAAAAGAATTATAATAGCTAAAGCTTTTGTAAATGGTATAAGAGAGAATATAATTGAAACTTTAAATCATTACTATAAACATGGGAAAAATGAAATAAAGGAAGATTTAACATATTTAAAAAAGGATGCATTAAAAAATTTAGATTGTTGTGAAGATATAAAACAAATTCTTAGTGTTGAAGGAGATATATGGCAAAGATTTTATTCTACCTTTAAATATATTTTAAGAGAAGAATTTGTTTTTAATAAAAGAGTAAAAAGACCTCCAGATAATCCACTAAACGCTATGATTTCTTTTGGGAATAGTATATTATATGCGAAGACTGTAACTTCCATATATAATACTCATTTAAATCAGAGTATAAGTTTTTTGCATGAACCAAGTGAAGGCAGATTTTCCTTAAGTTTAGATTTAAGTGAAGTTTTTAAACCTGTAATAGTATATAAAACTATTTTTGATCTTGTAAACAACAGAAAGATAAATATACATAAGCATTTTAATAAAAAAGTAAATTATTGTTTACTAAATGATGAAGGCAAGAAAATATTTATAGAAGCTTTAGAAAAAAGATTTGATACAGTCATTGAACATCCAAAATTAAAAAGAAGAATTAAGATAAAGAGCCTAATAAAGCTTGATGGATATAAACTTATTAAAACTGTATTAGAGGATAAAGAATTTAAACCATTTTCTTTAAAGGAGAATATGTAAAATGGCATCTAATAAAAATATAAATTATAATTATGCTTTTTTATTTTATGATGTGGGAGAAAAAAGAGTTAATAAAGTTTTTAAAGTATATAAAAAATATCTTAGTCATTTTCAAAAATCTGTATTTAGAGGAGAGATAACTCCATCCAAATTAATGAGTTTAAAAAGAGACTTAAATAAAATTATAGAAAAAGAGGATGATTTTATATGCATAATAAAACTTCTTAATAATAATGTTTATGGAGAAGAAATATTAGGAAGTTGTGATGATAATGGAGAATCATTAATCTTATAATTTAATTTATCCCAAGCTAAAATAACTTAACTATTGTTTAAACATTGACAAATACTTGTTTTTCACAATATTATATATTAAAATTAAAATGTAATAATTAACTTGGGATAAATATTATATTTAATATTGAATTATCTATGTTACAAGAAATTGAATAATGTATAATTTGGCTTGTTTTCAGTGGTTTAACCTTAACATGAGATGTATTGAAATGGGTGGTAAAAGATATGGAATACTTTATGCTGGTAGTTTAACCTTAACATGAGATGTATTGAAATTTGGTTAAATACAGCAAAGAAATTAGATGCTAGTTCGTTTAACCTTAACATGAGATGTATTGAAATTAAATAAAAAAAGGCTACCTGTAAGGCAACCTTAAAGTTTAACCTTAACATGAGATGTATTGAAATTTTTTCTAACATGGAATAATATTTAATTTAAAAAGGTTTAACCTTAACATGAGATGTATTGAAATTTAATAATTTAATTACTATGGCAAAACCTTCTATGCGTTTAACCTTAACATGAGATGTATTGAAATGATATGAAGAGTAATAAAGACTATATAGCTGATATGTTTAACCTTAACATGAGATGTATTGAAATTGATATAGACAAAAGTGAGATAGTAAGAATGGCGTTGTTTAACCTTAACATGAGATGTATTGAAATCTATCTTTGCCAAATGCAGATACACTTGCACTTGCTAGTTTAACCTTAACATGAGATGTATTGAAATAACATTTAAACCACCTACATAAACTTAGCAAATTTAGTTTAACCTTAACATGAGATGTATTGAAATAAGAACTCTTGTCTTGTAAAATTCAATTGTGTTTTTGGTTTAACCTTAACATGAGATGTATTGAAATCAACCTAAGGAATCTGGGTCGGCTAATTTACTAATTGTTTAACCTTAACATGAGATGTATTGAAATAACAAAGATTAAGTGAAGTTTATTGCTTGAATAGAAGTTTAACCTTAACATGAGATGTATTGAAATTGGAGCAATAGTGTCTAACCTTCATTCCGTCAATAGTTTAACCTTAACATGAGATGTATTGAAATGAAATATCTAAGTCTAGAGTTTTATTAGTTCCCATTGTTTAACCTTAACATGAGATGTATTGAAATTATTTTAAATATGATGATGATGAGTTTTCTGTCAAAGTTTAACCTTAACATGAGATGTATTGAAATCAAGATCCTTTAATAAAAGTCTTAAAAGGGGATGAGTTTAACCTTAACATGAGATGTATTGAAATTTTTATTCCTCCTTCTGTTCTTCTGTATCTTTTACGTTTAACCTTAACATGAGATGTATTGAAAT
>NZ_FQVM01000037.1 GCF_900129365.1 Clostridium fallax
CATCTAATATATTTTTTAAACTTGATAAATCAATTTTATGTACATCTAATTCATAATTATAACTTTTAAATTTTTCTTCTAAAGTTTTAAAATCATTTTCATTATAATTTTTATCCAATATGGCATTTTTTCTTAAAGCCTGTACCTTATTATCACCATGAATTATTAATTGTAAAATTTTTATTCCTAATTCGCTATAAAATACACCTATAAGCATATTTATCTTTTCAATCATATGAGACTTTTCTCTTCTTTCTAAAAACTTCTCAATTACTACACTTGTAAAAAATACTTCCATTGGTATAAAAGCTATATCTGCAAATAAAAATATTAATGTATGATGCAAATCTTTAAAGATTAAAAAATGTAGATAATGTAAAAATATAGATAATCCAACTAATATTATTCCTATAATAATAATATCCTTATTTCTTTTTTTCATAGTTTCTTCCTTTCCATTATTATTCTTGAGATTAAATCTAACAATTATTACCTAGTAATAATTACAAATTACTATATTATATCATATAAATTTATATAATTATATAATTTATATCACTGTTTTTAAAAATGTTATATTAAATTTAGTTCCCTTTTTAATTTCGCTTTCTACATTTATAGAACCATTTTGAGATTCTATTATTCTTTTACTTAATGAAAGGCCTATCCCTATACTAGTTGGATTCGTAGAGTTTTCTCCTTTATAGAATCTTTTGAAAATCTTAGGTATTAAATTTTTAGGTATACCTTCACCATTATCTTCTATAGAAATAAATATAGCTAATGGAGTTTCATAAATCTTTATATTTATATAACCTCCATTTTTTGTATGTTCAATACTATTTTTTATTATGTTTGTTAAAGCCTCTGCAGTCCAATTTAAGTCATGATTAAATCTTATTTTTTCATCTAATTTTAAATTTATAGATATATTTTTTTCTCTTGCTTTTTCCTTTATTGGACTTATAGATTTCATTATAGTTATGTATATTGGATTACTTTTTATATCAAATTTTATAACTTTTGCTTCTAATCTACTAAGTTTTAGCAAACTTATTATTAGCCATTCCATTCTTTTTAACTGCTCTTCACTTAAATTTAAAAAATAGTTTTTATCTTCTAAAGACATATCTTTATTTTTCATAAGATCATTAAACATGATTAGAGATGCTAAGGGGGTTTTTAACTGATGAGAAATATCTGAAATGATATTTTTTAAAAATAATTTTTCTTCTTTTAATTTTTTTACAGAGTTATTCAATCTATTAATCATTAAGTTAAATTTGTTAGAAAAAATATATAGTTCACCTTCATCATATTCTTCTTTAATCAAATTAAAATTTCCCTCTACAACCTCTTCTGCAACTATAGTAAATTCTTCTATTTTCTTATAAAACTTAATATAGCCTTTAATTGCAAATATAATAGCCATTATTAAAAATAAAATTATCACTAGCATAATTATTATAGTAAATTTATAAAAAAAATTTAATATACTAGGATTTTCTTTCAATGTTAATTTATCATAAGAATATTTACTAAGAATCTCCTTACCTAAATTATAATTTTCTTGATTTTTAGATGTAATACCCTTAATAACTTCATCTTCTAAATCAGGATTTTTAGATAAAATATTACCTGCTATTATAATATTTTGTTTTATGTAAATTTTATTTAATTTTTCTCCTTCTATATAACATATAAATGAAATGCAAATACTACTTAATATAAAAATAACTAAAAATTTAATGCTTAAATATTTTAATTCTAAATTTCTAAAATATTTCATAAAAAACTCCTCTATAATTTTAAAGCTTATTTATTTTTCTAATATTTCTTCTGCCCATCTATATCCTATTCCCCTTATTGTTTCTATATATTTAGGCTTTTTACTATTATCCTCTATTTTTTCTCTTAATCTTTTTATGTAAACATTTAAAGTATTACTATCAATAAAATCACCGTCAATATCCCATAGCTTTTCTAAAATAATGTCTCTTGATAACGCATTGTTTTTGCTTTTTAAAAATATTAAAATCAATTTATATTCTACTGGAGTAAGCATTATATCTTTATCTCTTTTTCTAAAATTAGCTTTAAGAGGATTTAATATAATATCTCCTGATACAAAAACCTTTTCCTTATTACTTTCTAATTTTTTTTCTACGTTATTTCTTCTAATAACTGCATTAATTCTTGATAAAAGTTCTTTTATCCTAATAGGCTTTGTTATATAGTCATCTGCCCCTATATCTAATCCTAAAACTACATTAGCCTCTTCATCACAGGCAGTTATAAAAATTATAGGAATATTATTTTTAGAGTCCCTAATCTCCCTACAAAAATCATATCCATTCCCATCTGGTAGCATAACATCTAAAAGAATCAAATCAATATTTTCTTTTAAGCTATCTCTACCTTCTTTTAAATTATTTTTCTTTATAACATCATAATTTTCTTGTTTTAAAGTATATTCAATTCCTATTGATAAGGCTAAATCATCTTCTATTAATAATATTCTCATCTTTAAACACCTCTACCTTTTACAAATTAGTTAAATTATATCATATTTTATATTTATCATTCTTAAATAAGCTTTTATCTATATATTTAGTAAAATCAATAGCTTTTTTTTATAACTTTTAAATATTAAAATATGATATTATATTTTTATGTAAAGTCAAATTTAAAGAATTTTACATAAAAATATTTTTAAGGTGGGTTTAATGAATAATTTAATAATCATAATAACTATAATAGTGTCATTTTTACTTGGCTCTATACCTGTAGGTTATATAATTTCTAATAAATTATATGGTATAGACATAACAAAAAAAGGTAGTGGAAATATAGGTTCTACAAATGTAGGTAGGATTTTAGGAAAAAAAGCTTCCATTTACACTCAAATAGCAGATATTTCAAAAGGATTAATTCCTGTAATCTTAGGATTACTAATATTTAACTTTATAAATATTTCTATTTCTAAGGATTTATTTCTTTCTATTATAGCTTTAGCTGCAATTTTAGGACATGATTATACTCCTTTTCTTAACTTCAATGGTGGAAAAGGAGTAAATACTACTCTTGGAGCTTTTGCACTAATTGCTACTATACCAGTAATAATTGCTGTTGCTATGCACTTTTTACTTCGTTTAATAACACCTATAGTTTCTATTAGATCAATAGTTCTTGGTTTAACTATACCAATTGTGTGTGCTTTTATGAATTTTCCTATTTCAATAATAGTTTCTGCTTCATTAGCAGCTATATTAATAGTTATAAGACATAAATCTAATATAATAAAACTTATTAATAAAGAAGAAAATTAGTTTTTATAAAAAATCCTATTTAGATATTTTTCTAAATAGGATTTATTCTTTATAAAAATATAATAATGTTTTAATTTATTATTATTCTTCTGCTCTAATATTTTCAACTATACTGATTTTTTTTAATTTATGTAACGGCATTAATGATGCTAAAAGAGTTAATATTAAAATTGATACTATACCTATTATAAATACATCTATTGGAACTTTATATCCATTTTCAACAATAATTTGAGAATTTCTTATCATCAAAGTAAATAATCCAAAGGATATAAGACTACCTATTATACTTACTATAACTCCATATAAAACACCTTCTAAAATTATCATTTTACTTAACTGTCTTTTTGTCATTCCTATGGCACTTAAAGTTGCAAATTCACTTTTTCTAAGTAATAATCCCATAGTTATAGTATTTATTATATTAACTATTGCAATAGTAGAAACTATTGTAATAAATCCATAAATAAAAGTTGAAATTATAGTATTAGATGAAGATAATAATTTATTCATTTGTTCCGTACTCATATACATACAATCATTATCTTCTGCTAATTTTTCAATTTCTTCATTATTAATATCTGCGTTTTTCTTAAAAGTCATAGATACAGATTTTAAATTCTCATCACTTAAATTTTCTCTTAAAAATTCTTTAGAGAATATTAAGTTTATTCTATTAGTTTTTCTATTATTCTCTATAGGATTTCTATCAACTATTGCTATGATTTTTGCGTTTATAAAATCACCATTTTCAATAGCTTTTTTACAAGCATTATCAAAATCTTCTTTACTAATTTTATTTTTTTGTAAATCACTTGGAAGATTTTTAGGTATCTTGGGAATATTAATAATGTCTCCTACCTTATAATTAGTAAATCTTCCTATAGAATATTTTCCATTCTTTTTAAAAGCATTTGTATCTTTTAAAATTACTCCACCTTTTTCTAATTCATTTTTATCTATAGTATTCTTAGAATATTTATTTAATATATCTATAGAATTGTTATCATATCCACTAATAGCTCCATAATTAAATTCTATATAATCTTCCTCATTTATTTTATTATCTTTAATAGTGTCCTTAGCTTTTTCATTTAAATACTCTTCATTGATTTTAGATTTTTCAATAAATAAAGGATTTATAGTACTTATAGGTGTATAGAGTTTTTCTATATCCTTATTTTCTTTTAAGTTATTTAAAATATTATCATTTATATTTCCTTTTTGATTCATTATTGAAGCTTCAAAGGGATATTCTTCATATATTTGATTTAAAATTGACTTTTGAGTTTTCATTGCTGCTGTAAATGTTACAAACATTATAAAAGAAATACTTAATGAAAAAATTGTTATTATAAATCTTTTGTTATTTCTTCTTATATTTTTGTAAGCAATTTCTCCTTCTACTCCGAAAAGTAATTTTACAAGTCTACCTTTTCTTCTTTTTAATTTTTCGTTTTTATATACTTTAGAATTTTTTATTGCCTCTATAGGAGATATTTTTGATGCTTTTTTTGCTGGAAAAATTACTGATAAAAATACAGTAATAAAAGATAATAATGATGATATTAATATAATCTCTGGATAAAATTTAATATTAAAAAGTGAACCATTAATTACTCCTATTTCCGTATTTTTTATAAAAATATCTACAACTATGTACAATCCTAAATATCCTAAAATTACTCCTAAAGGTATTGAAATAATGCACATTATAAATGCTTCTTTAAAAACTAATTTTTTAATTTTAAAAGGAGATGCTCCTATACTTCTAAGAATTCCAAAATGTTTAATTCTCTCTGCAACAGAAATATTAAATGAATTATATATAACAGCTATAGTACATAAAATTATTATAGGTATTACTATAGCAATCATCTTTTTTAACATATTATTTATATTTTCATCTCCATCTTGCATCATAACTCTTAAAAGTTTTTCATTAAACTCTGTCTGATTTTCTTTTAGGCCTAAATTTTTACCTATTTCTTTTCCTTCTTCTCTTATATTTTTCTTATTTTTAAGATTTAAATAAATATTACATTTATTATTTTTTAAATCATCATCCTTTATTAAAGTGGCTCCAGAAAAACTTTCTGAAACTTCTACTCTAGGTTCAAAAAATCCTACAATTTTAAAGTTTCTTTCTTCATCATTTATCTTTAATTTAATATTATCTCCTAATCCTTTATTTAATTTTTTTTCTAAACGGTTTTCTAAAATTATCTCCCCTTTTTCTTTAGGTAATTCTCCCTTAAACATTTCATTATGTAATTTTTCTTTTGATAATATATTTTTTATATTATTAAACATATTGCTATCATAATTATCTATTTTTATATAAAAGTTCTTATTTTCATAATTATAATTTATATCATATGAATTTATTGAAACTCCATAATCCTTTACTTTTAAATTATTTTCTATTTTCTTTAAGTTTTCACTATTAATATTTTTATAAACCACTTCATAATTTCCAGATTTATTTCTTTCTATTTTTATAATATTATCTTTAAAACTATAAAAAAATGTTCCTATAGCTGAAAAGAGAGATACTGCTAAAACTATTCCTATAATTGTTAGTACTGTTCTTTTTTTATTGTTTTTTAAGTACTTCCAAGTGATTTGGCTATAATTATTCATTTCTTATCACCTCGTCACTTTTAATTTTTCCATCCTCTATTGTTATTACCCTATTTGCCATATTCGCTATAGTTAAATCATGAGTTATAATTATTAATGTTTGATTATATCTTCTAGAAGAATATCTTAAAAGCTCTATTATTTCCCTTGAATTTTTAGAATCTAAATTTCCTGTAGGTTCATCTGCAAGTAAAATAGAAGGTTTATTAGCTAAGGCTCTACCTATAGACACTCTTTGTTGTTGTCCTCCTGATAATTGAGAAGGAAGATGATTTTTTCTTTCCTTAATTCCTAATAAATCTAAAAGCTCATTTATATAATTTTTATCTGGTTTTTTATTATCTAAAAGAATTGGCATTTCAATATTTTCTTCTGCTGTTAGTACCGGTAATAAGTTATAAAATTGAAAAATGAATCCTATTTTTCTTCTTCTTAAAATAGAAAGTTCTCTTTCCTTTAAAGTATACATATCTACTCCTTCTAAAGATATACTTCCTGATGTTGGAATATCTACTCCACCAAGCAAATGTAATAATGTGCTCTTTCCTGAACCAGATGGTCCAACTACTGCAATAAATTCTCCCTCATTTATAGTTAAATTAACTTTTTTTAAAGCATCAACCTTTGTTTCCCCTTTACCATAACTTTTACAAAGATTTGTAATCTTCATTAATTCCATTGTTAGATCCCCCTATTTCTAATTTTCTTTACAGTTTATATTTTAAATTTATAAAATTACAAATAGGTGAATTTAATTATTACAATATTGTAATAATTAAAATAAGGTTTTGTTCTCTTTAAATTAAAGAGAACAAAACCTTATTTTATAGTTTCTAATTAAAACCTTTTCATATACTATTTTACTTAATCATAAATTTCTGTATCTTTTTTAATAAATGCATCTGGATAATTTATTCCAAGCTCTTTACATGCATCCTCAAAACTGCATCCATTCTCATCCATATATTTAGCAACATATGAATCAAGACCAGGCATATTATCATAAAAATCCATATCTTACACCCCCATTTTCATATACCAAATAGTCTTTAATCAATAAATATTTATTCATTATCTTTTTAAAATATTATATAAATAATATTTATTGAATTTCCCATAAATCTTCTCTCTTAAATTATAATGCTAATATAATTAATAATCAAAGTATTTTTCAAAATTTTCTATTTATTCTTAATAGTAAAATTTTATAGATTATTTCTTTTTTATGATGAATTTTTTTAAATAAAAATTAATATATTCATTTATTTATTGTATTTTACATAATACTTAATTATACTAAGAATTGTCGTAAAAATTCAAATAAACTTTTATAACCAAATATAATAAAATTTGTATAGCAATAAATTTTTATATAAATTTATGTTGTTTTATCATATAGCATTTATAAGGTCAATATAAGATTTTATATTATATCATATATTAATATAATATAAAATCTTATATTGTTGTTATTTTTTAACTATATTTTGTTATTTTAGTATATAATTATACATGAAAAGGAGGAGTAAAATTTGAGACGAAGGGATAGAACTAAAAAGCTTACTATAGGTACTAAGTTAGGAATAGCCACAGCAATAATAGCCGGAATTATACTTACTATATTTATAACCTATGTAATGACAATAAAAAATAAAGTTGAACAATGGAATAATAAAATGTATCCTGGCGTAATTGTTAATGACATAAACCTTTCAGGAAAAACTAAAGAAGAAGCAACTGAATTATTAAATACAAATTTTTCAAATATAATTACAGATAAAAATTTAATTGTTAAATCTAATGGTGAAGAAATTAAAATAAATTATAATGAATTAAACCCTCATTATAATATAGATGAAGTCGTTAATGAAGCTTTTAATTACGGTAAATCTGAAAATTTATTTGCTAAGAATGATTTAATAAATCAAGGAGCTCCCAAAAGATATACTCTTCAATTTACTTATAATGAGGATAAGATTAAAGAATATGAAAATCAGTTAGCATCTAAGGTAAATAGAAATCCTAAAAATGCTAGCATTTCCATAAATAACGGTTCAATATCAATAAAAAATGATGCTTATGGTATAAAAATAAACGAAGATGAAATGACAAAATTAATAAAAGCAAATATAAATGGAAATTTAGAAAAAGAAGATACGACAATTGAAATTCCAACTGAAGAAGTTGCTCCAAAAGTAACAAAAGATATGCTTACAAAAATAGATGGAATTATATCAACTTTTACATCTAGTTTTGCTCACAATTCTCAACCAGGTAGAGATAAAAATTTATATGCTGCTACTAAATATGTAAATGGTACTCTTATATTACCTGGTGAAGTTTTTAGTTATAATGAAACTGTAGGTGAAAGAACAAAAGCAAGAGGATTTGATTATGGTGGAATTAGATTGGAGATAAGATAGAAGACGGGCTTGGAGGAGGAATATGTCAAGTATCTACTGCCTTATATAGAGCTGTTATGAGAGCTGGTATAAAATCAGTAGAAAGACATAACCATTCTATGCAAACTAGCTATTCTCCACTAGGATTAGATGCCACTGTTGCTTGGGGATCCTTAGATTATAAATTTAAAAACACTTATGATTTTCCAATTTATATAGAAGGATACATAACTAAAGATAAAAATATTGTATTTAATGTTTATGGCAATAAAGAGGCTATGGGTGGAAAAACTTACGAACTTTATGCACAAGCTAATCCAAATAACAGTAAAGAAATTCGCTCTTATTTAATAACTTATCAAAATGGCATAGAAATTAAAAGAGAAAATATAGCAACTGATGTATATAAAAAATAATCCATAATAAAAGAGTTGTCCAAAATTCGGACAACTCTTTTATTATATTACAAATATAAAATACTAATATTATAATCATAAAATATTTTTTGTTAAAAAATAGCAAATACCTGTTTTATTATTATAAATATCAATACACAATTAAATAGTATATTACATAATTTTTCACTAGCCTTTTTATTAAAATATGTACCTAATGCAGATCCTATTATAGCTGCTGGAATCATATATAGTGATAAAGTTAAATCTTTATTTCCACTAATCATATAATTTAAAACTGCATTACCAGTAGCAATTAAAGTTAAATATATTGCAGTAGCTCCTGCATTTTTTTGTGTTGCACCATATAATAATAGTAAAGCAGGCACAGTTATAGGCCCTCCTCCTATTCCAAAAAGTCCTGAAACAATTCCTATAAATAATCCAATAAAAGGCTTAGTTATATTATTTAAATTTATTTTAGGAACTCTTTTTTTGAAAAATAATATTATAATTAAAGATATCATAAGTACAATAAATATAATATTAAATGTCTTTGGAGAAACCAATTTATTTATATGAACTCCTATTGCCGCCCCTGGTATTACTCCTATTCCAAATAATATAGCTGTTTTTAAATCCCCTTGTTTTCTTCTAATATAAATTATAGTTGTTAATATAGACATTATAAAAACAGTTAAAGCGGAATTAACTGCTGCATTACTTTTCTCAATACCTAAACTTAAAAGCAAAGGAATTATAATTATTCCTCCACCTACGCCAATAAAACTCCCTATTATACAAGCAATTAAAGCTATAAAAAAATAAATCATTTTTTACACCTTCTTTATTAAATAAAACATTAAAAAACTCTATTATTTACTAATTAAAAATATAGTTAGTATATATTTAATATAATTTTAAAAATAAATTTTTATGTAAAACACTATAATTCAAATTTATTATAACTCTTTAATAAATTTAAAAATAACAAGTTTTTGTAAACTAATTTACACATTGTCTGTTTTTAAAGATAAAAAAAGTATGAAATTATAGTTTTAACTATTAATTTCATACCTTCTTCATATAACAGTTTTATATTTTTAATTTTTCAATTTATATTTAATTATAAGTTTATTATTCATTATCTGATTCCATTATTTTCTTTCTATTCCAAAGCATAAGTAATAGTGTGAATACAGTTAGTACTATTATTCCTACCCATTTAAGTTCTGCCATTTTTACGATTAGCCAAGGTAGAGGACTTGAACCATAATCCATACTAGAAATTAATCCTGTTCCATTTGGTATTGCAAAATTTGCAGCTGCAGCTGCTTTTGTAAATAATGGAGCTAAGTTTGTTCCTATTAATAATCCTATTGCTACTGTTATTACTCCAATTACAAAGGTTCTAAAAAAGTCTCCTTTAGCAATTGGTACTATTAAAACAAACATAAATGGTAATCCTGCTAAACTAGCGAATGGTAAAAATTGATTTCCTGGTATTATAAGTGCTAGTATTAAAGTTACTGGAATTAATACTAATGAAACTGCTAAAGTTACTGGATTACCAACTCCTACTGCTGAATCTAAACCTATGTATAATTTCCCTTTTCCTTGGAACTTACGTTGAATAAGTTCTTGAACTGCTTCTGATACTACCATTAGTCCTTCCATTAAAATAGCTGCCATTTTTGGAGTTAAAACTAATACTGCTCCCATTACTACAGCTAAATTTAATGTTTGTTTTACATCATATTTTGCTAATAATCCTAATATAACTCCTATTGAAGTTCCAAGAATAGCAGGATCTCCAAAAACTCCAAACTTCTTTTGTATATCATTTGCATCTAATTTAATCTTATTTATTCCAGGTATTCTATCTAATATCCAATTTACTACATAAGCAATAGGAACATAAGATCCTGTAAAGCCATGTGGTATTGATATGCCTGGAAGTCCTAAGAATTTTTCTACTAAAGGTGCAGTTCTATCTGCTATAATCATTATTATTATCATATTTATTGCTGCTAAAAGTAAACTTATAAATATGTTGTTAGTTAGCATATAAACTAATGATCCTGTAAATGCAAAGTGCCAAAAATTCCATATATCAACATTTACAGTTCTTGTTGTTCTAGTTAATAACATTACTATGTTAACTAAAAGGCATAGTGGAATAATAAGTATTCCAACTGTTGAACCAAATGCAATAGCTGAAGCTGCTGGCCAACCTACATCTAATACATTTAAATGTAGTCCAAAATTCTCAACCATTCTTTCTGCTGCTGGCCCTAAATTATCTGTTAAAAGATTTATAATTGTACTTAAGCCTATGAAACCTATTCCAACTAATAAGCCAGACCTTATAGCTTTACCAAACTTAACCCTTAAGCATAAAGCAAACACAGTAAATATAATAGGCATCATTACTGCTGGACCTAAATCAACTAAATATTGTAAAACTGACATTTCCCCTTTACCCCCAATATTTTTAAATTTTATAAATCAAGTTTTTCTATTATATCCTCCATAACTTTATCTATACCCATTCCTGTTATAAATGGTAATCCTGAAATTACTGGTATTCCAAAATCCTGTGAAGTTGAGGCAGTAGTTACTATTAAATTATGTCCTTCTACTCTCATTGGAATTTCTGCTACTGTACATTGAGTAAATTGCACTTTACTTAATAATCCTTTTTCCTCTAATTTTGTTTTAATCTTTTGAATTGCTATTGTTGAAGTTGCTATTCCAGCTCCACATGCTACTATTATTTTTTTCATTTTAATTCCTCCTCTAAAATGTTTATTATTTCTTCTTTATCTTTTTTGTATAATTTATTTATTAAGTCCTGGTCTGTAAATAATCCCATTAACTTTTGTAATAGCGGTACTTGCTTTTCTTTATCTGTTACAAGAAGTACAAATGCCATTCCTACAGCTACGTTATTATCTCCTCCCATTTCCTTAAATTCAATATTCTTATTAAATCTTACAAATACTATTTTAGGTTTATTTATATGACAACTATCAGTATGTGGTATTGCTACACCAACAGGCTCTATTGGAAGTCCAGTTGGAAAATTCTTTTCTCTATTTTTAATAGCTTCTTTAAAACTATCTTTTACATATCCTCTTTCATATAAAATTTTTGAAATATTATCAAAAAAATCATTAGAATCTTTTGCTTGAAAGTTTAAAAAAACTAAATCTTTATCAATCATAATTTGTTCCTCCTAAGCATTCAAGTGATAAAAGATTTAACTTTAATAGTTCTTGCAAAGATTACTTAAATCTTTGCTTTCTATAATATTTAAAACTTTTTCCTCACTATCTAGATTTCTATAAAGTTCTGCAAATAATTCTTCATTTTTATTTACTTGTCCCTTTTTTAAACATAACATAAATATTAATTGAACCTTACCGTATTGCCATTCTATAGGTTCATTTAAAATAGCTACTCCAATAGCTTCTTTATAAACCTCACCTTTGATTCCATGAGGTATTGCTACAAAGTTACCAATTTCTGTAGTTCCCATATCTTCTCTTTCTATAAAAGAATTTTTCATATTCTCATCAATATATCCTAAATTAAGCATTTGAGAAGACATATACTCTATAGCTTCCTTTTTATTTTTAAAACTTAAATCTTTAAAGAATATCTCTTCTTTAAACAAGTTAGATAACTTACTTATGTTATATATTTTGCTTCTTATAAATCTATTTATTTTATTGCAATCATCATCAAGCAAAATAGGTGATACTTGTATTACTGGAATATCATAAGTCTTTAATGGTATTGTGGTTATTATAAAATCATATTTAGATAAATCTATAGATTTTAATTTAAAAGCTGGATAAAATCCTACGATTTCTAATACATCACTAAATTTACTTTCTAATTTAGCTTTTACTAATATAGATGTTCCTACACCAGTTGCACAAACTACAATAGTTTTATATTTTTTAACTTTATTTTCAACTCTTAATCTTTCAATAGCTCCACCAAAATGCAATGCTATAAAACCAACTTCATTTTCATTTATTTCTTTTTCATAAAACTTATTTAAAGATTTTGCAAAATAGGTAGCTATTTCAAAAGCAAATGGATAATTTTTCTTTATATCCTCAAGCATAAAATTTTTAATATTCATACCATAATTAATTCTATTAAAGGCACTTCTTAAGTGAGTAAATAATCCCTTAGATAAAATATCATCACTATTAAAATCTATACCAGTATAGCTATAAATATCTTCGTTACACATTCTTATCCAGTCTATAATTTTTCTATCTTCTCTAGACTGTATAAAATCTTTATCTATGTACAATCTTTTTTGAGCTACTAAATGCTGATAAAGATAAATAACTTCACTTTTTGGAAATTTTATATGAAAATTATTTTCTATACAATTTTTAAGAAATTCTGCAGCCTTATGTTCATTTTCTTTGAAATTAATTGGTTCAGCATCATAACTAACAATTTTATTATTTTTTATTCTATATAATGTTATTAAAATATGGGTACATAAATTGTTAAATCCTAAGTCAGTAATATTTATATTAAATTTTTCTAAAGTTTCTAAAACATTACTAGCAACCAAAGGAAAATAATCGTTATAATCACCTAATAGTCCTTTTATTTCATTATTTACATCTTTACTATTTTTTCTTACAAAGTAATCAGAAATAAATGATCTTATTTTTCTTTCATCTCCAATTATCTTTATTCCACTATTACCATTTCTAGATATTTCTAAATCATAATCTTTTAAAATATCTTTAACTTCTTTAATATCATTTTTTATAGTAGATGTACTTACATAAAGTTTATCTGCAAGTTCTTCTATTTTTATACTGCCTTTCCCATAACAAACACTTATAAGAGCTAGTGTACTTATTATAGTTTTTATTCTTAAATCTTTTTCTTCCATTAAAGCTTCTTTTTTGTTTAAAAACTTTTCAAGAGATAAGTATAAATTGAAATCTTCCTTTTCAAATTTATAACCTACTCCTCTAGATGAAATAATATTACATTTATAATTTTTAATAAATGAATTTATAGCTGGTATTTCCTTTTGTAAAGTTTTTCTTGATATTTCTACAGATTTTGCAAGTTTGTCTCCTGTTATACTATCATCGCTATTTATTAATATCTTTAATATTTTTTCTTGTCTAATGTTTAAAAAATCGTAAATCATCTTATCACCATCTTTATTATAATTGGAAAGCTATATATATACGAGCCAAAAAATTACTCTTACTTAGGGTATAAAAATACACTACTTTCTCTTTTTTATAAAATTTATTTTTTATGTTTTTATTATATTATTTAATATTTCATAAATAATATTAGATTTATACTTATTTATAGTTAATAAAAAAACTATATTTATAATAACTTTATAATAATTAAACAACTTTTTACAAAAGATATTTTTCATATCTTAATTTTCTTAATATAAAACTTAAAATATTTGAATTACGTATTTTTACAATTAAGTAAATGTTTGTTAACTACATAATTTTTTAATACTAATTTCTTTAAAAATATCTTGTTAGTAATAAAGAAATAAACTATAATATTATTAATTAGCAAAAGGCAGAGTAGATTATTACGCGTTAAGTGTCAGATGGACGGGAAGTTGCCACTGAACGAAAAATCAAAAGATTTGCGGTGTAATTTTCGCATTCCGCTGCCACTGGGAAGAGCATACCTCTTCACGTGGCAAATTTTGCCATCGTAGAAGAAAGGAGGTGCTTTTTTTTGAGTAAAACTAAAAAGTTTGTTCTAGCTGGATTATTTATAGCATTACAAGTGGTTTTTACTAGATTTTTTTCTATAGAAACTCCTATATTAAGAGTAGGATTTGGATTTCTCCCAGTAGCTTTAGCTTCAATAGCTCTAGGCCCGATATCCGGTGGTGTGATAGCTATGCTAGCAGATATTCTTGGTATGATTCTTTTTCCTAAAGGTACATATTTCCCTGGATTTACTCTTAGTGCATTATTAAGTGGTATAATTTACGGAATAGTTCTTTATAATAAAGAAAATTCTATACTTAGAATTGCTATTTCTGTATTATTAATCACATTTATAATAGATATGGGATTAAACACACTATGGTTATCTATAATCACAGGAAAAGGTATAATGATATTATTACCTTCTAGAATTATAAAAAGTTTAATTATGATACCAATTGAAATTTTTTGTATTAACATAGTATGGAAATATCTTTATAACTTTATGAGAATTCCATCTACAAAAAATATATAATAACTTCCTTGTACTTTTGTAAAACTTTATATAAAATTATTAAAAGTAGTAATTTTATATAATTAGGAGGAAATTATATTGAAACTTTGCGGCACAATAATAAAAAATAATAAGATCATAAAAGATAAAATTATAAATTTAAATATAGAAACTAACTATGAAAAAGCTTTAAAATTAGGTATATCTAATTTATGTAATGAATTTGATATAGAAGAACCTTATTGGCTTTCAGTGAATATATCAGAATATAATAAAAGAAATAAAACGGCTTTTACAAAAGATAATTTTATAGATTTTATTGATTTTGATAAATTTATAATTGAAATTTTAGAAGATAATTAAAGTTTAAAAAGGTAGATATGTAAAAACATATCTACCTTTTACTTACAAATACATATTTATAATACATTTTATACTTTATAATATAAAAATAATATTAAGCTTATATAATTTCATTTATTGTATTGTATGCAAACTCTATAAGTTCATTACAAGATATTTTATCTCTTTTTAATGCTCCACAATCAATAGTTCCATATTTTTCTTTAAATCTTTTTATAATTTCTTTAGCGTACTTTCTAGTATCATTAGGTTTATCTGCTGATTCTCTTCCTTCAATAGCTCCAATTACTATTAAAGCCCCTGTTACCGCTCCACAGCTTTCTGCAACACACATTCCTGAACCAAAGGGTGTTCCAATAGATACTGGAATATTAAGATTTTTCTCTTCATTAAAAATTTTTATTAAAGTTTCTGCACAGTTATAACCTTCACTTCTAATTTCTAATATTCTTGACATCTTTACTTCTCCTCCAAATTAAATCTTATTGTATAAATTTATTATATAATAAGATTCTTTAAACCTCACTAAAATATATTATTTTTTTCAATTTAATCCATAGATTTTATCTATGCTACTAACTTTAAAAAGTTTTTTAAAGTTATAGAATATTGAGTTTCAGTTAAAAGTTTTCTATCTGCTTCAAATCCTGCTTTAGTAAAGGCTCTTTTAGATCTATGATTTTTAAAATTTATTTTTGCAACAACTTCATCTACCTTCCAATTAAAGAATGCCTTTTTAAGACCTTCTAAAATTGCATTTGGACCTAATCCCATACCCCATTTTTCTTTTTCACCAATAGCAACTACCATTTCAGCAGTATTACCCTTAGGAACTAATCTTAAAAACCCTATAGGTTCATCGTTATTAAGTATAATAAAAAAGCTACTATTTTGATTAAATAGTGGAGTTAATATTGGCATATTTACTCTACTTACCACTTCTTTAATGCTGTTTCCTACACTAGATCTTTCATTTAAATATCTAGATACTTCCCTATCTTCTACCCAATTAAGAATCTTTAATGCATCAGATTTATAAATCTCTTGTCGTAATATTATATCCTTACCTTTCACTATTTTACCCCCTCTAAACAATGAAAAATCCTATTATATGCAGTAATTCTGCCTATAATAGGTTTTAAAATCTCCAAGGTCGATTATATACTAACTCATACATTATAGTAAAATGTTGTAATTTATGTAAACCTGTTCTTAAATTTGTTTATATTGATATCTAGTTATAAATCAACTCTTTTCTCACTTTTGCCAGCACCTGTTATTAAATTGCAATTTTCCAACTTTTATGAATTTTATTGAATTAATTTACTTTTTAAAACTTTTAAAGTAATATATTACATTAATTGTAATATAGAGAAATAGAAAAATAGCTTAATACAATACGAAAAGTATTATATTAAGCTATTTTTCTTCCCATTATATTATAAAACTTTTATGATAATTCTAAAGCTTTAGATTTTTGTTTTTTATGTTTAAGCATTACAAAGGAACCTAAAAGAATAAATAAAATTCCGAATATGGTGTTTAAAGGAATGCTTTCTTGCAATATTAATAATGCTAAAATTGGAGCTAAAGCAGGTTTTACAAAAAACACTAAAGATGCCATTACTACTGATGTTTGATCCATTGCTAAAAAATATAGAAGATATCCTAATCCAGTTACTACAATTCCTAAATATAAAAGAATTAAAATATTACTAGATGTTATACCTTTAAATATAGGTATATTATAAATCATTGAATTTAATTTTGTACCTACTCTAATATTAAATATAGGTAATCTTGAAAGTAACATTAATATAAGCATAATAAAATCACCAAATAAAAAAGATAAGCAGTTTATAACTATACTACCGAACTTTTCAGATTTCATTTTTACCAAAACACTATATAGAGAAAAAGTAATCGCTGCTAATATAGCTAAAATTATTCCAATTAAATCTGCTCTGTTCATTTTTATACCAAATGGATTTAAAATACATCCAATTCCTATTAAACTTATTACTATTGCTGCAATTGTACTTTTGTTTAAATTTTCTTTTAATATAAAATATGCAAATGGAATTGTAAAAATAGGGTTAGTACTAAATAGTACAGCAACTGTAGATGATTTTGTATAAACTATTGCTAATTGAAATAAAGACATACTTATCACTACGCCTAATAGTCCAGTAATTGTAAAGTATCCTAAATCTTTTTTAGTTAATTTTATATTTTTTTCTTTTATCACTTTAATAGTAGGTAAAAGTAATATTAATCCACCTATTAAAAACCTTAAAAAATTAAGCTGAAATGGATTTAATCCATTATTAGCTATTTTACCAGCTATTTCCATAGTACTAAATATAAATGTACTTAATATTATATATAAATATCCTTTTTTCATAAATGCATCCTACCTTAATTTTATAATATTTATA
>NZ_FQVM01000033.1 GCF_900129365.1 Clostridium fallax
TGCACAATTTTCATAAAAATAAGGGTTACAAAAACCTTGTAACCCTTGAAATTGGTACACCCAACAGGAGTCGAACCTGCGACCTTTGGATTCGAAGTCCACCGCTCTATCCAGCTGAGCTATGGGTGTCTATTAAATTTTATATAAAGTAAAAGACAACTTAATTACTTAAGTTGTCTTTATATGGAGCGGGTGATGGGAATCGAACCCACGTAACTAGCTTGGAAGGCTAGGGCTCTACCATTGAGCTACACCCGCATACTTGGAGCGGAAGACGGGACTCGAACCCGCAACTTTCACCTTGGCAAGGTGACACTCTACCATTGAGTCACTTCCGCATAAATTGGTGCAGATGAAGGGAGTCGAACCCCCACGCCGTAGGCGCTAGATCCTAAGTCTAGTGCGTCTGCCAATTCCGCCACATCTGCACATATTAAATTATTATTGGTGACTCACCGGGGAATCGAACCCCGGACACCATGATTAAAAGTCATGTGCTCTACCGACTGAGCTAGTGAATCATTTGGCTGGGATAGCAGGATTCGAACCTACGCATAATGGAGTCAAAGTCCATTGCCTTACCGCTTGGCGATATCCCAATATGGGGTGAATGATGGGACTCGAACCCACGACAACCAGAACCACAATCTGGCGCTCTACCAACTGAACTACATTCACCATATGGTGCACCATCTGGGGCTCGAACCCGGGACACCCTGATTAAGAGTCAGGTGCTCTACCAACTGAGCTAATGGTGCACATACTTGGTGCGTTTTAAGGGATTCGAACCCCTGGCCCACGGCTTAGAAGGCCGTTGCTCTATCCAACTGAGCTAAAAACGCATATAAAACTTGATTTTAAAGTTTTAATGGAGCGGGTGATGGGAATCGAACCCACGTAACTAGCTTGGAAGGCTAGGGCTCTACCATTGAGCTACACCCGCATATTGTTGTATTGGTCGGGGTGACAGGGATCGAACCTGCGACCTCATGGTCCCAAACCACGCGCGCTCCCATCTGCGCCACACCCCGATATGGTGCGTTTTAAGGGATTCGAACCCCTGGCCCACGGCTTAGAAGGCCGTTGCTCTATCCAACTGAGCTAAAAACGCACATTATCTGCTAACAACAAAATACATTTTACTAAACTTTATTAAATTTGTCAAGTTTTGATGGAGCGGGTGATGAGAATCGAACTCACGTAACTAGCTTGGAAGGCTAGGGCTCTACCATTGAGCTACACCCGCATACTTGGAGCGGAAGACGGGACTCGAACCCGCAACTTTCACCTTGGCAAGGTGACACTCTACCATTGAGTCACTTCCGCATAAATTGGTGCAGATGAAGGGAGTCGAACCCCCACGCCGTAGGCGCTAGATCCTAAGTCTAGTGCGTCTGCCAATTCCGCCACATCTGCACATATTAAATTATTATTGGTGACTCACCGGGGAATCGAACCCCGGACACCATGATTAAAAGTCATGTGCTCTACCGACTGAGCTAGTGAATCATTTGGCTGGGATAGCAGGATTCGAACCTACGCATAATGGAGTCAAAGTCCATTGCCTTACCGCTTGGCGATATCCCAATATGGGGTGAATGATGGGACTCGAACCCACGACAACCAGAACCACAATCTGGCGCTCTACCAACTGAACTACATTCACCATATGGTGCACCATCTGGGGCTCGAACCCGGGACACCCTGATTAAGAGTCAGGTGCTCTACCAACTGAGCTAATGGTGCTTGTTTGGTGCGTTTTAAGGGATTCGAACCCCTGGCCCACGGCTTAGAAGGCCGTTGCTCTATCCAACTGAGCTAAAAACGCATTTAGTTGATAAGTCTTAATATAATTTGAAATCTTATAATTAAGTGCTAACAACGAATTTTATTTTACTAAATGTTCTCGATTTTGTCAAGAACTTTTTTTAGTGGAGCGGGTGATGAGAATCGAACTCACGTAACTAGCTTGGAAGGCTAGGGCTCTACC
The DNA here is from genome assembly GCF_900129365.1 of Clostridium fallax. Taxonomy (GTDB): domain Bacteria; phylum Bacillota; class Clostridia; order Clostridiales; family Clostridiaceae; genus Clostridium_AH; species Clostridium_AH fallax. The sequence continues at coordinate 1,991 of NZ_FQVM01000033.1, forward strand.
ATTGAGCTACACCCGCAAGTGGTCGGGGTGACAGGGATCGAACCTGCGACCTCATGGTCCCAAACCACGCGCGCTCCCATCTGCGCCACACCCCGAAGATGTTATCTTCGTTGTCGCTGTTGTTTCTTTGTTTCCCTCGCGACGACAAGATTTATTCTACACGATAAGACTTTATCCGTCAATACCTTTTTCGAAAAAAATCTATAGAAATTTTAAATAGCTTAAAACGGCAGTACGACTTATGTTTAACGTTTACTATATTCAACTTCATTTTAAAGTAAAAATATTAAAATATTAATTTATTTTCTGAAAATATTATGATTTTAATTGTTATTATAATAAATACTAATAATTTATCAATATGTCTTCTTTTTGATTTTTATTTATAACTATTGTTAATCCCTATTGTTATTTAAATTTCATCTTTAACTTACTTATTTCTATTCTTTATTGTTTTTATAATCTATTTATATATAGCTTTATAATAGTAACTAAAAAAGCGACCTCATTAAATTGTAGATTAATTAGTATATTAACTAAATTTCTATAATTTAATGAGGTTATATCAGGTATAAATAATCCATAACTATTTTTAGATATGACTAATATAAAATCTAAAGATAGACTTTATTAATTTAATCTTATTTATAAATTAACATTATATGATATTATATCTTCATTTTCTTTTATTTCTAAAAAGCCTATACTTTTCTTACTTAGCCCTCGTGGAAGAGAAGCACTTCCTGGATTAAAAAACAAAATATTATCATAGTTTTCTATTAAAGGTATATGAGTATGCCCAAACAAAGCTCCATCTACCCCTAACTCTTTTGCCTTATAATATAAATTATTTAGATTATATCCTACTCCATATTGATCACCATGACATATTAATAATTTTTTATCCAATATTTCAATTACTTGCTCTCTAGGATATTCTCCCTTAAAGTCACCATTACCTTTAACTCCATATACTTTCCCATTAAAATCTTCTGCTATATATGGAATATCTGATATGTAATCTCCTAAATGAATTAAAATATCTGCCTTTCTAATTCCACCTTTTATTTTATCTAAAAGTTCCTTTCTTTTAGATATTCCATGAGTATCACTAATTACAGCTACTAACATATTCTTCTCTCCTAAAGTATATCTTTTAATTCTTCTTTTACTAATTCTAAAGCTTTTCCCCTATGACTTATGCTATTTTTCTTTTCACCACTCATTTCAGCAAACGTCATTTTAAATTCTGGCACATAAAATAAAGGATCATATCCAAATCCATCAAATCCTTTAGGATTTTCTATTATATTCCCTTTTCTTTTTCCTTCTACCTTTATCTCTTTTCCCTCAGAAGTTAATATTACTACCGCACAAACAAAGGCCGCTGTTCTTTCTTCAAAAGGAACTCCATTTAATTTTTCTAATAATTTCTCATTATTTTTTTTAGAGTTACCATGCTCTCCTGCATATCTTGCAGAATATACTCCAGGTTCTCCATTTAAATAATCCACCATAAGACCTGAATCATCTGCCATAACCATAAAATGTTCTTTTCCTTGTTTCTTTAGATATTCTACAATTTCATAAGCTTTTTTATAAGAGTTTTCCATAAAAGTTTTCCCATCTTCTTCAACATCTATATTTATACCCTCTTCTTTTAAAGAACATATTTTTAATGGTAAATCTTTTAGTATCTCCTTTATCTCTCTTATTTTGTGTTCATTATTGCTTGCTACTATTAATTTTTTCATTTATCTCTCCCCCGTTCCTATCCATAAGCAATCTGTTTTTAGTGTTTCCTTTTGTATTTGTATTATATACCTACTACTTTTTTCTGCCAAATTAAATAATTGATCTAAATCATCTTTTGAAAAAGGATTTTTCTCTCCTGCACCTTGTATTTCTATAATGTGCCTGTCTTCTGTTAAAACTATATTCATATCCACCTTAGCATTACAATCTTCTTCATAGCATAAATCAACCAATTTCTCTTCATCTACAATTCCTACACTTATAGCAGTTACAAAATTTCTTATGGGATATACTTTAAACTGTACTTTTTTGTGAAGTTTATTAATAGCATCTACTAAAGCTACAAAAGCTCCTGTAATTGATGCTGTTCTTGTTCCTCCATCTGCTTGAATAACATCGCAATCTATCCAAATAGTTCTTTCTCCTAAAGCCTTTAAATCAACTACAGATCTTAAAGCTCTTCCTATAAATCTTTGAATCTCTATAGATCTATTATCTACTTTAAGTCTTGTAATATCTCTTGGTTTTCTATTTTGTGTTGATCTTGGTAACATATTATATTCTGCAGTTATCCAGCCTTCTCCAGAGCCTCTTAAAAATATTGGAATTTTTTCTTCAATAGATGCATTACATAAAACTTTAGTTTCTCCCATTTCTATAAGAACAGATCCCTCTGCATACTTAGTATAATCCCTAGTTATTTTTATACTCCTAGTTTGATCTCTTCTTCTTCCATCAATTCTCATAAACCCTCCTCTGATAAAATACCCTTTATAAATTATTTTATATTAAAAAGTTCATCTCTTTTTGGTGGTCGTACCTCAATATTTTTACCATTACTATAAATTATCCCTTTTTCTTCGGTAATCTTTCCTACTAAACTTGCATCAACACCTGATTTTTTTAATATTTTTATTAATTCATCTCCATCATCTGTAGCTATTAACATACTTCCTGATGATACTAATCCCAAAGGATTTATTGAAAATTCTTTACACACTTTTTTAGTTACTTCTCTTATAGGCATTTTATCCTCAAATAAATAAAATCCTACATCTGCTGCAGTGGCAAGTTCCCATACTGCACCTAAAACTCCGCCTTCTGTAATATCATGCATGGCACATACCCCAAACTCACCAGATATAATTCCTTCTTTTACAACACTTATCTCATTACTATAAGATAACCCTTCTTCTATTTCCTTTGAAGATAAAAATTTCTTGCATCTTTCTATATTGTCTGCAATAAGTATTGTTGTTCCTTCTAATCCTAATGATTTAGTAACTATAATATCGTTTCCAACTTTAGCACCAGACGTAGTTATTCCACTATTACTTTTACACTTTCCTAGTACTGTACATGAAACTACAATTTTATTTACAGCACTTGTTACTTCAGTATGTCCCCCTATTATTTCTACCCTTAATTTTTTTGCTTCTTTATCTATTTCATTCATTATACTTTCAATTTCTTTTAATTTACATCCTTGTGGTGCTAATATTGTTACCATTAAAGCCAATGGTTCTACACCACAAGCAGCTATATCATTACAATTAATATTAACTGCTAGTTTTCCTATATTATTATCTGCTCCAGTTATAGGATCTGTAGAAATAACACAGTCGTATTCTCCAAAATCTAATATAGCACAATCCTCTCCTATTCCATTTGCAAGCTTTACTTCATCTCTTGTCATTCCTTTATTTTTATCTAAGATGGAACTTAAATCATCCCAATTTAACTTACCAACTTTCATAAAACAGTCTCCTTTTCAGTTATTTATGTAATCTTTTAAGTATAAAAACATATTATAGTATAAGGATTAATTTTAAGAGGTGAAAGATTTGAGATATATAGGTCCTTTCTTTAGAATGAACAGTCTTTCCACAAAAGAAATTAAAAGTCAACTATTCTATCTATCAAAAGAGGCACTTAAACATTTGGTATTAGAGTCTAGATGTGGTATTATAGCCTCTTTAAAAAACTCTAAAAAATATCTTTCTAACAATGATATTAACATATTAAAGGATTTTTCTCCACTCTTATGCATATATAAAAAAGGACGCCCAAAGTTTACTTCTACAAAGCATTTTCACTCTTGGTCAGAAGATAATATGAAATCTGAAATTCTTTGCTCTTCTAATGCACTTATGACTTACTGTATCCTTAATTTTGTAGACTACTATAATCACTTCAAAGGAGTAAATGATTATAATTATGGCCTATCAAACATATATAAAGCATTAGGAAAATTGCAATTAGACTTTTACTTAAAGCATCTTAGAAATGATGAAGGTGTATTTATTTCAAAAAAGAATATATCTACAACCCATTCTGATTTTAATTTGTGTGATATAGAAAAAAAATTTAAACTTTCAGATCAAGCTTTTATGATGAATGCTTTTTATTATTATTGGAAAGTTTCTAAGGATGATAAGAACTCTGAAGAATATAAAATATTTTCTATGGAAATCTTAAATATGTTTTTAAACTTTAGAGAGGAACTACTTAATGTTTCCTTTGAAGAATCATTAAAATTATTAACTTCATTTAATTCATTTTATAAATTATGTCCTAGTGAAGATTTAAAAAATTTAATAATAGATTTTACAGATTATATGATAGATAAGTTTGAAGAGAAAAATTATATTTTAAATGACATAGATTATTCCTCTATGTTTTCTATAAATCTATATTTATCTTATAAAAACACTAATCTTTATAAATTTAAAGATTACTTTATATACTTAAGTGATAGGCACGTAAAATTATATGATGAAGATAAAGGTATAATCTTAAAAAATAATGATAAAAAACAAATTAAATATTCATCTTTTGAAATTATAACTTATTTAATGAATATGATACTATATAATGATTCTTCAGAGGAAGATTCTAAAATGAAATCTTTAATATCTACTTTCTATAAATCATCTGTTATAAACTCTGGAATAGTCTTAAGCTGGCCAGATGCTCCATCTTTAGATAGTGAAGATAGATATATTAATCTTTCATTAAACGCTGATGATTTATTAGAAGAAACTATGTTTAAAATGGCCTCTAGCCCTTCACCTGAATCTATTGGATTAGCTCCAATATTTATAAAAAATGTATCATATTCAAAAAAGAAAGATGAATTTTCAATTTCTAAATCATCCTTTGATAGCAGTAAAAATATGTTTATATTCTTCTTATTTATAATACTATTTAAGGATGAAGTTTTAGATAATTTATTTACTTCAAAAAGAGATTCTAATGATTCAAATATAGATTTAGAAGAGAATAATATAATAATAGAAGAAAATACTATAAATTCTAAAGATGATTGTTGTAATACATCTAAATCTGTAGATACTAATGTAAATTCTATAGCTTCAGAATCCCCAAGCAGTGAAGTTTAAAATATTAAATAGTATAAAGTCCACCTTTAAATAATTATTTGAAGGTGGACTTATACATTGATTTTATTAAATTTATTAATCTTCATTTATAATAATATCTTTTAATTTTAATATTCCATCTCCATAATAAGATAAATATCCTACTTTTTTTGATCTACAAGTAAGTAAATTTTTAAAATATAATGATATTAAATATTTATCTTTAATTAAGTTATCTTTATTATTTTTTATATCTGACAAATTTAAAGTATCATAATAATTATGTTCTTCATAGTTATAGTCTCTTAAAACCATATCATATTTATTTTGAATAATTAATTCTTTAAATTCTTCTTCACTACATAGATTTATTTTTACATTTATTCCAGATATGTTTTTTAAACTTTTAGCAATAAAATCACTTATCTGTTTATTTTCTAAAGTATCTAATGCTAGTAAAGTCAAAGGATTTCCTTTATAATCTATACTTTTAATTATATCCTTTGCTTTATTTTTAGCTTTTTGACGTTCACCTTCATAATCTGCCATTTTATTAATAGTAACCTTTGCTGCTCCATTTTCTGACTTTCTCTTAAATGCTCCATAAGACATTTCTCCCTTAAAATTTTTTACTAAATCTAAAGTTGAAATTTCCCATATAATACTCTGTTCTATAGCTAATCTTAAATTTATATCATTTACTTCTTTATCTTTATTTTTATTAAATTCTATTAATTTAACTATACTTAATGGAGTTATATCTAATTTATTTTTTTCTAGCATATTTTCACTTTCAGATATTGGTATATCAAATAAAATATCTACTTCTTCCATTAAAAGTGAAACTAATGCTATTTCTTCTGTACCTGTAGATTTTATAGTAATATTTCTTATATTAGAATATTCTTTTTCATAATAATTATTTCTTTTTATAAGTTGTATTTCATTTTCATCTACATTTGATATAGTAAAAGCTCCTGTTGTAATTAAATTATTAAAATCTAGCTTATAATTCTCTAAGGTTTTATTTATCTTTCTTAGCCTATATTTAGGTTTTGCCAAGGTATATATAAAATTATCATCTTTATTATTCATTCGTATTTTTAATGTTTTATCATCAACTTTCATTATAGAAACATTTTTTTCAAAAGAGCTTTTCCCCTCATTATAATCTTTAACTCCATATATAGAATATAAATCTTCTACTCCTTTATTATTAGGAGATAGTATTTCTTTAAAAAAAGTGATAAAGTCGTCTGAATTTATTTCAGTTCCATTACTCCAATATAGGTTATCCCTTAAATAAAAAATATACTCTAATCCATCATTACTTACTTCATATTTTTCTGCTAAAGCTCCTACTACTTCCCCATTTTCTTTAAGTTCAACTAATCCATCAAAAAGAGCACAAAATATATCATAATCTCTAACAGATAGATTGCTATTTATATCTAGTGTTTCTGGAAGTTTATCAACACCTATAACTACATTATTACTATCTTCTTTAACTAAATTTACTTCCTTCTCTTTTATACATCCTGTAAAAAAGAAAGATACTATAATTATAACTAAAACAATGATATTAAGTCTTTTCATAATATATCTTCCTCCGTTAAAATCCTCTTTGTAATTATTGACTTAATATCCACTTATTAAACTTATTATAATGGCAAATATCTAGAAAAATCTAATTTTTTATATTTTAAGTGATCTCTAAAATCCTTTTTAAGCCAAACTTGCCTTTTTATAAAATTATAATTATCATCTAAAATAACTTTGCATCTTGATATTCTCCACATATTTTCCTTATATACCTCTCCGTGAAATACTCCTGTAGTTATATATACTATCTTTTTTGCAAATATAATTTCCCCTAGAGATAGCATCTTTTCATAATCCTCTTTGAAAACCACAAAAGCTTTATGAAACTTTAATAATGTAATTTCCTTCTTTCCAGTTAATTTAAGTTCTAGTTCAGTTTTTGTCTTTAATATTACTTCACATTTTATACCATATCTCCAACAGCTTTTTTCTATAATATTGTAAACAATATCAATAGGGATTTTTTTAAACTTTAATAATGCCTTGTCTATAGACTTTTTATTTAACCTATAAAAAATAGACTGAAATATACCCAAAGTATAAGCCTCCAAAAACTTACTATATTAAATTATATGATTAATCTCTATAAATTTTTAATTATTTTTTATAAATAATCAAAATATGTTATAATAAATTACTAAGAGTTCTATATATGGAGAGTGATTTTATGACCGTTGCAGTACAAATAATAGGTATTTTTACTATGTTAACTTTTATATTTTTAGGTATTTGGGCTTTTGTTATAGCTAATAAATCTTATAGCCAGCTTAAATATAAAAATTATTTATTAGAAAAACTTATACAAAATGTAAACTTAATATCATCAAAGATTGAAAACGTAAAGCCCATTGAAAATTCTAATAAATTTAATTGTAATGAAGATTCTGATAATGATTATTTAACAAAAGAAGATACCCTTTATATAGATAACATTGATAAAACTTTGAATCTAAATGATGTTTTATCTAAGGACAACTCCTCTAATAAAATAGATAATAATAGGGATTCTATGTAATCTATAATTAGTTCTTATATAAAGTAAATACTTAAAAAAGAGGATTCAAATTAAGAATCCTCTTTTTTATAAAAGTATTTTTCTTCATAATCTTTTGAATATAAAATATTATAATATATTTCCACTTGAGTAATTTTATAATTTATCAAAAAAATATTACTGGTAAGAAAACTTTCCAGTAATATTTAAAATAATCAAAATAATAATTACATAAATCTATTTATTTTCCCTAGCAGTATAACATTTTTATATACTATCTTTCTAACCTCAAAGACGTATGTTACAATGTAAATTACTCATAACTATACTTTTAAATTATACTAAATTAAAATCAAGTTATATCATATTATACTCCTTCAATAAAATTTCAATATCTGTTCCTTCAATTTTCTTAAGTATTTCCTTTAATGCAATCTTTTCTTTAAAGCTAAGCTCCATATCTGTTATTTTCTTACCATCTCGCAATTGAACAGTTGCATTAATAAGATCTCTCACATCATATACACTACCCCAAACTTCTGGAACACCACGATCAATATCAAGTAATGTATAAACAGCTTCCATACCTGTTCTAATGGAATATTCTGTGGTAAAAATTGTGTCTCTCTTTGTTTCAGCAAACTGACCAATAAAAGCAAAGTTAACAGCTCCTTGTGGTACTACATCAGGACGGTCACCATAAGCTCGTGGCATAAAAAATGCTGTAATATATGGCATCATACAAGGAACTGTATTTGCACTGTTTTCTGCCATATCCTCTATTTCATTTTCTGGTACACCAATATGATACAACCACTCCATGCAAATTTCTTTACCAGTACATTCTCTCATAGGCTTCTTCACATAATCACCAATCTTATCAGAGAATAGACCATAAAGCCAAACAACACATTGATTTTTAGGTTGATTATGGAATTGAGGCTGACGATTAATTGTCCAGCTTAAAAGCCATGATGAATCCTTCACTGTTACAATTCCACCGGTGACAATCTTACCAGAGAAAGGATCACGTTTGCAAATATTTTTTATATACGGAATAATTTTTTGATCTAAAGTAGTAACTGTAGCACTCATCCAATTAGATTGTTCTGGATTAGAACAGAATTTATCTGGATGACCAAAAGCATCATTTTGTGCTGCGATTTTACGCCACATATCCCAGCCGCCTCCAGCCTTAATTTCCTTATTAAATCCTGCAGATGTATTCTGATCACCAATAGTTGAATTCTCAACACAACCTCCATTAGTTATAAATAAAAGATCATTTTCTGTTAAATCAATAAATTCTTTCTCATCATCACGAATAACTTCAATTCTAGTAGCCTGTTTTTTATCAATTGTACAATCAAAGTTCACATTAACAACTTTGACACAATAATGAAACTGAACACCAAAACCTTCAAGATATTTTACCATAGGTAAAATCATAGACTCATATTGATTATACTTTGTAAAGCGTAAAGCCTTAAAATCTGGCAGACCACCAATATGATGAATGAAACGTTGAATATAAAGCTTCATTTCAAGTGCTGAATGCCAATTTTGAAAAGCAAACATAGTACGCCAATACAGCCAAAAATTAGATTGAAGAACTTCATCATCAAATACATCAGTTATACTTTTATCCTGAAGTTCATTATTTGGTGTAAAAAATAAATGCATAATTTCCATTGCACCTTTATCGGAGATATCAAACTTTCCATCTGTATGAGCATCTTCTCCTCGATTTACAGTGGCACGACAAAGGGAATAGTTTGGATCTTCTTTATTAAGCCAGTAATACTCATCTAAAACAGAAACCCCTTCGGTTTCAATTGACGGAATAGATCGAAATAAATCCCACATACACTCAAAATGATTATCCATTTCACGTCCGCCACGCATAACATAGCCAATATTTTCATATTTATAGCCATCACATGCACCACCAGGAATGGGATCCCTTTCAAAAATATGAATATGTTCACCCTTCATCTGACCGTCCCTTACTAAAAAACAGGCAGCGGCAAGTGCAGCAAGACCACTTCCAATAATATATGCTGACTTTCCATCAACATTTTCAGGCTTCTTAGGACGTGCAAATGCTTCATAGTTTCCACTTGAATAATACATAATATTTTCCTCCTATGAATTAATATCCTATCGTTATTTTCATCATAATTATTTTAGAATAATTAAACAATAAACAAAAAAACCACTATGATAAAAGTTTTATCATTAAGTGGTTTTTGATAAATTACTGTCTAAATGAAAACTATTTAAAGCTCTAGTAATATTTCCATTCATAACTAGTACCAATCGTTCTATGATAACTTTAGGATCTTCTTTCATGTTTTTTTTAATCCAATCTAGCATTAGACCTACAAACGCATATTTATAAAAATCAGCAATGAATTTTTTGTCTTCCTCATGGATAGTCATTCCATCTGATTTTTCCTCGATAACACCAATAAGTAATTCGTATGTTAATTTATAAAGATAAATCTCTATCTGTTCTCGGCTTACTGAACGATAAACATTCATAATAAAGGGCTTATTTTCAAGCATAGCTTCAAAAATCTGTAAGAAACCTTGTTGCCATGTGTCATAGGTTTTTTTGCCTTCAAGAGCTTTACGTGCATCCTCAATGCATGACCATTCCACAAGGTCATAAATATCTTTGAAGTGATAATAAAATGTCATACGATTAATTTGGCAATCTTCAGCAATATCATTTATTGTAATTTTATCAAGGGGTTTTTTTAGAAGCAGATTTTTTAAAGATGCTTCTAAAGCCCGTTTTGTTGTTAGTGACATAAAATAATAACATCTCCTTCACTTGCTAATTTATTGTCCCCCTATACGAGCTAATTTTCAGTAGATAAAATATAAAATTTACTCCTACATAAACACTAAATTTTACAATGAAGAATATCAAATTTTTCTATGATAAAAGTATATCATCTACCATAAGGATAGTTAATAACTATATAATTGACAATACTTATTTAAACAAAAAATTTTATAGTAAAAATATAATTTTATAACTTCATATACTATACTAAAGTACCAATCTATTCTTATAAAAACGGTAAATGGTTTTATATAAAACTATTTAATGCTCCATTTAAGTCTATTTATCTTCTAGTTATTTCCTCTATTATTATTTCATTTACTATTTTAGGATTAGATCTTCCCTTAGTTGATTTCATAACCTTGCCTACTATAAATCCTATTATCTTTGTCTTACCACTTTTATAGTCATCTAAAGCCTTAGGATTATTGTCTAGTACTTCATTAACTAACCTTTTTATAATATCTTTATTATTATTTTGTTTTAATCCCTTTTCTTCTATTATAATTTTAGGAGATTTCCCTGAGTAAAACATTTCTTCTATAACTTGTTTTCCTATAGAATTAGATATACAGCCCTCTTTTATTAAGGTTATTAAATTAGCTAAATCTGAGGGATTAAATCTTAAATTTTCTATAAAAGTTTTATTTTCATTAAGTAATCTTGATAAATCACCCATAATCCAATTTGATGCTAACTTAGGCTCCTTAGAAATTTTAGCTACCTCATCAAAAAATTGTGCCATTTTTAATGTTGACGTTAAAACTCTTGCATCATATTTAGGTATATTGTAGTTCTTTATAAATCTTTCTTCCATCTCATGAGGTAATTCTTCTATAGTATTTTTTATATCATTCATAAATCTATCTTTTAAATTAATTGTTACAAGATCTCCATCTGGAAAATATCTATAATCTCTTGCTTTTTCTTTTTGTCTCATAATTATAGTTCTTTGTAAAGTTTCATCCCATCTTCTAGTATCTGAACTTAATCTTTCACCATTTTTAATAGAATTTACTTGCCTATTAAATTCATAATTTAATGCTTTTTCTAAGGCTTTGAAAGAATTCATATTTTTTATCTCTGTTCTAACACCAAACTCATTTGTATCTTTAGGTTTTACAGAGATATTTACATCACATCTTAAAGATCCCTCTTCCATTTTACAATCAGATATATTGCTAGAAGACAATATACTTTTAAGTTTCGTTAAATATAGTACCGCTTCTTCTGCTGTCTTTATATCTGGTTTAGAAACTATTTCTATTAAAGGAATTCCTGCTCTATTAAAGTCTACTAAAGTATTATTTTTCTCATGTATTTGCTTTCCAGCATCTTCTTCTATATGTATTCTTTCTATTCCAATTCTTTTATATTTATTATCAGCTACTTCAATATCAATGTAACCATTTTTACATAATGGCACATCATCTTGAGTTATTTGATAATTTTTTGGGCAATCTGGATAATAAAAGTTTTTTCTATTCATTTTAGAAATTTTATTTATTTCACAATTTAAAACCAATCCTGCTTTTACTCCTAATTCAACTACCCTTTTATTTAATCTTGGAAGAGCTCCTGGAAGCCCCATACAAACAGGGCAAATATGAGTATTAGGTTCTCCACCAAATTCTGTTTTACAGCTACAAAAAATTTTAGTTTTTGTAAGAAGTTCAGCATGAACCTCTAATCCTATAATTGATTCAAACTCCATATTTCCACACCCCTCCTAAAGATTAGGATATTTACTGTTCCAGTTAGTAGATTTTTCATAGCTATAAGCTATATTAAATAGAATATCTTCTTTAAAATAATTGCCTATTAGTTGCATTCCTACAGGTAAGTTATTTAAAAATCCACAAGGAACAGTTATTGCTGGAATTCCTGCTACATTAACAGGAGTTGTATATATATCTGATAAATACATATCTAATGTACTTTTCTCTCCAATATTAAAAGCTGTAGTTGGTGTAGTAGGTGCTATTATAGCATCAAATTCTTTAAAAATATTTTTAAATTCATTTATAATCAAACTTCTAATTTTTAATGCCTTATTATAATATTCATCATATTGTGAAGAAGATAAAACATAGTTTCCAATGATTATTCTTTTTTTAACTTCATCTCCAAAACCATAACTTCTAGATTTTATATATAATTCATTTAAATCCTTATAGCCATCATCTCTATAGCCATATTTAATTCCATCAAATCTAGCTAAATTTGATGAAGCTTCCGCTGAGGAAATTATATAGTATGTAGCTAAAGAATAATCTGATAATGAAAATGAGCATTCTCTAATTTCCGCTCCATTTTCCTTTAAAACTTCTAATCCATTATAAATAAGTTTTTTTATGTTTTCATCTAATTCATTAGAAAAAAATTCTTTTGGAACTCCTATTTTTATACCTTTTAAATCTTCTTTTAGAAACTTTAAATAATTAGGCACTTTAATATCTACAGTGGTAGAATCATATTTATCTAATCCAGAAATGACTTCTAAAAGTAGTGCACAATCTTCTACATCTCTTGCCATAGTACCTACTTGATCTAAAGTTGATCCAAAAGCTACCACTCCTGATCTTGATACTCTACCATAAGTTGGCTTTATTCCAACTAATCCACAAAAAGCAGCTGGCTGTCTAACTGAGCCACCAGTTTCCGTTCCAAGAGCAATAGGAACTTCTAATGATGATACTGCAGCTGCTGAACCTCCTGAAGAACCTCCTGGTACTTTATTTAAATTCCATGGATTTTTAGATAATTTAAAAGCACTATTTTCCGTTGATGAACCCATTCCAAATTCGTCCATATTTAATTTTCCTAATATTATTCCATCTTGTTTTTTTATTTTTTCAATTACTGTAGCATCATAAGGTGAAATAAATTCTTTTAAAATTTTTGACCCACAGGTATTAGGAATTCCTTTAACATTAATATTGTCCTTAACTCCTAAAGGAATTCCTCCTAAAATGCCTAAATTTATATTCTTTGCTATTTTTTCATCTATTTTTCTTGCCTTCTCAATAGCTTCTTTTTCTGAAACATATAAAAAAGCCCCAACCTTACTATCTATCGAATTAATTACTTTTAAATGTTCTCTTATTATTTCCTCTACCGATAATTCTTTTTTATTTATAAGTTTTTTTAATTCATGAGCTTTTAGATTTTTAAGTTCCATTTTCTTCACCTTCCACTTTTATTTTAATCTATAACCTTTGGAACAACTATATAACTTTTAAAGTGTTCAGGTGCATTTTCCATTATATTTTCTATGTTTTTATATTCTTCTATTTCATCTTCTCTAAATTTATTTTCAATATAATAAGGATTTACTGTAATTTCTATATCTTTTGTATTTATTTCATTTATCTTATCAACATATTGTAAGAATTCATTTAAATCTTCTAGCAATTTTTCTTTTTCTTTTTCATCAAAACTTAATTTTGATAATATTTCTAAATAATCTAAATCACTTTTAGTAATTAACATAAGATATTCCTCTTTTCTTATCCTTATTAAAATCTATTTTACATTACTTATAATAAAACATAGAGAAGCTATTGAAATTAAAATACATAAAACCCCATAAAAATATCTTTTTTCTCCTTTATCAAAGAAAATAAACTTTATTGCCCATAAAATCATAGTTACAAAAATTCCTATTTGAATTGTTCTATAAGTGCTAAAAATCTGATTTACATATAAAAATTGATACGTTGTAAGTAAAGTGCAAACTATACTAATACTTGTTATAAATGCTGCTAATAAACATAAAAAATTTATTAATTTTTTCATTTTATTCTCCAAGCATATTTTGAAATTCTTCTTCGGATAATACTGGAACTCCTAATTCTACAGCCTTATCATATTTTGAGCCCGCATCTTCACCTACTATTACATAATTAGTCTTCTTACTTACACTTCCAGAAACCTTTGCCCCAAGGGATTCCAATTTATTTTTTATTTCACTTCTAGTATATTTTTTTAATGTTCCAGTAACTACAACAGTTTTTCCATCAAAATAATTTTCTTTTATTTCTAATTCTTCATAAACTGGTGTAACTCCAATATTTAAAAGTTCATTTATTGTATTTATTGTTTTTTCTTCTTTAAAAAACTCTAATATACATTTAGCTACTATATCTCCTACATCTGGTATAGATACTAAATCTTCAAAGCTAGCTTTTTCTAAGTTATCTAAGTTTTTAAATTTTTTTGCTAAATCTTTTGATGTTTTTACTCCTACGTTAGGGATTCCTAAAGCATAAATAAAAGAATATAACTTGCAATCCTTACTTTTTTCTATTGCATTTAATAAGTTCTCTGCCTTCTTAGGTCCAAACTTTTCAAGATTTATTAATTCTTCTTTTTTTAATTTATAAAGATCTGATATAGATTTTATATCTAACTTTTCAAACAATTGTTCTGCAGTTCTTTCAGAAAAACCTTCTATGTTCATAGCTTCTCTTGAACCATAATGAACAATAGATTTTACCATCTGAGGTTTACAGCTTAAAGTATTTTCACAAACTAAATAAACTCCCTCTTGAACTAAATGTGCACCACAAGCTGGACAAATAGTTGGTGGAATAATTTTTTCACTATCTTTTAAGCTATCTTCAACTACTCCCATTATTTCTGGAATAACATCATTGCTTCTTCTTACAAAGACCTCTGAATAAAGTCTAATGTTTTTTCTATTGATATCATCCATATTATTAAGAGTAGCCCTTTTTACAGTAACTCCTGCTAAAGAAACTGGCTCTAATATAGCTGTTGGATTAACTCTTCCGCTTCTTCCAACATTCCACTGAACTTCTAAAAGTTTAGTTGTAGCTTCTTGAGCTTCAAACTTATAGGCTATTGCCCATTTAGGAAATTTTATAGTATATCCCATAAGCTCTCTTGTTTTTATATCATCTATTGCAATAACTATTCCATCAATATCATAATTAAGATCAAATCTTATTTCCTCTATGTAGTTTATTTCATGTTGGATTTCATTCATAGATGTACATATCTTCATATAATCATCTACAGGTAATCCCATTCTTTTTATAAACTCCATCATTTCAACATAGGTCTTAAATTGCTTTCCCTCTTTATATCCTACATCATAAAAAAATGCTGAGAGATTTCTTTTAGCTGTTTCTCTAACATTTAAATTTCTTAAAGCTCCAGCTGCTCCATTTCTTAAATTTTTTAATGGCGTTATTGCTGCTTCATTATATTTTTCAAAAGCTTCTTTAGTCATAATAGCTTCTCCATGAACTTCAAAAACAGTATCATTGTCAACCTTTAACGGAATAGATTTTATTGTTTTTGCTTGAGCTGTGACTTCTTCTCCAACTTCTCCTGTTCCTCTAGTAGCAGCTGTTACTAAAACTCCATTTTCATCATAAGTTAAATTTAAAGTTAATCCGTCAAATTTTTTAGTAATTACATATTTAAGTTCTGGTAAATTATTTTCTTTTATAAATTTAAGATTTTTTTCATGCCAAGCTGCAAGTTCTTCTATACTTTGTGCCTTATCTAAACTCCAAAGCTTTGCTTTATGAGTATATTTTTGAAACTCTGATAAAACTACATCTCCAACTCTTTGAGAAGGTGAATAAGGTAGTATATATCCAGTTTCTTCTTCAAGTTTTATAAGTTCATCATATTTTTTATCATATTGTTTATCTGATATAGATGGATTACTTAAAACATAATAATCATAAGCATATTTATTAAGTTCTTTTACTAATTGTTCTATTAATTCTTTTTTATCCATGTAATTCACCTCTAAAGTTTAAGATGATTTAAATTAATCATTATTATAATAATTCTAGCGGAGCAAAACTTAACATTAAATTTTTAATTCCCTGACTGTCAAAAGCTATAGTAAGCTTAACATCATCCCCACTTTTAGCTGTCTTTACTATAGTTCCCACTCCAAACTTTGGATGTTTAACTTTTCTTCCCATCGTAGCTTCTTCTGCAGTTAACATCTTGCTGCTACTACTATCATTATTTATAATGTCAGATAAATCTTTAGTAGCTTCTTTTATGCTTTTATGCTTAAAGGCATTGCTTTCATTATAACTACTTCTCAATGAATGAGGATTTAAACTTTGTCCATAGGAACTTTTTCCACTAGTCATACTGCTTCTTGTTGATAATCCTGAAGATTTACCTTTTAAATATTCTTTTAGTTGTGCAGGTATTTCTGATATAAAATCTGATTGAGAATATGCTACAGTTCTTCCGAATACTCTTCTCATTTCAGCAGATGTCATATATAAAATTTCTTTAGCTCTAGTTATTCCAACATAACAAAGTCTTCTTGATTCTTCCATTTCAGACTCTGAATTAAATGAGGCAGTTCCAGGAAAGATTCCATTTTCCATTCCTACCATGAATACTACTGGGAATTCTAATCCTTTAGCGGAATGTACAGTCATAAGTACTAATGAGTCTGCATCTTCATCTAAATTATCTACATCCTGTACTAAAGCAGTTTTTTCTAAGAAAGCAGACAATGATTTATCTTCTTCCTCACCTTTTTCAAATTCTACAGCTGCTGAAACCAATTCTTTAAGGTTTTCTATTCTACTTTCATCTTCTGGCTCTTTTGAATCTTTAAGCCCTTTTAAATATCCTGTTTTATCTAATATTTCTTCAATAAGCATAGAAACTGAAAGATCCTTAGATATCATTATAAAATCATCCATAAGTTCAGTAAATTTTTTAATGGATGCTAAATTTCTTGATGTTAATGATGGATTCATCTCAGAATCTAATAATGCATTATATAATGTATCATCTATGTCATTAGCAAAATTTTGTACTTTTTCAATAGTAGCATCACCAATGTTTCTTTTAGGAACATTAATAATTCTTCTTAAACTAATTCCATCTGATGGATTATTAATTACTTTTAAATATGCCATTATATCCTTAATTTCTTTTCTATCATAGAACTTTGTACCACCAATTAATCTATATGGAATTCCTCTTTTTATAAAGTTTTCCTCAAATAAACGTGATTGAGCATTGGTTCGATATAAAATAGCAAAATCTTTATAGGTTTTATTATTTTCTTCTATTTCCTTCTTTATCTCTGAAACTATAAACTGAACTTCATCACTATCTGAATAAGCTCTATATACTTTAATTTTTTCTCCATTTTCCGCTTCTGTTCTAAGAGCCTTATTCTTTCTTTCTGTATTATTTTTTATTACTTCATTAGCCGCTTCTAATATATTTCCTTTTGATCTATAATTTTGTTCTAGTTTAACTACCTTAGCATTTGGATAGTCCTTTTCAAACTCTAAAATATTTCTTATATCTGCTCCTCTCCAAGCATATATACATTGATCATCATCACCAACAACACAAATATTTTTATGTTTACTTGCAAGAAGTTTTACAAATTCATATTGAGTTTTGTTAGTATCTTGATACTCATCAATCATTATATATTTAAATTTATTTTGATAAAATTCTAATGTTTCATTATGTTTTGAGAATAATTCTACAGTTTTAAATATTAAATCATCAAAATCTAATGCATTATTTTCTTTTAATCTTTTTTGATATAAAAGATAGACATCTGCTATTTTATTTTCTCTAAATTCGCTCTCTTTAATTCTTTTATATTGATCTGCAGTAATCATATTATCCTTAGCCTTACCTATCTTAGATAATATTTCTTGCTCCGTAATATCTTTATCGTTTATATTAATCTCTTTCATGCATTGCTTAATTAAAGCCTTTTGATCATAAGAATCATATATGGTAAAGTCTCTTCTATATCCTATTTTTTCAATTTCTCTTCTTAAGATTTTTACGCAAGATGAATGAAATGTTGATATCCACATATTGTCAGCCTTATCCCCTATAAGACTTTTAACTCTCTCCTTCATTTCTTGTGCTGCCTTATTAGTAAAAGTTATGGCTAATATATTGTAAGGCTTTATATCATTCTCTCCTATCATATATGCAATTCTATAGGTTAAAACTCTTGTTTTACCTGAACCTGCACCAGCTAAAATTAATAACTGTCCGTCTATTGTTGTAGCTGCTTCATACTGTTCCTTGTTTAATAGCTTTTTTAAATCCATTAAATCACTCCTTAAATAAGAAAAAGAGGAACTTTATATTCCTCTATTTCCACTATACTAAGCTATTAAATATTATACCATATTACTTAAACTTTAAATCAATATCCATCAATATTTTTAAGTTTATATATATTTTTTATTTTATAATTTGATACTTTGAATAAAAATGCCGATAACGAATAATAACTTGCAATAATTTGCAAGTTATTATTCGTTATCGGCATTAAATTTTAATCATTCTTCCAATCTATTCTATCAAATACCAAATTATATCCATCACTGCCATAATTTAAACACCTATTTATTCTACTTATTGTTGCAGTACTTGCTCCAGTAGTACTAGCTATATCTAAATAAGTTCTTCTTTGCTTTAACATTTTTGCTACTTGGAGTCTTTGCTCTAAAGCTTTTATTTCATTAATAGTACATATGTCATCAAAAAATTTATAACATTCTTCTTTATTTTTAAGGCTTAAAATAGCTTCAAATAAAAAATCCATATCTTTACTTTCTAATTTTGACTTATAACTTTCCATACTCACACCCCCGATTTTTACCTATTAATATTTTAACACTTTATTGATAATGTTTACAATAAAACTTTTGTTAAATTTTTTAAATTCTGACATTTGAAGGCAAAAAAATTGCTCTGCAAGTTTTATACCGTTCAAACTTGCAGAGCTGAGCTAAGAGTAAAATAAACAAACGAAAACGCAACCCTTGGGGCTAGGCTGCGTTAGCAATAAGCAATAAATAAAAAGGGGGCTATTTATTCCTTTTATTTATCCTTGCAGAGATTATTATAGTCAATACAATGAAAAATTGCAAGTAATTTTGTAAAAAAAAATATTAAAAAATTTATTTTTTTCATATTATAATAGGTATTTGTTTTTTATTGATTAATCTTGTCTTAAAAGTGCAATTTCTTCTTCAGTTAACTCTCTATATTCTCCTTCTTCTAATGTTTCATCAAGATTTAATGGTCCAAATTTTATTCTTTGTAAATATGTAACCTTCTTATCTACACTTTCAAACATTCTCTTTACTTGATGGAATTTACCTTCTTGTATGGTTACGTAAACCTTTGATTCACAATCATCTGCTTCCAATATTTCAAGTTTTGCACTTCTACATTTATATCCATCATCTAATATAACACCCTTTTCAAAGGCTTTCACATCTTTTTCTGTAACTTTTTTATTAATTTTAGCAAAGTAAACTTTATCTACATGCCATTTAGGTGATATTAATCTATGATTTAACTCACCATCATTTGTTAATAAAAGTAATCCTACAGTATCTTTATCTAATCTTCCTACTGGAAATGGATTAAAAACTTGATGTTCTGTATATAAAAGGTCTATTACTGTTTCATCATAATTATCAAAAGTCGCTGATACAACTCCTTGGGGTTTATTCATAAGTAGATATATATATTTTCTATAATATATTTCTTCACCATTAATTATTATCTTTGATTTTTCAGGATCTATTTGCATTCCATTATCTTTAACAACTATTCCATCAACTTCTACTAATCCTTTTTTTACAATTTGCTTTATTTCTTTTCTAGTACCATATCCCAAATTTGATAATACCTTATCTAATCTTTCCAAAAAAAACACTCCTTATTTTATGAATTATTATTATTATAACTGAGTTAATTTAAAATTCAAAAGATTATATTTAAAATATTTATAAACTACTTTAAATTTACTCCTTAATAAAATAATAAATTTATAATTAAACCTTATTTTTTATTTAAGATTTTAAATAAAAAAACACTTGATACAATCTTAAATATCAAATGTTTTTATATAATTTAAAGACTATTATAATATCCCATAACTTTTCTTACATAATCTTGAGTTTCTCTAGGCATTTTATATAAATCATCTATTGATTTTACACCCCTTCTCGCTACTGTTCCTTGACCTGCATTATATCCCATTAATGCCATTTCATAATTGCCATTATACATTTTTAGAAGAGTTTTTAGTTGTTTAGTTCCACCTTCTATATTTTCTTCTATATTAAAAGGATCGTTAACTCCATCTTCTTTACAGTTTTCTGGCATAAGTTGCATTAATCCCATGGCACCAGCACTTGAAACTACATATGGGTTAAAATCAGATTCCTGTTTTATAATAGCTCTTACAAGCCTACTATCTACCCCAAATTTATTAGATGATTTATTAATTGCATTTTCAATTCTTATTTTATTACTAGATTTTTCATTGCTACTTTGGCTTTTTATAGATATATCTCCATTTGTTAGCGGTCTAAAATTCCAATTAGCCTTAATTGAATCCTTACTATTTATATTAACATTATTAGTTTCTTCAGTAGAATTATTTCTTTGTTCTCTTAATTGATCATCAGCCATTCTTTCCGTAATAGCTTGCATTACTAATTCAAATGCTGGATTATCACCTAATACCTTTTTAGCATAAGTTTTAAATATCTCCATTCCTAAAATTTGTTCTACTTTATCAATCTTCATAAAAACCTCTCCCAAAACATTACTATTATAATATTATCGTACATTTTAGGATTTTACTTTATAAAGATACTATTAATTTTCAAATTTAGATTCTTCGTTTTCTCCTTCTACTACAAACTCAAAAGTATCATAATCTTCATATGAACATCTTTTATGATAACTTTTTGATAAAACTAATATCTTATAAACCCCTTTTGTAAATGGGATAAATACATAGTAATTTTTTCTACTATATCTTTGTACTATCTTCCAATTACCTTTCTCCATTATATAAAATTCATAGCAAACTTCTTTTCCACCTTTACTATTTACAGAAAAACTTATTTCTTTATTTATTTCAAAGGAGGTTGTATCGCAGTGAATTTTTGTTTCAGTAACTGGTGGTGCTTCATTTATATATATTTTAACTTCTTTTTTACAATCAAATCCCTTTTCACATCTAATATTTTTAGCAAATAAATCAATTATATATTTTCCTGATCTTTTAGGGCTAAATATTAATTTTTTATTTTGAATATATGCAGTCTCTTCAATAACTTGTCCATCTACAGATATAACATATTTCATCAAAGTATCTTTAGTATTTTGACATATGGATTCTATCTCTATAGTATCTCCTACTAAATAATACTCCTTTGATGGTACCAATATATAGTCTATATTTCCTTCTATATATTCTTTCACCTTTAAATTTATTATCTGATGACAATCATATTCTTTATGGGAAAACTTATCTTTAATTCTTACTTCTAATTCATACTTTCCGCTTTCTTCTGGAATAAAATCTACCCAATTAGAATTACTATATGGTATTTTTTCTTTTTCCTTACCATCTTTATAAACTATAAAACTATATTTTAAATCATTTTCACCCTCTGCTGTTACCTTTACATTTATAGGCTCTTTTATAAGATGATTATTTTCTTTATCTAATTTAATATCTAATATTCTTATAGGCTTTTCACTCTTTTTTTGTATTACATAATCAATGGTAGCCTCTTTTTCAAACTCACCTTCAAAAGATTCATCTTTCACCCAAACAGTAATTTTATATTCACCTTCATACTTACAATCCCAAATATAACTACTATTTCTTATATATCCAGAATCCTCTCCATAATTACCATCTATTTTAAATCTATATAATAAATTTCTTCCACCTTCTACTACACTTTTTATTAAAATTTTAGTACCACTCATTTGAGGAGAATGTAAATCTGTTGTAAAACTCTTAATTTCTATTGGATTATATGATTTTACATTATAAACTATAATAGCTCTATCATCATATTGGTTATTAGAATACATATCTCTTGCTAAACAAAGTAATTTATACTGTCCTGGTTTTCTTTCTATAAAGTTTACCATTCTTTTTGAAGAATAATCTTGAATACAAAAAGCTTTACCTTTTTCATCTATTTTAATAAATTTATATAAAGTAGTTCTTGCATCATCATACTCACTGTCCACCTGAAAAATCAGCTCTTCTCCTGCTAAAAGTTCAGATGATAAACATTTAAAGTTTGTTATTTCTGGCTTTTGTATATCACTCACCTCGAATTCTTTTGTTTTAAAATCATCAAAATTATTTTGAGATTCAGGAACTTTACATTCAACTAATATCTGATGTTTTCCTGGTTCATTAGCGGTAAAAATAAATCTATTATCTACAGAATAATCTTTTATTAGTTGCCATCCATCCTTTCCACTTATCCAGTATTTATACATAGCTGGATGTATTCTACTTTCTACCTCTAAAACTATTTTTTCTCCAAGTTTTATTTTTTCTTTATCTATATAAATATTTTTTATAATATTTTCTTCAGAACTTCCTATTATATATTCTGTTCTTTTACTATAATCATAAGGTTTTTTTGAATCTTTTTCTTTTGCTTGAACCATTATAAAATATTTTCCATCCTCTTTAGGTATCCACTGAAAGTTATCATCTTCATTAAAATCTCTTAAATTATTCCAAACGCCTTCATTACCTAATAAAAATTTATAAACTAACTTTTTTCCAGTATTATTTTCAACAAAAACATTTATTTTACTTTCTTTATTTTGAGGGCTTTTTTTATCAAAATTTAATATCAAATCCTCCATATAATTCTCCCCCTTATTACTTAATTTATATAATAAAAGCATCAATTTTATTATACTATTGTTTCCATTAAATGTAAATTAACAATATGTTTCCATTTATTTAATAAAAAACTTTGTAATAAAAGAAGATTAAAAGCAAAAATTGCCGGTGGTGCTTCGATGTTTAATT
>NZ_FQVM01000010.1 GCF_900129365.1 Clostridium fallax
TTACACCCGTTCCCATACCGAACACGAAGGTTAAGATTTAAACGGTCGATGGTACTGCTTGGGCGACTGAGTGGGAGAGTAGATGGTTGCCAGGTTAGTTTTGGATCTTTAGCTCAGTTGGTTAGAGCAACCGGCTCATAACCGGTAGGTCCGGGGTTCGAGTCCCTGAAGGTCCACCATTTTTGGGGGTATAGCTCAGCTGGGAGAGCACCTGCCTTGCACGCAGGGGGTCAGGAGTTCGAATCTCCTTACCTCCACCAAAAAGTAAGCTATGAACAGAAGTTCATAGCTTTTTTTGTACATAATTTTATATTATAACAAGTTTTAATAATTGCTATATCTAATTATAAATTATTATATATTTAGATTTATAACTTTAAAAATTCAACTAGTTATTTTTATATAAGTGAATATTTTTAAAATAAATTATTAAAAATGCTTTAAATAAATTCCAAATTATGTTACCGTATTGTATATATTTGTTTATATTAAGGAGTTTTAAAATGATTATCTATAGAGTTAAACAATTTATATGGGCATTTACTTCTATATTTAAAGAGATAGATAAAGAGTATATATCTAGGTATTTAAACGATGAGGAGAAGTTACTATTTAATAAATTAAAAAAATCAGATAAGGCTCATAGTATTAGAGTATCAAAAGAAAATTTAAATTTATTAGAGAGAGATTTTAATAAAGGAAATTTAAGTGAAGAAGATTTAGCTAAAGTTGGACTATTACATGATATAGGAAAAATAGATAGACCTTTAAATATATTTGAAAAGTCTATAATCGTTATATTAGATAAAATAACTAAGGGGAAGTTAAAAAAATATAATAATATAAAGCTTATAGATATTTATTATAATCATTCTAAAAGGGGAGTAGAGATTTTAAAAAACTATAATAACAATATATATTCATATGAATTTTTAGAGGCTATAGAATATCATCATATGAAAAATATTAATATAAACAATAAGATTCTTGTAATTTTAAGAGAAAGTGATAATAAAAATTAATTTTATAATAAAGAGGGGGATAATAATTTATGAAAAAAAATATAGCCATTATTATAGCTATATTAGTATCTTTAATAGGCTTATTTTTCTTAAGTTCTAATGTTATTATAAATATTCAGTGGTTTAAAGAAATTGGATATTTAAACGTTTATTTTACTAAGATTATTGCTATTTTAAAATTAATGATTCCAATTTTTTTAATATGTTTTTTAATTATATACTTTTATGGAAAGAGTATAGTTAAAAAAGTATTAGGAGTTATAGGTGATGAAAAGAAAAAACAAATATATAAGATAAATATAATAGTATCATTAATCACATCTTTAGTTTTAGCATATGGCACAGCGTCAACCTATTGGTATAGGATACTTCAATTTACTAATTCAGTAGAGTTTAATTATAAAGATCCATTATTTAATAATGATATTTCATTTTATGTTTTTAAATTACCTTTATTACAATCACTTTATAGTTTATTAATAATATTATTAATTGCATTAATAGTAATAACTTTTTTATCTTTTATTTTAATAAATGTAAAAGATAAAATTTTTTCAACAAATTTTAATTATAATAGTGCAAGGGATGTATTTAAATATTTTGCAGGAAAACAACTTGCAGTACTTGTATCTGCGTTTATGATAGTTATATCAATAGGATATATATTAAAGTCTTATAGTTTATTGTATAGTCCTAGAGGGGTTGTATATGGAGCAGGTTATGCAGATGTAAAGATAACTTTATTATTTTATAGAGTCATTTTCATAGTAAGTATAATTGCAGCAATAGTTGTTTTTATAAGTATAAAAAAGTTAAAAATAAAACCAATTATATTTTCTGCTGTATCTATATTGGCATTAATAGTTATAGAACCTATAGTTGCTAATGTATTTCACAGCTTTATAGTTAAATCTAATGAAATGGAGCTAGAAAAACCTTATATATCAAATCATATTGAAGCTACTAGAATGGCTTTTAATATTAATGGTATAGAAGAAAGGGAATTTGCACCTAAATATGATTTAAATAATGAGCAATTAAGTCAAAATAAAGATATAATTGAAAATTTAAAAGTTAATTCAATGCTTCCAGTTTTAACTTTTTATAATCAAGTTCAAGTAATAAAGAATTTTTATGAATTTTATGATGGAGATACAGATAGATATAATATAAATGGAGATTATACTCAAGTATTTTTAGCACCTAGGGAAATTGATTATAATGGCATAACTACATGGCAGAATAAACATTTAAGATACACTCATGGCTATGGAGTTACTATGAGTAAGGTTAATTCTGTTACATCAGAAGGACAACCAGATTTTCTTATGAAGGATATACCAACAAATAATATTACAGATATACCCTTAGATAATCCTAGAATATATTTTGGAGAGGGAAATTTAGATTATGCTATAGTAAATACAGATGTTGAAGAATTTGATTATCCAAGCGGTGGAGAAAATAAAACAAACAAATATGAGGGTGAATCTGGTATACCTATGAATTTTTTAAATAGAATTTTATTTAGTATAAATGAAAAGAGTATAAGAATACTTTTTTCTAGTGATATAAATAATGATAGTAAAATTCTTTTAAATAGAAATATAGTAGAAAGAGCAAAGAAAATAGCTCCATTTTTAGATTATGATAGTGATCCTTATATTGTTATAGATGAAGGAAAATTATTTTGGATTATAGATGCCTATACTACAACAGATAAATTTCCTTATTCAAAACCTTATGATAAGAAATTTAACTATATAAGAAATTCTGTAAAAGTTGTTATAGATGCATATAATGGAGATACAAATTTTTATTTAGTAGATAAAAATGATCCTATAGCCGTAAGCTATTCTAAGATATTTAAGGGGTTATTTAATGATGTAGAAAGTGCTCCAAATGGAATAAGAAATCACTTTAAATATCCTCAAAACTTATTTGATATTCAATGTAATGTTTTAGGTAAGTATCATATGACAAATCCAACAGTATTTTTTACTGAAGAGGATGTATGGGAAGTTTCATCAAATATAAATGAAATAGAGGGAAAAGAAAATACTAACGAAGCTCTTTATATGATGACAAGATTGCCAGGAGAGAAAAATTTAGAGATGCTTTTATTTGAATATTTTAATATAAAGGGTAAGCAGAATATGGTTTCTCTTCTATCAGCTAGAATGGATGGAGATAATTATGGAGAGTTAATACTATATAGATTTCCACCGGATAAAACAGTATATAGTCCTGTTTTATTTAAAAATAAAATAAGAACAGATTCTGATATATCTAAAGAAATAAGTTTATGGCAGGGAAAAGGAGCCAAAGTTGATTATGGGGATACAGTAATATTACCTATAAATGAATCACTACTATATTTAGAAACTATATATTTAAAAGCAGATTCAGAAAATTCTCTTCCAGAGGTAAAGAAAATAATAGTATCTGATGGTGAACAAATAGTAGGAGCTAATACTGTTGAAGAAGCTTTAGGGCTTTTATTTGGATATAAGGATGGAAAGAACAATAATTTAAATAATAATCAAGAAAACAATATTTCTAATAGCAATGTAAAAAAGGCAAAACAACTTTATGATAATGCTATAAATGCACAAAAATCAGGAAATTGGGCTGATTATGGAAAGTATATTGAGGAATTAGGGAAATTTTTAGAATCATTAGATTCTGAGTAATAATAAATTTGGAAACATAAAGATTTTAAAATTTTTATGTTTCTTTTTTGTATTTATAATATTAATACTTATTTAATATTATAAATCCTCATAAGTATTCAAGTGAGAAAGTATGATATAATTTTAGGTGTTATATTTTATATAAATTAGGAGGGTACAATGGATTATGATGTTTTGATATTAGGTGGTGGCATAGTAGGTTGTGCTGTTGCTTATGAATTATCAAAATACAATTTAAATATTGCGGTAATTGAAAAGGATTTTGATATTGCAGATGATATATCATTTATAAATACAACTGTAGTTTATGATGGACTAGAAGCTAGCGATGATCTTATGAGTAAACTAGAAGCTAAAGGAAATTATATGATAGAAGAGGTAGCTACTAAATTTAAAGTACCATTTAAAAGAACAGGATCTCTTCATATTGCTGAAAATGATGAGCAAGTTAAAAAGCTAGAGGAAATTTATAATAGAGCTTTAAGAAGAGGAATAGATAATATTTATCTAGTAGATCCAGATTATATTAATGAAGTAGAGCCAAATTTAAATATAAAAATAAAAAAAGCTTTATATTCTAGAAAT
This sequence comes from Clostridium fallax, assembly GCF_900129365.1. Lineage (GTDB taxonomy): Bacteria > Bacillota > Clostridia > Clostridiales > Clostridiaceae > Clostridium_AH > Clostridium_AH fallax. Next base: position 4,301 of record NZ_FQVM01000010.1, read on the forward strand.
ACAGCAGTTATATCTCCTTATGATTTAGCTATATCTTATGCTGAAGTAGCTTTTGATAATGGAGTTAACTTTAAACTAGAAGAAATAGTTCAAGATATTAAAAAGGGCGCTAATGGATTTAATATAACAACAAATAAAAATAAGTTTTCTTGTAGGGTAGTTGTAAATACTATACCAGGAGATAACTATACTATAGATATGGACAGAATGAAATTTAAAGAACCAGATGCTAATATAAATTATGTTTTGTTAGAAGATAATGAAAACATAAATCTATCTAATGTGGTTTTTAAATTAGAGGAAAATGGAGAGACTGTTCTAGAAGCACCTTTGTTATCTGGTGGAACTTTAGCTGCTGTAAGAAGTAAAAAGCGCTTAAAGTTTAACGAAACAATAAATAAAATAAAAAAGGTATTACCTAACATCACTAAAAGAGATGTAAATAACATTTTAAGTGATAGTTTTCATAAAGACTTAATATTGATTGATGATAATAATTTTAGTAAAGGTTATATAAAGGTTACAGGAAAGCATTATGCAGAAGTGACTATAGCACCATCTATATCTAATATGATTTGTGAAACTATAGTAAATAATTTAAATTGTAGCATAAAGAAAAATTTTATAGATAAAAGAAGAGAATATTATAGATTTAGAAATATGACGAGAAGTGAAAGAAATGAAATAATAGCTTTAGATAAAAGATATGGAAAAATAATATGTCTTTGTAACCAAGTGACAGAGGGAGAAATTGTTGAGAGTATAAGAAGACCTTTAGGAGCTAGAACTGTTGAAGGAGTAAAGAGAAGAACAGGAGCTACATTTGGTAATTGTCATGGTGCTTATTGTATAAGTAAGATAATAGATATATTAGCAAGAGAAATGGATAAGAGTCCTACAGAAATAGTAGAAGACTCTAAAAACTCTAAAGTTTTAGCCTCTAGAATAAAAGAATTTGAAGATATGTAGGGAGGAATAACGTTGAAGGAAAAAGATATTTTTACAAGTCTTGTTAGAATTAAAGGATCTAAAAGATATAATGTTGTTCCTGTTAGAAGTAGCAAAATAGTTGATAAAAAATTATGGATTGAAATATCAAAGGTATTAAGTAGGATATACATAGGATTACCTATTAAAAGAGGAGATGTTATTTGCAAGAATATACTTAATACAGGTATTGATATAATTTGTACGAAGACTTTAAGTAAAGATGAATAAATTTTATAATATATTGACATTATAACAATAAATGTATATAATAAATTAAAAATTTATTTTTAATTTAAACCGTTGAAGAGGCTAGTAACAATTGTTAATTTTTTAGAGAGTCGATGTTTGGTGTAAATCGATATTTTACATTTGTGAATCCACCTTGGAGGGGCTGTGATGAGCAGTACGGCGGAAGTCGTTAAATTTTTTAACTGAGAGAATGATGCAAATTGCATCATTAATTAGGGTGGCAACGCGGAGTCTTTCGTCCCTATTAATATAGGGATAGAGGCTCTTTTTTATATGTAAAAAATAATGATATACAAGGAAGGGGTAACAATATGTTAGATTTAAAAAAAATAAGAAATAATCCTGAAGAAATAAAAAAAGCCTTATCAAATAGAGGAGAAGATTTTGATGTTTCTGTAATAGATGAAATTATAGGTTTAGATGAGAAAAGAAGAGCTATATTAGTTGAGGTTGAGGCATTAAAGAGCAAGAGAAATCAAGTATCAGCAGAAATTCCAAAGAAGAAAAAAGCAGGTGAAGATGTTTCTTCTATAATGGCTGAAATGAGAGAATTAGGTGACGAAATAAAAGAGCATGATATTAAAGTATCAGAAATAGATGAAAAGATAAATTATATAATGCTAAGAATTCCTAATATTCCAAATCCACAAGTGCCAGATGGAGAAACAGATGCTGATAATATAGAAATTAAAAGATGGGGAGAACCAACTGAATTTGATTTTGAACCAAAGGCTCACTGGGATTTAGGTACAGATCTTGATATACTTGATTTTGAAAGAGCTAGTAAGATAACAGGATCAAGATTTACTGTATATAAAACGTTAGGAGCAAGATTAGAAAGATCAATAATAAATTACTTTTTAGATAAGCATACATTGGAAAATGGTTATACAGAAGTACTTCCTCCATATATGGTTAACAGAGAAAGTATGACAGGAACAGGTCAATTACCTAAGTTTGAAGAGGACGCATTTAAAGTAGAGAACAATGGATACTTTTTAATTCCAACAGCAGAAGTTCCAGTAACCAATATGTATAGAAACGAAACATTAAAGGGAGATGAGCTTCCTATAAAACATGCTGCATATTCAGCTTGCTTTAGAGCGGAAGCTGGTTCAGCTGGAAGAGATACAAGAGGATTAATAAGACAACATCAATTTAATAAAGTTGAATTAGTTAAGTTCTGTAAACCAGAGGAATCATATAGTGAATTAGATAAATTAGTGCAAGATGCAGAATCAGTTCTTCAAGGATTAGGATTACCATATAGAATAGTTAGAATATGTAAGGGTGATTTAGGATTTACAGCAGCATTAAAATATGACATAGAAGTATGGATGCCAAGTTATGGTAGATATGTTGAAATATCAAGCTGCTCAAACTTTGAAGATTTCCAAGCTAGAAGAGCTAATATTAAATATAAAGAAACTCCAAAGGATAAACCACAATTTGTTCATACATTAAATGGTTCAGGAGTTGCTATAGGAAGAACAGTTGCGGCTATTTTAGAAAACTTCCAACAAAAAGATGGTTCAGTAGTTGTACCAGAGGCTTTAAGACAATATATGAGATGTGATGTTATAAGCAAATAATTTGTATTATAATTATAGATAAAATTAATAGTTATTTTAAAATCATAGTTTTAGTAAATCTTATATTGACTAAAACTATGATTTTTCTATATAAAAACTAAATTTTATTATATTTATAATATATTGATATAAATTTAAAAAAATATGTTGACAAATATTTTTTTAGTTGTTATAATAATTTTCGTAATGACACGGAGAGATGGTCGAGTTGGTTTAAGGCACCGGTCTTGAAAACCGGCGTACGGGTGACCGTACCGTGGGTTCGAATCCCACTTTCTCCGCCATTTTTTTTTTACAAAAAATTAATTTTGTAGAACTTGGAGGAATACTCAAGAGGCCGAAGAGGCGCCCCTGCTAAGGGCGTAGGTCGGGCAACTGGCGCGAGGGTTCAAATCCCTCTTCCTCCGCCAAAGCATTTAGTTTAAAACTAAGTGCTTTTTTTATTTTAATTTATATAAATTACTTATGATTATAATGAATTATTTTAAATTCTTTAACTGTTATTAATATTTAAGTTATGATTTATTTTAATGCAATAATCTATATATTGTTTATTTATTAGAAATTATAATATCAATTTATAAAATAAATTTTATTTAATAAGAAATAACTGTTAATTAAAGTAAATAACAACTAAATTAAAAAATAATAATTAGAAACAATCAATAATTAAAAATAATTATTAGTTTTAATTATAAAAGTTATTATAAGAATAAAGTGGTAATAATGTATATATACATGAATTTAGTAAAAATTTTTATGTTTTTAAAGAATTTAATTATTTATAACCATATAAATGAAAAAAATTTAAATGATAATGTTGACATTTTTTTAATTAGTTATTATAATATGTATTGTGACTTGATGGAGAGATGGTCGAGTTGGTTTAAGGCACCGGTCTTGAAAACCGGCGTACGGGTGACCGTACCGTGGGTTCGAATCCCACTTTCTCCGCCATTTTTATATATTTAAAATTGTAGGACTTGGAGGAATACTCAAGAGGCCGAAGAGGCGCCCCTGCTAAGGGCGTAGGTCGGGCAACTGGCGCGAGGGTTCAAATCCCTCTTCCTCCGCCAAAAATAAAACACTTAGTAATTACTAAGTGTTTTATTTTTTATATCACTAGAAAATATTGCAAATTATTGTATTTAATTGTATAATTCAAATATTAACATATATTGAAAATTATATTAATAATAGAAATCTATGAAAGGGAATATGTAAATGAAGGACAAAAAATTTATTACTTTTACATTAGTAAGTATTTTTATAAGTACAAATTTTACAATAGCCAATGCAAGAACTGTAGGATTTGGTGATATAAATAAAGATAGTAATATTATAACTGAAAACCATCATGTAAATGATAACAATAATTTAATTGATGGTAATATTAAAAATAATAATATTAGTAAAGAAAATAATAGTAATAATAAAGAAGAATCGCAAAATAGTGATTCTCAAATTAATGACAATAATAATATAGATAATAATATAAACAAAGAAAATGAAAATAATGATGAAGATAAAAATTTAGAAGACAAAAATTTAAATGAAGATAATCAATCCAACATAGAAAATAGTATAAATAATAATAAAGATAATGGTAAAGACAATATAAAAAATGGATGGGTAGAAGAGAATAATAATAAATACTATTATAAAGACAACCATAAGATATTAGGATGGATTGATCTACATGGAGATAAATATTATTTAGATAGTAATAATTATGGGGCCATGGCTAAAAGGTGGAACTATATAAATAATAAGTGGTATTACTTTAATGAAGATGGAAAAATGTTAAAGGGATGGTTACTAGATAATGGTACATGGTATTATTTAGATGAAGATGGAACTATGAAAACAGGCTGGTTTAGTGATGGAAGCCATTGGTATTATCTATATCCAACAAGTGGAGCTATGGCTACCGGATGGGTTAAAGATGGTGAAGATTGGTATTATTTAAATAGTAGTGGATATATGCAAACAGGATGGTTAAATCTAGGAGGTACATGGTACTATTTAAATTCTTCAGGAAGAATGCAGACAGGCTGGTTTAGTGATGGAAGCCATTGGTATTATCTATATCCATCAAATGGAGCTATGGCTATCGGATGGGTTAAAGATGGTGAAGATTGGTATTATTTAAATAGTAGTGGATATATGCAAACAGGATGGTTAAATCTAGGAGGCACGTGGTACTACTTAAATTCTTCAGGAAAAATGAAGACAGGCTGGTTTAGTGATGGAAGCTATTGGTATTATCTATATCCAACAAGTGGAGCTATGGCTACCGGGTGGGTTAAAGATGGTGAAGATTGGTATTATTTAAATAGTAGTGGGTATATGCAAACAGGATGGTTAAATCTAGGAGGTACATGGCACTATTTAAATTCTTCAGGAAAAATGGAGACAGGCTGGTTTAGTGACGGAAGTCATTGGTATTATTTATATCCATCGAGTGGAGCTATGGCTACCGGTTGGATTTTGGATAATAATAATTGGTATTACTTATATAATAGTGGGGCTATGGCCTGTGATAATATTATAAATGGATGGTATGTAAATAATCAGGGAATTTGCAAGGATAAGGTTATAGAAAACATTAATTATGGAACAAGTGGATATGGAAGAAATTTAGATGCATATAAAATAGGAAGTGGATCTAAAAGCTTAGTTGCAGTATTTGAAGTTCATGGATATGAAGATGCTTGGGCAGGAGATGGAAATGAATTAGTAAAGATAGCTAATGATTTAATTTATGATTTAGCATTAAGATTTGGTAGATATGGTGGTATTAATGATTGGTCAGTTTATATAATTCCGTCAGCAAATCCTGATGGATTAATAGATGGTTGGACTAATAATGGACCTGGAAGAACTACAGTAAAGCATGGAGTAGATATTAATAGATCATTCCCAACTGGATTTAGGCCAAGATATGATGGAAGAAATTATACAGGAGCAATTAGTTTAGGAACTCCAGAGTCTAAATATCTATATAATTTTATAAGCAGTATAAATAATAAATCTACAGAATCAGTTTTATTAGATGTTCATGGATGGGAAAATAAAACAATAGGATCTTATCAAGTTGGTAGGTATTTTGATGAACAATTTGGTTTTAGAAATATAGATGCTTATCCAGGTGGATTTTTAATATCTTGGGGAAACTCAATAGGAATGAAATCTAACCTAGTTGAATTACCTTATCCAAGTTCAAGTTATGATATAAAGGTTAAGGATTTTAAAGGAAGAATGTTAAGAGCATTTATAAACCTTATGGAAGGTATGTAGTATAGATTTAAAATATAGTATTCTATATAAACTATTTAAAATAAAAGAACTATGAAATAAACAAGATTTTAAATCTAATTTCATAGTTTTTTTTATTATATAAATCTTATAAGGATAATTATTATATATATAAATAAAATAATAATTTACTGCACATAATTAAATATAAATTTTAATGATAATTGGATTTTAATTGTGACTAAGAAGGATATTAAAACATCAAAGGCATTTAAAACATATTTTGACCATATATAAAAGAAAATAGAATTTTAAAGGTTTTTTAATAGAGTTATAATTATAATAGAAATGAATAAAGGGAATATTGCCTTTATATAGGAGGGGTGTTTTTTGCTTAAGGGAGAGAAGATTTATTTAAGATCTGTAGAGAAAAGGGATATGAGTATATTTTATAGCTTTTGTGAGGAAGAGGAAGTTCGCAAATTTGATGGTGGTCATAAGATAATGCCAGCATTAGAAAGAGTAATGCAATCTTTTGATGAAATGACTAATAACAGAAGAGATGCATTAAGTATAATAAATGAAAAGAATGTATTAGTTGGATATATGACATTTAAAGAAAAAATGGATACTATAAATGTTTATTCTATAGGCATAACTATAGGATCTAGGTATTGGAATAGGGGATATGGAAAAGATTCTATAAAAACTTTATTAGATTATTTATTTATGTATAGAGCAGCTCAGAGAGTTGAACTAGAAGTTGTAGATTATAATGAAAGGGCTATAAATTGTTATAAAAGTTGTGGGTTTATAAAAGAAGGAACTAAAAGAAAAAGTTATTTTTCAAATGGAAAGTATCATGATGTATTTATGATGGGAATACTTAGTGAAGAATATAAGGATGGCGTTATAAAAGAATAGGGTTTTTAACACTGATTTTGTAAAAAATCAGTGTTTTTTTATTTAGAAATGTATTATAAATAAATGATAAAATAAAACTATATGGAGAAAATAAATGATAAATTAATTCTCATAAATTTTAGGAGAGTGTACTATGGGTTTAAAATTAATATATGGAAGAGCTGGTAGTGGAAAGAGTCATTATTGTATAGATGAAATAAAGAAAAAGATTAATAACAATAGAAAATTAATATTACTTGTGCCAGAGCAATTTACATTTCAGACAGAGACTAAATTACTTAGAGAAATTGGAGAAACGAGTGTTATAAATGCAGAAGTTTTGAGCTTTAAGAGAATGGCGTATAGAGTTTTTAATGAATGTGGTGGAATTACTCATGACAGAATGAAAGATGCTGGAAAAAGTATGCTTATATATAAAATACTACAGGATTTAAATGATGAAATGACTGTATTTAATAAATCAGCAAATAAGCAAGGATTTATAGATATAGTATCTAAAACAGTAACAGAATTCAAAAAGTATAATATTACCCAGGAAATATTAGGAGAAACAATCGATAGTCTTCATAAAGAGGAAGATGAACTTAAAAATAAATTACAAGATTTAAAAAAATTATTTGATGAGTTTAACTTTAAAATTAGCAAAAATTATATAGATACTGATGATGAACTTACTATGTTAGCAGAAAAATTAGACTTTTGTAATATTTATGATGGAGCAGAAATTTGGGTAGATGAGTTTACAACATTTACTCCACAACAGATGTCTGTACTTACAAAGCTTTTAAGAAGATGTAAGAGAGTTAATATAACTTTAGTTTCAGATGGAGAAAATAATGGTAATTTAGAAACGGATATATTTAATGTTACTAAAAGTACAGAAAGAAGACTTATAAAACTTATAGAAGAAAATAAAATTCCTTTTGATGGGGTAAAAAATTTAAATAAAAAGAAAAATCCTAGATTTAAAAATAGTGAAGAATTAGCTTATCTAGAATCTCATTTCTTTTCTTATCCTTTTAAGGCTTATAAGGATAAGACTAAAGATATAAGAATTTATAAGGCTAATAATAGTTATGATGAATTTAATTGGATTGCAAAGGATATTATTCGTCTTGTTCGTGATGAAGGTTATAGATTTAAAGATATTTCTGTAGTTTGTAGAAGTATAGATAATTATGAAAAGATATCTTCAGTAATTTTTTCAGAATATGATATACCTTATTTTATAGATAAAAAAATAGCTGTAACTAGTAATCCATTAATAGTTTTAATTAGTTCAGTTTTTGAAATTTATTTAAAAAATTGGAACTATGAAAGTGTCTTTAGATATTTAAAAACTGGCTTAACTTCAATAGATAAAGACTATATAGATATTATAGAAAATTATGTTTTAGCTAAAGGAATAAAAGGAGCTAAATGGAGAGAAGAGTGGTGGAGTTATCCTGTTTATGAAAATTCAAAGAAAAGTGATGAACCTTCTATTGAAGAAACTCAACTATTAAACACAATTAATGATATAAAAGATTTAATTAGGAAGCCTCTTATTAATTTCTTTGAAAGTTTAAAAAAATCTAAGACTTTAAGAGATAAATGTGAGTTATTATATGACTTTTTATTAAATTTAGGTGTATTAAGTAAAATAGATTCCTTATCTAAGGAATTTGAAGAAAAGGAAATAATGGATAAGGCTAAAGAATATTCTCAAATTCAAGATATAGTTATGGAAGTATTAGATCAAATGGTTGAAGTTTTAGGAAATGAGGAAATTACAAATAAGGAATTTATAAAAATTCTTCAAGTAGGATTTGAAAAATATGAAATGGGAGTTATACCTCTTTCTTTAGATCAAGTGAATATAGGAGATATTGCAAGAATTAGAAGTAGAGATGTTAAAGCTTTATATATAGTTGGAGTAAATGATGGAATTTTACCTTCTGCTAACAAAGAAGAAGGTATACTTTCAGATAAAGATAGAGAGGTTTTAAGTAATAAAGGAGTAGATTTAGCTTCTGATACAAAAACTAAAGCTTTTGAAGAACAGTTTTTAGTATACACAGCACTAACTATTGCTACAAATTATTTAGTTATAACATATCCATTAGCAGATTTTGAAGGTAAGGCTTTGAGACCATCTATAATAGTTCCGAGACTTAAAAAGATATTTCCTTATTTAAAAGAAGAAAGTGAAATATTTAAAGTTCAAAGGGATAAGTATGAAAAAATATCTTCTCCTAAACCAACTTTTAATAATCTTATAGAAGCTTTAAGAAGAGAGTATGATGATAAAAGTATAGAAAGTTATTGGGGGGAAGTTTACAGTTGGTATAAAGATAATGATCAATGGAAAGAAAAGTCTAAGAGAATGATAGAAGGATTATTTTATAGTAATCAAGCTGAAGATGTAGATAAGGAAAAAATTAAAGCTTTATATAGTTCAGCAAAAAATAAAAATAAATTTTTATTTAATGTATCAAGAATAGAAAAATATGCTCAATGCCCTTTTGCTTATTATATTAAATATGGACTTAAGGCAAAAGATAGAAAAATATATGAATTTACAGCTCCAGACTTAGGAAGTTTTATGCATGAAATTTTAGATAAATTTACAAACTATATAAGAAATAACAAGTTAAATTGGGGTGAATTAGAAAAAGAGCAGTGTGAAAAATTAATTTCTAATTTAGTTGAAGAGGAAATCACGGAAAATTCCTTAAGTATTTTAAATAGTAATAAGAGATATCAGTATTTTACTAATAGATTTAAAAGAATTTTAACTAAGTCAGTTACTGTAATATCAGAGCATATAAAAAGAAGTGATTTTAAAATATTTAAAAATGAATTTGAGTTTGGAAACTTTAAAGATAGTGAACCAATAAAGTTAAATATATCTAAAGATGAAGAAGTATTATTAACAGGAAGAATAGATAGAATAGATACTTTAGATTTAGATGGTAATACTTATATAAAAATAATAGATTATAAGTCTGGTAGCAAAGAGTTTAATTTAAATGAATTATACTATGGTCTTCAAATACAGCTTTTAGTTTATTTAGATGCTATTCTTAAAAACTCTAAATATTTATTAGAAAAGCAAGCAGTACCTGGAGCTATACTTTATTTTAAGATTGATGACCCAATAATTAAAAGTGATATAGATTTAAGTGATGAAGAGATAAAAGAAAAGATATTAAAAAAATTAAAGATGAATGGATTATTGTTAAAGGATGCAGATGTAGTAAGGTCTATGGATAATAGTATAGAGAGTATCTCTTTAATAATACCTGCAAGCTTTAATAAGGATGGAAGTTTCTCAAAAAGAAGTTCTGTTATTACTGAAGAGGATTTTTTGGTATTAAGAAAATATGTAAATGATAAAATGATAGAATTGTGCAATGAGATGTTAAGTGGAAAAATAAAAATAGAACCTACAAAAGATGGAGATTTTTCATACTGTAGTTATTGTGATTATGGATGTATATGTCAATTTGATACTGGGATAAAAGAAAATAAATATAATATCATAGGTAAAAAAAGTGATGATGAAATATGGAATAATATATTACAAAAAGTAAATTGCAAAGGTGGTGAGGATAATGGCGGAAACTAAGTGGACAAATGAACAGTTAAATGCAATAAATGTTAGAGGGTGTAATTTATTAGTAGCAGCAGCAGCAGGTTCTGGAAAAACAGCTGTATTAGTTGAGAGAATAATTAAGATGATTACTAATAAGGATAATCCAATAGATATAGATAAACTATTGGTAGTTACATTTACTAATGCAGCAGCAGCAGAGATGAGAGAAAGAATAGGCGATGCTATTTCTAGGGAACTTGAAAAAGATCCAACTTCAATAGTTCTTCAAAGGCAATTAGCACTTTTAAGTAGAGCTAGTATTACTACCATACATTCTTTTTGCCTCGATGTTATTAAGAATAATTTTCATCATATAGATTTAGATCCTAATTTTAGGATAGGAGATGATACAGAATGTACCTTGCTAAAGTTAGAAGTAATAGAAGAACTTTTTGAAGAAAAATATGAAGAAGATAATGAAGATTTTTTAAGGTTAGTTGAAGCTTATGGAGGAGGAAAAGATGATAAAAGCCTTCAAGATATGATTTTAAAATTATATAACTTTTCTATGAGTGGTCCTAATCCTAAGAAATGGTTAGAAGAAAGAGCGGAAGATTTTAATATAAATGATTTAAATGATCTTAGTGATACAAAGTGGTGGAATATATTATCTGAGACTATAACTATAGAACTTTATGGTATAGTAAAGCTTTTTGAAAAGGCTAAGGATATATGCATAAGTAGTGATGGATTAGAACCTTATATACAAAATCTTGATGATGATTTAATAAAAATAAATAGAATTAAAGAAGCTTTAAGTATTGGAATAGAAGAAACTTATAAAGCTTTTAGTTCTATAAAGTTTACTACTCTAAAAAGAATAAAGAAGGAACTAATAGAAAGAGAAGAGGATCAAAATAAAGTAAAAAAGCTAAGAGATGAAGGAAAAGAAAAAATAAAGAAACTTAATAACGAAATATTTTCATTTACTCCAGAGGAGATGGTAGATGGAATAAAAAAATGTTATTTACCGATAAAAACTTTAACTGATTTAGTTTTATATTTTAAAGATTTATATGATAAGAAAAAAAGAGAAAGAGGAATAATAGACTTTAATGACTTAGAACATTTATGTATAGAGATTCTTAAGGATGGAGAAGAACCATCAAAAGTAGCATTAGATTTTAGAGAAAAGTTTGAAGAAGTATTAGTAGATGAATATCAGGATAGTAATAATGTTCAAGAAACTATAATCAATTTAATATCTAGAAGAAATTTAAAAAATCCTAATGTATTTATGGTAGGAGATGTAAAGCAAAGTATATACAGGTTTAGGCAAGCAAAGCCAGAATTATTTTTAGATAAATATAGCAAGTATTCAGAAGAGGAATATTTTGATAACAGAAAAATAATGCTTTATAAAAACTTTAGAAGTAGGAAAGAAGTAATAAATGGAGTTAACTATATATTTACAATGCTTATGTCTAATATAATTGGTGAATTAGATTATACAGAAAAAGAAGCATTAAATTTAGGAGCTAATTACAAAGAATTATCATTAGAAAATATATATGATATTGATTCAAGTATTAATTTAGATAATGTAAAAATAGCAGGGGATATAGAAGTTAATATTCTAGATAAGAATGAAAGTTTATCTAAAGAAGATCAGCAATCAGAAAATAATAAAGAAAAAGTATTGGATTTAAATGATGGAGATAACGAAGAAGAGGACTTAACTTCTATTCAATTAGAGGGTAGGATAATAGCTAGAAGAATAAAAGAACTAATGGGTTATTCTAATGAAAAAAAGTATTTAGTTTATGATAAAAATATAAATAAATATAGAAATATTAGGTTTAAAGATATAGTAATACTTTTAAGAGCCACAAAGAATTGGTCAGAGGTATTAGTTGAAGAACTTGCTCTTGAGGGAATACCGGTTTATGCAGATACAGGTACAGGATATTTTCAAACTATAGAAATAAGAACTATTATGTCTTTGCTTCAAATAATAGATAATCCAATGCAGGATATACACATAATATCAGCACTAAGATCTCCTATATTTGGTTTTACATCTGAAGAATTAGCAGATTTAAGATTGATAAATAAGGATCAATACTTTTTTAATAATATAAAAGAGGTAGTAAGTAATTTAGATATCAATACTTCTCATGAATTAAGAAGTAAATGTGATTATTTTATAGAATGTTTAGAAAGATGGAGAGAAAAATCTCTTTATATGGCCATTGATGAATTTATATGGTATTTGTATAGTGACACAGGTTACTATGGATATGTAGGAGCTATGCCTAATGGAGTACAAAGACAGGCAAATTTAAGAATATTATTTCAAAGAGCAAAGCAATTTGAAGAAACAAGTTTTAAGGGAGTATTTAACTTTATAAATTTTATAAGTAAGTTAAAAAATTCATCTGGAGATATGGGAAGTGCTAAAATACTTAGTGAAAATGAAGATGTAGTAAGGATAATGAGTATACACAAAAGTAAGGGCTTAGAGTTTCCTGTAGTATTTTTATCTGGAACAGGTAAAAACTTTAATTTAATGGATTTAAATAATGAGATTCTTATACATGAAGAATTAGGTTTCGGCCCAAATTGTATAGATATCCACAGAAGAATAAGTTATAATACTTTAGCAAGAAGTGCTATAAAGAAAAAATGTAAATTAGAGACTCTTTCAGAAGAAATGAGGATATTATATGTTGCTTTTACTAGGGCTAAGGAAAAGTTAATAATTACAGGAGCTAAGGCTAATTTAGAAGATACATTTAGTAAATGGTGTTCTTCAGCATTTCTAAATAAAAATAATATACTACCATCAGAAGTTTCTAAGTGTAAAAGTTATTTAGACTGGATAGGGATATCGTTAGCTAGACATAAGGATGGACAATTAATTAGGGATATTGCCAATGTGGATATATTTTATTCAAATGATGAATTATCCACATGGAGTTTGAGAATTTGGAGCAAGAATGACTTTTCTGTGGATAAAAAACAAGAAAATGTGGATAAAAATAAAGATGATTTGTTTATAAGTAAGCAAGTGGATGAGATAGATAAGGAAATACTTAAAAGATTAGATTTTAATTATAAGTTTAAGGGAGCAACAATACTTCCTTCTAATGTATCTGTATCAGATTTAAAAAGAGCAAATTATGATGAAGATGATAATATGTTAAAAATTTATAAAGATGAAGTCATAAAAAAGCCTAAATTTTTAAGAGAAGAAAAAGGACTATCTGCTGCTGAAAGAGGTACTGCTGTTCATTTTGTTATGCAGCATTTAGATCTTAACAATATAGATACAATAGAAGAAATAAAAAAACAAATACAACAAATGATAGAAGATGAGCTATTAACAGAAGAACAGAGTAAGGCTATATATCCTCCTATGATTTATAAATTTTTTAAAAGTTCTTTAGGAAAAAGAATGCTTAAAGCTTTTAATGATGGGAAAATGATTAGAAGAGAATTACCTTTCTTTACAGAAATACCTGCAGTTTTAGTTAATGAAGAATTACCTAAGGATATATATATAAATGAAAAAATAAGATTACAAGGAATAATAGATTGCTTCTTTGAAGAGGATGATGGAATAGTTTTATTGGACTATAAAACAGACTATGTAGGCGAAGAAGGCAGTAATTCATTAAAAGAAAAGTATGAAATACAAATAAAATATTATAGTAATACTTTAGAGAAAATTTTAAATAAAAAAGTAAAAGAAAAATATTTATATTTATTTTCAAATGGAGAAATAGTTAAATATTAAAAAATATAAGAGCTGAATCAAAATATAAATATAAAAATAATTTAATTACTATAGGTTTATTTTTGATTTAGCTCTTTTTATACCCCAATTAAATAATAATAATGAATATTTCGTAGAGAAACACTTTTAAATATTACTTTGTTTTTCTATGAAATATTATTAGTAAAATCTATAGTTTTTCTTTAGTAATTATAAAATAAAAGTAAATATAAATATATAAATTGGTATAAAGATAAAACTAAATAATAAAGTTACTGGATTCATTATAGTAGCAAACTTATAATCTCCATTATATTTTTTAGACATTATAGCAACTAAATTCATAACAGGCATTGATGCCATAACAATAAATACTTCTTTATTTATTGTTTTAAGGTTTGTGAAAGATAGTATAAATGCCATTAAAATAGGAGCTACAATAAATCTTCCAAAGATAATTGAAATAGATTTTTTATTAAACCTAAAACTTTTTAAATCAACATTACTTAAAATAGAGCCTATAAACATGGCTGCTAAAGGAGTAGTCAAACCTCCAAGGTAAGAAAAACTTTCTAATAAAAACTTAGGAAGTTTAATATTAAGTAAAATTAATAATATTGAAATTATAAATGCAATTAAAGGAGGTGTTATTAGATTTTTTAAATTTTCCAAAGGACAATTTAAATCTTTTTTTTTACAAGTATCTCTTTTTATAAAATATACACCAACAGTCCAAAAGCATAAAGTATTAGCAACATAAAAAGTTAATATATAAGGTAATGCCACATCTTTAAATATAGATAAGCAAACAGGAAGTCCTATAAATATAGAATTAGATAGTGAAAAAAGACAACAAAAAGTTCCCTTTTTATTATTTTCTATATTTAGCATTTTAGTAACTATTATGCCTATTAAAAACATTGAAGATTGACAAATAAAAGCAAAGATTAATGAGAGAAGCATGGCTGAAAACTCCTCCTGACTAAATTTTGTAGTCATATTAGCTATCATAAAAGCAGGTAATGAAATATATATAAGTACTGATGTAATAAAACTATCTGTATGTTTATTACAGATTTTTTTCTTTCCTAAAATATATCCGACAGTTATTAAAATTATTAAAGTTAAAGCTCCGTTAAAAGCGTTAAATATCATAATAAAGCTCCTTTTTAAATAGTTTAGTTATTAATATCTTTCAAGATTTTTTTTGATAAGTTTAACAGGATTTCTTTATTATTTAATTGGGGATTATCTAAAACTTTATCTAATAATATATCTAAAATTTCACCTATGATTTTACCAGGTTTAATATTTAAATAATTAATTAAATCATTACCATTTAAATTTAAATGTTTTGTGCTAATTGGTGCTTTAGAATTTAATATTTCTATGCATTTTGCTTCCATATAATCAACTTTTTCTAAATATAAAAATGGAGGAGCAGTAGCTTTTATATCTTCTTTTTGAAGTGTAAATAAATCAAATATTAAGTTCTCACCAACTCTATTAATCATCTTTTTTAATGTTGAATCTTTAGGGTTAACCAAAACATTCATATGTTCTTTTATAAGTATACAAACTTTATTTATAGTTTCGTTATCAAATTTAAGTCTTTTTAGTATAAATTTAGTTATTTCTTCACTTTTTTTATTGTGACCATAAAAATGACCTATATTATTTTCATCTAAAAAGAAACAATGAGGTTTTCCTATATCATGAAAAAGTGCTGCAAGTCTTAAAATAAGATTAGAAGGTACATTACCTAATACTTGAAGAGTATGATTAAATACATCTTTATTATGATAAGGTGTTCT
Source organism: Clostridium fallax (assembly GCF_900129365.1). Lineage (GTDB taxonomy): Bacteria > Bacillota > Clostridia > Clostridiales > Clostridiaceae > Clostridium_AH > Clostridium_AH fallax. The sequence goes on from NZ_FQVM01000010.1 coordinate 20,483, forward strand.
TTGATCAAATCCTATAGTAACTTCAAGTTCTGGAATAATTAAGTTTAATAAATTACAATTCTTTAAAAGAATTAAACCCTTAGAAGGTGTTTGGCTTAATAGTATTTTAATAAATTCATCTCTTATTCTTTCTATGCTTATATTAGATATAAGATGTCTATTTTCCTTAATAGCTTTAAGGGTATTTTCTTCAATAGAAAAATCTAATTGGCAAGAAAATCTTATAGCCCTAAGAATTCTAAGAGCATCCTCTTTAAATCTTTTATTACTTTCTCCTACAGTTTTTATTATCTTGTTTTTTAAATCTTCTTTTCCGTTAAAAAAGTCTATTAAACCTTCTTTTTCATTATAGGCCATAGCATTTATTGTAAAATCTCTTCTAGATAAATCTTTTTCAATATTAGAAACAAATATAACTTCTTTAGGATGACGATTATCTTTATATTCACCATCAATTCTATAAGTTGTAATTTCAAAGGATTCATTATTTATTAATACAGTTATAGTTCCATGCTTTATTCCAGTAGGAATGGTTTTTTCAAATATATTTATTATATCTTGAGGTAAAGCATTAGTTGCTATATCAAAATCTTTAGGCTTTTTATTCAATAAAAAATCTCTTACAGAGCCGCCTACTATAAAAGCTTCAAAGTTATTTTTATATAATTCACTTATTATATATTTAACATTATTAGAAATTTGCATTTATTTTCACTCCTTTTCATATTTATATTCTATCAAAAAATATTTTGATATGTTTAAATATAAAATAAACCGTTATAATTATATATGAACAATATTTTTTTATTTAATAATTTAGTCGATGAAAGGAAGAGATTTAGTGAGTATACCTGAAAAAGCAATAAATGAATTTATACAAGGTGAAAGAATAGAAGGTTTCTTTCTTATAAAATCTGTCAACTGTAAAACTGCTAATGCTAATGGCAAAAAGTACTTAGATTTTGTTATTGGTGATAATACTGGAGAGATAGCAGCTAAACTATGGGAAGTTAATAATGAAAATGAAAACGCATTTAAAGAAAACACTTTAGTTAAAATAAGAGGAATAGTAGTAGCTTGGCAATCCTCTTTACAATTAAAGATAGAACTTATAAGAAATTTAAATGATGATGATCATGTTAATATAGAAAATTATATACAAACAGCTCCTTATAGCAGTAAAGATATGTTTAATGAGATAAATGGTATTATAGGTAGAATGAGTAATGATGATATAAAGAAAATAGTTAGGGAAATGTTTTTAAATAATGAAGATAAACTTATGTACTATCCAGCTGCTAAGAAGAATCACCATTCAATAAGGGGTGGACTATTATATCATATCTTAACTATGTTAAAAGTTGCGAAGCAATTAACTTTAATATATGATTTTCTAAATGAAGACTTATTATATGCTGGAGTTATACTGCATGATTTAGCTAAGATTAAGGAAATGGATGCAAGTAATTTAGGTATAGTAAGTGAATATACATTAGAGGGAACCTTATTAGGGCATATAACAGAAGGAATAAAGGATATAGAAGTAACAGGTATTAAATTAGGTGTAGATAAAGAAATTATAATATTATTACAACATATGGTATTATCACATCACTATGAGCCTGAATACGGTAGTCCTATTAAACCTATGATTCCAGAGGCTGAAGTTCTACATTATTTAGATGTATTAGATGCAAGAATGTATGATATGAGAAAAGCTATTAGGGAAACTAAAGTAGGAGATTTTTCAGAAAGAATATGGTCTTTAGAAAATAGAAGAATTTATAATCACAAATTAACTAAATAAAACTAAAATTAAGAAGCTATGAATTTTAAAATTTTTATTATAATATTTTAAATTCATAGCTTTTTATTTAAGGTATTTTTATAAAAAATATATAAATAAATTTAATTTATAATATAAAGATATTCATAGACAAACTTTTATTTATTTTAAGTTTTAATTAGTTAATTATAAGTTTGGAACCTATAGTGACATTATCATGTATCCACTTAGCATCATCTATAGCTAATCTAATACAACCATGAGAGGCAGGAGTACCTAAGGTATAATCTACTATGGTTTCTTTATCCTTAGCAAAAGGGATAGAGTGGAACATATAGCCATCTATAAAGGTAGTCCAGTACTTTCCTCCTTGCTCATATTCAGGAGCATAGAACCATTCGCCACGTTTTTTTGTTGTATATGTGCCTTTAGGTGTTTCTTTTCCATCAACACCAGTAGAGCATACAAAGTTTTTAATTAATTCCCATTTGTTTTTTGAACCTTTATATACTTGAGTTCTTTGATTTTCTAAATCTACATACATAAGATATGGACTACCACTATTTAAATTTAGAGTATTTATATTATTTGAAGTTATTTTTGTTGTAATAGTAGATGCAGAAGCGGAAGCTTCTTTTGATTTAGATTCTTCTTTAGAAGTATTTTTTTCATTTGATTTTTTAGATGTTTCCTTAGAATTATTTTTATTTAGGATTTCATCTTTTTTTAATTTATATTGATCTATTTTAGATAAAATTTCTTTATCATTCCCATAATAGGTCATATTTTCTTCTAAGATCGCAATTGCTTTAGAATAGTATCTTTGAGATGCTAATTCTTCAGAAGATTTTAAGGCTTTTTCTTTCATTTTAATTGATATTAATTGTTTATAATTTAATGATTCCATGTAATTTTCATCAAAAGCTATTACTTTATTAAAAGAATTGAAAGCTCCAACATAATCCTTATCATTAAACTTTTGTACTGCAGAATTAAAAGTTGTTTGAGAATCATTTAATATAATTAATGATTCTTTTAAGTTTTTTATATCTTCATTTATAACATTAAATCTTTCCATTTCAGTAACTATAGCAAGTAAGGTTAAGTCATTTATCTCATTGTTATCATATTTTTGTGATAATGAGTTTAATTCATTTGAAAAGTATTTTTTCATATCATTTTTTAGTAATAAATGTTTCATAGGATTAAGCTTGCCTTTATTTAAAATTAAATTATTAGCTTCTATATATTTTCCGTCACTAAATAAGCTAGAAAATGAGTTGAAAATTTTATTGTAGGACAAAACTGTAGAAAATATAAATATAAAACAAATCATTAAAAGTGAAGAATATAATATGAAAAATTTCTTTCCTTTTGCAAAGCTTAAGATATTTTTAAGGAAAGATTTTTTTGATTTGTTTTCATTTTTAAGCATAAAACCACTCCCTTTAAATTATTTATCTAAATTATGGACAAAAACTCTAAAAGTTAAACATTGATAATAAATTTTATTTTATGGATAAACTATAAAAAAGGAGTGAGATTTATGGATAAGATTTCTTTTAAAGATAGATTAATAATAAGCATATATAAGCCTAAAAATTATATATTATTATATAAAGATAGATTTTTTAGAGCATTAATTTATATAGTGATAATTTCTTTCATATTAGGGATTATAAGCTTTTTTAATATATTTCATAAGTATAATAAGTTTATAAATTCTGTAGAAATAGAAGTTAAAAATAACTTTCCAGATTTTAGTTTTCATAATGGTATATTACATGTAAATCAAAAAGATGAAATAGTAATAAAAAATAGTGGTGGCCTAGAGATAATAATAGATACAAGAGATGGCGAAGGGAATATAATAAATAATTATTTATATGGTAGGGATAAGGTTATATTAGTCTTAAAAGATAAGATAATTTATAAAAGTAAAGATAAAATAGATGAAACTCAATTAGATACATTTAAAAAAATAACTTTAAATAAAGAAAAATTTATAAAGTATGTTTTTAAATTTAAATTAGGATTAATAACATTAATAATAATATTTCCTTTTTTAATTTTTATTATAAATATATTCTCTTGTTTTTTATTGACATTGCTTGGAGTTTTAATTACTTCAGTATTAAAAATAAAAATTTCTTTTGTTGATTTATTTAAGCTAAGTATATATTCAAACACTTTTCCTTCAATTTTAAAATCTATTTTTATGTTATTCGGATTCTCGAATAATAAGTTTAATTACATATACATAATTTTAGGATCATTTTATTTAATTTTTTCTATAAAATATATAACTATTAACCTGGAAAAATAAACTTATAAATTATATTGGTAAACATATGTAAAATATATGTTTAAAATAGTATAATTAAATATAGAACTTATCCTATGGGGTGAAATTATGGAAATAAAGGATGGTTTTTTCACAGAATTTATAAATGCTATATTTAACTTTAAGTATTATATAAATTTTAAAAATAGTACTGTAAAAAAAGCTTTTGGATTTTTATTTATATTAGCTTTATTTTTTGGTGTCATAGAAGGCATAGGAGGAAGTGTAAGCTATATACAAAATATAAATAGATTAAAAGGCGATATAAAAAGTGGAATAATTGATTTTGAGTTTAAAAATGGAGAAGTTAATATTTCAAAAAGTCCATATATATTAAGTAAAGATGAAAATTTAATATTTATAGATACTAATTTAGAATATAAAGAATTTAATAAGAACTTATTAAAAAAATATAATATAGATAATAAACCTAATGTACTTTTAATATTTAAAGATAAGCTTATACTTATAAATGATTTTAAAGATGTTCAAAAGATTAATTTTGGAGATTTAGAAAAGGTTAATTTTGGAACAAATCAATTGTTAACGATTTTAGCAGTTTTAAAAGCTGGATCTATATTTATAATTCTTTATCAAATAGCTTTTAATTTTATAGGACTTATATTATCTTCAATATTAATAGCTTTAATTGGTTTACTTATAAGCATTTTATTAAGAGTTAAAATATCTATTTTTGATATATATAAAGTTTCAGTATATTGTTTGGTACTTCCAACAACTATATCAACAATATTTTTCTTATTTAAGTTTAAAGTACCTTATTTTTATATAATGTATATATTGTTATCATTAGTATATTTAATATTTGTTATTAAAGAACTTAAAGATAACCTAAATAATAAACAAATTTAATTTTATAAAGGGAGAGGTGTTTTATAATGAACGTAACAGAAAGATTTTTAAATTACGTAAAGGTCAATACTAAATCAGATGAGACAACAGGTACAACTCCAAGCACAAAGGGTCAATTAGAACTTGGAAAGATTCTAGCAGAAGAATTAAAGTCTTTAGGTGTTAAAGATGTCACTATAAGTGAATTTGGATATGTTTACGGAACATTACCTTCCAATACCTCAAAGAAATTACCAACAATAGGCTTTATATCACATATGGATACATCTCCAGATATGAGTGGCGAAAATATAAAACCTCAATTTGTTAAAAACTATAATGGTGAAGATATTATATTAAATAAAGAATTTAATATAGTCTTATCTCCAAAGGAATTTCCTGAATTAAATTTATATAAGGGAAAAACTTTAATAACAACAGATGGAACTACACTTTTAGGAGCAGATGATAAAGCTGGTATAGCTGAAATAATAACAGCTATTGAATATCTTATAAATAACCCAGAAATAGAGCATGGAACTATAAAAATTGCATTTACTCCTGATGAGGAAATAGGAGAGGGTGCAGATCACTTTGATGTTAAATTCTTTGGAGCAGACTTTGCATATACAGTTGATGGTGGAAGACTTGGAGAATTAGAGTATGAAAACTTTAATGCAGCTGCAGCTACAATAACTATAAAAGGTAGAAATGTTCACCCAGGTTCAGCTAAAAATAAAATGATAAATTCAATGTTAGTAGCTAATGAGTTTATAAATATGTTACCATCTAATCAAGTTCCTGAAAAAACAGAAGGATACGAAGGGTTTTTCCATTTAATAGATATGAAAGGTGATGTAGAAAATTCTACAATAGCTTTTATAATTAGAGATTTCTTTACAGAAGGTTTTGAAAACAGAATAAATCTTATGAAAAAAATAAGTGAAGAGTTAAATGGAAAATATGGAGAAGGAACTGTTACAGTTAATATAAAAGAACAATATAGAAATATGAAGGAAAAAGTAGAACCTGTTATTCATATAGTAGAAACAGCTAAAAAGGCTATGGAGGATTCAGGGGTAGTTCCACAGGTAGTGCCAATAAGAGGTGGTACAGATGGAGCTAGATTATCATTTATGGGACTTCCAACACCTAATTTATTTACTGGGGGAGAAAATTTCCACGGAAAGTATGAATTTATACCAACAGAATCAATGGAAAAAGCTGTTGAAGTTATTCTTAACATAATAAAATTAAATAGTAAATAATAATTAGAACATATACTAAAAAGACCTCTTTGGAGATATCCAAGGAGGTCTTTTTAAGATAATATATAATTAATTATAAATATAATTGGAGGGATAACATTGAAAATAATTCATACAGGTGATTGGCATATAGGAAAAATTGTAAATGAATTTAGTATGATACCAGATCAAGGATTCATATTAAGAGAATTTTTAAAAGTAATAAAAGAGGAGAATCCTGATGCTATAGTAATAGCTGGAGACTTATATGATAGATCAATTCCTCCTATAGAAGCAGTAGAGCTTTTAAATGATGTATTTACTAAGATATTAAATGAATATAAAATACCTATTCTAGCTATAGGTGGAAATCATGATGGAGGAGAAAGAATATCTTTTGGTAATAAACTTTTTAAAAATAATGGATTATATATAGAGGGAGTATTAAAAAAAGATATAAGTAAGGTATCATTAAAAGATCAATTTGGAAATGTAAATTTTTATTTAATACCTTATGCAGATCCATCTTTAGTTAGACATATTTATGAAGATTCTGATATAAAAACTCATGAAGATGGAATGAGAAAAATAATAGAAAATATAAAGAGTGATATGAATTTAAATGAACGAAATATAGCAGTAGCTCATGGTTATGTAACCTATGTTAAGGAGAAAGACAATAATATTAGTGAAGAAGCTAATGAAGATTATAAAACTCTTAGAGCTGGTATGGAGATAAGTGATTCTGAAAGACCATTAAGTATAGGTGGTACGGACTTAATAAATGGAGATATTTTTAAGGATTTTACTTATACAGCCTTAGGACATCTACATGGACCTCAAAAAGTAGGAAGTGATAGAATAAGATATTCAGGGTCTCTCTTAAAGTATTCCTTTTCTGAAACTCATCAAAAAAAGAGTATAACTATTATAAATATAGATAAAAATGGTGAATTAGATGTAAAAATAAAACCTATGATATCTTTAAGAGATATGAGAATTATAAAAGGTAATTTAGAAGAAATTATAAAGCCAGAAGTTTATAATCTTGAAAATAAAGATGATTATATATATGCTATTTTAACAGACGAAGGGGAGATTATAGATCCAATATCTAAACTTAGATCAGTTTATCCTAATGTAATGGGATTATCAAGAGAATATATTAATGCAAGGGAAAGTTCAAGGACTTCAGCGTCTAATGGCTATAAAAATAGAACTAAATTAGAATTATTTAAAGAGTTTTATAATTCTATTACAGGAAAGGAATTAGATAATAAAAAAGAAGAAGTTATGACAAAAATTATAGAGGAAGTTGAAAAGGAGGAAATATAAATGAGACCTGTAAAACTTACCTTAAATGCTTTTGGACCATATGCTGGAAAAGTAGAATTAGATTTTAATGATCTTAATGATAAAAATATATTTTTAATAACTGGCCCTACTGGGGCAGGGAAGACCACAATATTTGATGCAATAAGTTTTGCTTTGTTTGGAGAAGCATCTGGAAGTAGTAGGGATAAGGACAGCTTAAGAAGTGACTTTGCAAAAGATGGAGATTTAACTTATGTACAATTAGAGTTTGAGCTTAAGAATAAAAAATATAATATAAAAAGATATCCAGCCCAACTGAAGAAGAAGGCAAAGGGGGAGGGGTATACTCAAAAGGGAGCAGAAGCTGATTTGCTTTTACCATCAGGAAAACTAATAACTAGAGTTACAGCAGTTGATGAAAATATTAGTAATATATTAGGTATAACTAAGCAGCAATTTAAGCAAATAGTTATGTTACCTCAAGGAGAATTTAGAAAGCTTTTAGAAGCGGATAGTAAGGAAAGAGAAGATATTTTTAGAAGAATATTTGGAACTGAGATTTTTGATGGTGTAAAGAAGAAATTAGAAAAGGAAACCAAAGAAATATATATAGATATTAAGGAAAAATTATTGGAGCAAAATACCAACATTAAAAATATAAATGCAGAAGGAAATGAAAGACTTTTTAAATTAATAAGTAGCGAAAATAAAAATACTGAGGAAATAATTACAGAAGTTAAAAAACAAATTGATATAGATAAAGAATTGGTACAAGATATAAATAATAAAAAAGATATAATAAAGATGGAAATAGAAAATCTTCAAGGTAAAATAATAAAAGGTGATGAGCAAAATAAAAAAATACAAAATAGAAATAATTTAAAAATTTTATTAGATGAAAAAGTCAAATTAAAAGATGTTTATGAATATAAAGAAAAAGAACTTTTATTTAATAGAAAAGCATTAGAAATAAGATTTATAGAAAATACTTTAAATAATAAAAAAAGAATAAAATTAGAAAGAGAAAAAAGTTTAGAGCAATCTAAATTAAATCTTAAAAACTATAAAATATTATTAGAAGATAAGAAAAATCAATTAGAAAAATTAAAAGATATAGAAATTCATAAGAAAAAGTTATCTGAGAATCTAATTAAACTTAAAAGTTATGAGGTTAAGGTCCAAGGATATGATGAGAAAATTTCTAATTTGAAAAATTTAAAGAAACAAAAGGATGACATAAATAGTAGTGATATAAATGCAAAAAATAAATTAGAGATTAATAATAAAGCTGAAGAAGAATTACAAAAAAGATTAGTTAATATTCAAAAGTTTGAAATTAAGAAAATAGAAAAAGAAAAAGAAAGAGATAGTATTAGTGATTTAATCATTAATTTAAGAAATATTTATAAAAAATATAATGAACTAAAGGAAATAGAAATTAAAAGAGAAAATGAAGTATCTTCCTTTATTCAATTTGAAAAAATTTATGAAAGTATAAAAAACAATTACGAAATAAAAGAAAAATTATTTAGAAGAGGACAGGCTGGATTATTAGCTAAGAACTTAGAAGATGGTATGCCTTGTCCGGTTTGTGGCTCTATTCATCACCCTAACTTAGCTAGCTTTTCAGATGATGTACCTACAGAAGAAGAGCTTAAAATATTAAAGTTACAATTTGATAAAAAAAGTGATGATTATAAAAGTAAGTATGAAAAATTAACTAAAAGTAATACTTTAATAGAAGAAAAAAAGAAAAGCCTATACGAGGAAGAAGAAAAATTTATAAAAATACTTAAAGAAGATTTTAAAGCTTTAAGTTTAGATGATAAAACTAATAGAATTATACAAATAGGAAAAGAACTAAAATTTAAGGAAGCAGATATAAATAAGGAATTAAATTCAATAAAAGATATAATAAATGAAAAGAAAATTATAGAAGATAAAATAAAGTCTTTAAAATTAGAAAATGAAAAATTATCAGGATTAAGAGAAGATTTAAAGTTAAAATTAAATGATACTATTGGTAAGTTAGAAGGATTAAATGAAGCAATATCTTTAATAGAGAAAGAAATACCAAAAGAAATAAGAAGTTTAGATATACTTAAGAAAAATATAAAGGATTTAGAGGATAAATTATCATTAATTAAAGAAGAAGAAAATAAAATTCAGAATGAATACACTAGAGCTATATCTTTAGCTTCTGCAGGTGAAAAAGAGGTTTCTTCTAAAGAAGAATTTTTAAAGGAAATCAACGAAGAAATTGATAAGGAAAATAAGGAATTATTATATAGTATAAGTAAACATGGATTTAAAGATATAAATGAATATAAAAACTTTTTAATAGATGAAGATGATATCTTTGTTAGGGAGAAAGATATAAAAAATTATTATGAAAACTTAAAATCATTAAAAGATAGATATGAAGAAATATTAAAAGAAACTGATAAATTAGACAAGATAAATATAATTGAATTAGAAGAAGAGTTAAAGATTAAAAAATTAAGTATAGAAGATTTATATTTAAAAGAAAAAAGCATATTGCCAAGAGTTAATAACAATATACATTTATTAAAGAATATTATTTCTATAAGAGAAAAAATAAAGTTTAAGGAGGAAAAATATTCTGTTATAGCTGAACTTTATAAGGTTACATCTGGAGATAATTCACAAAAAATAAGTTTTGAGAGATATGTTCTTGCCGCTTATTTTGATGAGATAATTGAAGCGGCCAATATAAGATTAAATAAAATGGCTTGTGGAAGATTTATATTAAAAAGAAAAGAAGAAAAAGGAAAGGGAACAAAGCAGCAAGGATTGGAACTAGAAGTTTTTGATAATTATACAGGTAAATGTAGACATGTAAAGACATTATCCGGAGGAGAGGGCTTTAAAGCTTCATTATCTTTAGCATTAGGACTTGCCGATGTTGTTCAATCATATGCTGGAGGTATATCCTTAGATACTATGTTTATTGATGAAGGTTTTGGAACCCTTGATACAGAATCTTTAGATAATGCAATTGAAAGTTTAATAGAATTACAAAGAGATGGAAGATTAGTAGGTATAATATCTCATGTACCTGAGCTTAAGGAAAGAATAGAAGCAAGATTAGAGGTAATTCCCGCAAAAGAGGGAAGTAAGGCTAAGTTTATAATTTAAATTATAAAGATTAATAAAAGAGTTTATCTTAAATGTAAATTATTCAGATAAACTCTTTTTTATGTTTTATAGTAATTAGAAAAGACTCTGATAATATAGGATTTAATTTTTTAGATTAATATAGCTAAGAAAAAAATATAATGATTAAGCTCTAGTATTGTACATTATTTCAAAGTAACCTTGAGGATGCTTGCAAGCGGGACAAACAGTAGGTGCTTCTAAGCCATCGTATATAAATCCACAATTACGACATTTCCAATATTGGTTTGTATCTCTTTTAAATAATGTATTATCTTTTAAGCTTGTTAAAAGATCTCTGTATCTTTGCTCATGACCTTTTTCTACTTCTAAAATATGCTTAAAAGCATTTTCTACTTCTGGGAATCCTTCTTCTTTAGCTATTTTTTGAAATGCTGGATAAGCATCTCCCCATTCTTCTTTTTCTCCTTCTGCAGCATATAAAAGATTTTCTTCTGTTGTACCCAAACCAATAGGATAATCTGCATTTACATTTATATGAACAGCTCCTAATCCTTTGATTAATAAGTCATAAAAAACTTTAGCATGAGCTCTTTCATTATCAGCAGTTTCTAAAAAAACTGCTTCTATTTGTTTGTATCCTTCTTTTCTAGCTACACTAGCGTAAAAAGTATATCTATTACGTGCTTGAGATTCTCCTGCAAATGCTTTAGCTAAATTATCAGCAGTTTTTGTTCCTTTTAAGCTTTTCATAAAAAAAACCCCTTTCAAAATCAATAATATTTTATATTATTGACCTAAATAGGGGTTTTTATTACTAATTTTTAAGGCCTTTTATAGGCGCCTAAGAAAAATAATCCTAACATTCCTGGGCCTGCATGACTTCCTATTGCAAGACCTAAATTATTTATGATTATATTTTGCACATTATATTTTTCTTTGATCATTTTAGCTAAAAATTCTGCATCTGCTAGGTTATCACCATGAGATATAAATATAGTTTGATCTTCCCAATTTATAATGTGAGTTTCAAACTGCTCAAATAATGATTTTATAGCTTTTTTATTTCCTTTAACTTTATTAAAAATAACTAATTTTCCTTCATCATCTACATATAAAACAGGTTTTATATTTAATATACTCCCCACTATAGCTGCAGTAGTAGATATTCGACCACCTCTTTTTAAATGATGTAAATCATTTACTGTAAAGAAGTGACAAACTTTGTCTTTAGTTTCTTCTATCCACTTTACAACCTCTTCCTTACTTTTTCCTTGAGATTTATAGCAGCATGAATAGTATACCAATAAACCTACCCCTAAAGACGCGGCTCTAGAATCTACTATTGAGATATCTGCATCTGGATATTTTTCTAAGATTTCTTCCCTTGCTAAAAGTGCACTATTGTAAGTTCCACTTAATCCAGAAGAGAAAGATATATATAATATTCCTTTGCCTTCTTTTATGTGTTTCTCAAATTCTTCAGTAAATCTAAAAACATTTATTTGTGAAGTTGATGGAGTTTCACCGTTTCTCATGGAATCATAAAATGTTTTATAATCTAATGATTGGCCACCATCTTCTATTATTTCGTTTCCTTTGTAATTACATACCAACCCTAAATATTTAACATTTAAGCTTTTGATTAAGTTTATAGGTAAATCACAACTAGAGTCAGTTAAAATGATATATTCTTTCATAAAATCTCTCCTTACTAGAAGTAGTATTAATTTTAATAAATTATATATATACTATATAATTATTTATTTTATCAGATTAGAAGAAATAAAACTTTAAGAAAATTAAAAAAAGACAAAAAAAAGTAGAAGTACGGGAGTTACTTCTACCTATTGTAGTAATAAGAAGTTTGTAGTAGGTAGGGGAACCTACTACAGTAAGTATAAAATATAATAATTAAGTACTTCTTAATTGAATCTTAAATTAATCTTAATAAAGTAAAAATTCACAATAAAGTAAATTCTATAAAAATGGAGAATTGCTATATAAAACTATTTAATAATAGCAAAGTACTAGTATTGATTTATTAATAAAATTATGATACTATTATTTTAATATTTAATATATGCGGTAGTAGCTCAGTTGGATAGAGTAGCTGGCTACGAACCAGTTGGTCGGGGGTTCGAATCCTCTCTGCCGTACCATAAGTAAGGGTTACAATAATTTTGTAACCCTTATTTTTTTTATAATTTATATATTTACTTTTATTAAGTAAGATTAAAAATTAAATTTTGTTAAATTATTCTATATATTTTTGTATAGATGATATAATTGTAGTTAATAAATTAAATATTTTTATACATTAAATTTAATATGGGGGAATTGTAAATTTGAATGTGGCAGATAAATTTAAAATAAAAGATATATTGGGAATTTTATTAGTTATTATTATTATTTTTCTGATTAAAAAATTTTTAATACTTACAGTTTATATACCTAGTGGATCAATGATACCTACTTTAAAGCCAGGTAATGTAGTTGTTGCAACTAAGGTATATAAACCAAGGGATTTAAAAAGAGGAGATATTGTAATTTTTAGATCTAATGAACGTAATGAGAATATGATAAAAAGACTTATTGGTTTACCAGGTGATGAAATAGAAGTTAAAGGAACATTACTTTATGTAAATGGTAAAAAATTAGATGAACCATATATAAAAAATAATATTGACTTTGAAGGAACTTATAAGGTTCCTAATGAAGAATATTTCTTTTTAGGAGATAACAGAGCTTCATCATTGGATTCTAGGTTTTGGAATGATCCATATATAAGTGCTAATAATATAATAGGAAAAGCTCAGTTTAGAATTTGGCCATTAAATAGTATTGAATTTTTAAAATAGTAAAAGATAGTTACATATAAAGCTTAAATAGCTTAATTTTTGATATACCATAAAAATCTGTAATAAGTTTTTACAGATTTTTTTATTAATAAATATTTAATTATAAATAGTTATAAATCTATATGGAATATTTAAGATAATATATTTTAATTTACTAAAATAGTAAAACTAATGAGGTTTTGTTATAGAAATATATATTTTATTATCAAAATATTATTGATTTGTTAAATTAATTCTATATAAATAAGCTTATAATATTTAAATCATAATATTTCTTATAAATTAATAAAAAATAAATAAATATAGTGACAACTTATATAAATTTATATGTTGCTCAGATGTTGACATATTATTTTATGTTATTTATAATGCAATAGACACTCTTGCCCAAGGAGGTTTTTAAATGCTAGAAAAATTTAAAACAAATTTTATTAAGAATTTTTCTAACAGTCCTAAGGCAAAAATATTGTTTTTCCTTGTAATTATAGGAATCTTATTTGGAACAATATACAATATGAAAAAAAATATAGTAGTGAAAATTAACGGAGAAGAAAAGACAATAACTACATTTAAAGGGACTGTTGAAGGAGCAATAAATGATAGTAAAATTGCACTAGCTCCAGAAGACAAAGTACAGCCAGCTTTAAACGAAGTAATTAATAAAAATACAATCATAGAAATAACTACAGCCATACCAGTTAAAGTTCAAGTGGATGGTGATGTCTTAGAATTTAAAAGTGCAGAAAAAACAGTTAAAGGCTTATTAGCATCAAAAGATATAAACTTAGGAGAAAATGATAAAGTTTCTCCAGCTAAAGATACAGAAGTATCAAAGGATATGTCTATTGAAGTTGTAAGAGTAAAAAGTGAAACGATTAAAGAGGTCCAACCTATAGAGTTTAATACTATAGTTAAAGATGATGATACAGTTGAAGAAGGGTCAACAAAAACCGTTACGGAAGGAACTAATGGAGAAAAGGAAATAACTTATGAAGTTGTTTATGAAAATGGTGAGCAAGTGTCAAAGTCAGTTATTGCTGAAAATATTACAAAACAACCTGTAGATAAGTTAATTTCTAAGGGAACTTTAAAAAAATTAGCCCTTTCAAGAGGTGGATCTAGTACAGTTTATAAAAAGAAGATGTCAGTTACAGCAACTGCTTATACTGAAGATCAATTTAATAGAACAGCATCAGGAGCAAAACCGGTAAGAAATATTAATGGATTAAGTACTATAGCGGTAGATCCTAACGTAATTCCTTTAGGCACAAAGGTTTATGTAGATGGTTATGGATATGCTGTTGCTCAAGATACTGGTGGAGCTATAAAAAATAATAAAATAGATTTATATATGAATTCTGAAGCAGAATGCAATCAATGGGGTAGACGTAATGTAGATTTATATATAGTGGCATACCCAGGTCAATGGTAATTAATAATAAGATTATAAATTAATATTAAAATAGATTTATAGGTTCTAGAAATTATTTTTAGATGATTTCTAGAACTTTTTTAAACAATAATTTTTTATTATTATGTATATATTTTTTAAAAAAGTAACACACTTTCTTAGTGAAAGGAAGTGATACTTTGAAAAAATTTAAAATTATATCAGCTACACTTATTGCATTATCTTTTTTTTCAACAGTTAATGTTTATGGAAAATCTTTAACTAGCAAAAAGGGTGAAGAAAGAATTTCCTTTTTAGATCTAGTTAAGGATAGAGATGAAAATGATAAATGTGAAAATGATAGATGTGATAAAGATCATAAAAGAGATGATAAGGAAAATAAAATAAAAGGGGATAAATCAGAGGGAGAGGAAAGTAAGGAAAGACAAAAAATAAAAGATAAGTTTATGAAAGAAAAAAGTAATAACTTATATAAGAATGAACTAGAAAATAAAAAGGATAGAGATCAAAAGCCTTTAGAAAATGATAAAGAAAAAGAAAAAAAAGAAGAAAATAGAAGTTTTCATGATAATAAAAAAGAAAATTTAGAAGAGGAAAATTCTAAATAATAATGTAAATTACATAATTATTTTTAATAAAAAGGACTTTTAATATAAAGTCCTTTTTTTATTTTTAAAATATTTATAAGAATTATGGTTAAAATTTTTAATAAAAGGCAAAATATATAGTAACTCTCCAAATAAATAGGAGGTATATATGAGATGTAGATCATTAATTATAATATTAGGACAACATAACGAAGAAGGTATATTAGCCGCTGCTAAGTATATGCCAGAACGTATAATTTTTATATATAAAAGGAATCAATATACACAAGAGCAACTTCAAAAAATAAATCAGTGTTATTTAAAAAGATTTTCTTTTTTAAAGGTTTTTAATAATTGTATAGAAAAAATAGATATTAATAGTATAAATAATATTTTAAGAGAGCAAAAATCTGAAGAAACAATTATTTCTTTAAATGGAGCAGATAAACTTACTTCATTAATCTTTCTAAATCAATCAAAACAATATAATATACAATGTATTTATATAAATATAGAAAAGGAATCTTTATTAACATTTAAAGATAATAACATAAATATAACAAAACAAAATTTTTTGGATTTAGGAGTAAAAGATGTTATAGAGAGTCTTGGTGGTTCTATTATATTAGAAGGTACAGATTTAAGTCATTGTGAGTCAATACAAGCTTTAACAAAAATAATAGCAAATAATCAAGAAGAATGGCAAACAGTTAAATACAGAATTTCAGATAAAGAAGTTTTTATCCATGATGAGAGTAATCCAACTATAATAAAAATAAATTTAAGATTTTTACCTAAAAAAGAAATAAAAACATATATAAAAATATTAAATATTTTAAAAGAATTCAAAGAGATAGATTATGAATATATAGGAGAACATATAAGGGTAAGATTTTTAACTACTTATATTAAAAGCTTTATATTTAAAAGTGGCTCTTGGCTTGAAGTTTTTACAAAAAATATAGTAGAAGAAATAGAAAAAGTAGATGATGTAAAAAATAGTGTATTATTTTTATGGAATGATTATAAAAAGAGAGTTAAAAATGAGTTAGATGTAGTTGCTATAAAAGATTCTTTATTAATATGCATATCTTGTAAGGATAGTGCAAAATATGATGATGTTGCTCTTAATGAGTTAAATGTGTATGCAAATCAATTAGGTGGTAGAAAGGTTATAAAAATACTAGTTGCAACTAAAAAGCCATTAAAGGGATCTATTATAGATAGAGCAAAGGAAATGGATATTAATCTTATAATTTATGATGGTAATATAGATAGGTTTAAGAAAAATATAGAAGAAGCTATTAAAGTATAAAAAATAATATGTAATAAAAATTTATATAAAGATATAAGTAATTTAAATTATATATTTTATAGTTATAAAAATAAAACAGTAGATAATGTTAAGTTATCTACTGTTCATTGTTTAAAATAATTAATTACTTTGAAATAATCTTTTTACCGATTGATTCTCCCATTAAAACTTTTGTTTCATACCCTAAAGATGATTGGTTTATAATATCTTCATCTATCTTTATAGTACCTTTTTTAAAGAAAAGAATTGTAGTAGATCCTCCAAATTTAAAATATCCCTTTTCATCACCCTTTTTTATAGGTGTATTAGGATTATAAGTTTGTATTATTGTACCAACACAGGTTGCTCCAACTTCTACATGAATTATATCATCAAAGTTTTCAGATTTAAAAATACACCATTCTCTTTTATTTTGACAAAAAAGCTTAGGTATACTGTTTAAAGCTATTGGATTTACGGAATAATAATTTCCTTTTATTTTTTTGGTTTCTTCACAAATACCATTATCTACAAAATGAAATCTATGATAGTCTAAAGGACATAATCTTAAGATTAAACAAGTTCCGCCTTCATAATTTTTTGCTACATCATAGTCATTTATTAATTCTTTTAATGAATAAGTTAATCCCTTTATTTGAACTATTTTATTTAAGTCTATATTATCTATAACAGTTAATCTTCCATCACCAGGAGATACTAATATATTTTTATCCATATCTACAGGTCTAGCAGAAGGTTTTAATTTTCTAGTGAAGAAATCGTTGAAATTTTTAAAGTCATTTATTTTATTTTTTGAAATAGACATATCTATATTGAAATCATTTATAAAAGGAGCTATTTTCTTTTTACTCATAGGACTATCACAAAAAGAGCCATAAAACTTAGAAAAAAGTTTTTTCTTTACAAAAAGCTCTGTAAATCCTTTACCAATAGGAGAATTATAGGACCATTCTATATATTTTTTTCCTGCTATGCTTTCTATTTCATAATCCTTTGTTTTTCTATCATATACTTTAATCATAATTTCCCTCACTTAAAATCAAATAATAAGATTATTTTATCACATTCTTTGAATTAAAATAACAGTAAAAGAGATTATAAAGTAAATATTAAGATATAATTAAGAATTTTATAATTAATAAAATTCAAAGAAAAAGTTAATATTGTTAAGAATGTTAAAAAGAGTTATTCTATAAGAAATAATTTATAAATAAAGTTTAATGTTAAATCTAGCTACAAAATCAATATGGAGTGATATAAATGAATAAAACTAAGAAATCTATTATAGAAGCCGCTATAAATATTTTTTCAAAGAGAGGATACAATGGAGCAACCATTGATGAGATAGTATTAGAGGCAGGAGTTGTAAAGGGAACATTATACTATCATTTTAAAAGCAAGGAAGAAATTTTTAATTTTATAATAGATGAAGGCATAAAAGTATTGCAGAATCACCTGAAGGATATAGATAATGAAAATATTGATCCTTTAGAAAAATTAAAGAATATATGTAGAATTCAATTAACTATGTTATATAAAAATAAAGAATTTTTTAGAGTTTTAATAAGTCAATTATGGGGACAAGAAATTAGGCAATTACAAATTAGAACAAGACTTTTAGATTATTTTAAAGAGATAGAAATTTATATAAAAGAGGCTATGGATGAAGGATTGATAAAAAAGGGAGATGCTAATTTTATGGCTCATACTTTTTTTGGTGTATTGATATCCTCAGCAGTATATGAAATATTTACTATAGATAAAGTTGATTTAGATAAAGTAATAAATAATCTAATAGATGTTAGTTTTTATGGGTTAATAGGTAAAAATTAATATTTTAAAGGAGCCATCTTAGGTATATAGGAGGCTCCTTTTATATTATATATTATAAAAGGTATATGTACCGGTACATTTGATTTAAGGGAATTGTAGAAATAATATAATAATATACATAGATTGATATATTAGTTTTAAGGAGGTAATTTATATGAAGGTTAAAAGATTAGTAAGAATAGGATTGTTTGCAGCATTATGCTTTATAGGAACTTATATACATATACCAATAGTTTTTGGTGGATATAATTCAATGATTCATTTAGGTACTACTATGATATTTTTATCAGCTATACTTTTAGGTCCTGATGCTGGTATTTCAGCAGGAATAGGTTGTGCTCTTTTTGATGCTATGGATCCTAAATTTGCAGCCTATATTATACCGACTCTTATAATAAAGGGACTTACAGGGTATGTAGCAGGGAAAATTGCTTTCTATCATAATAATAATGGTAATAATAACAAATTAAATATATTAGCATTTATATCTGGAGGTCTAGTTTCATTGTTTGGATATTTTATAGCTAATTGGATATTTTTCAAGGGATGGATAGGAGCTGTATTAGGATTAAGCACATCAATAATAACTACAATAATAGGTGTTTTAATTACAATTCCATTAGCTATTATAATAAAACCTTTAGTGATAAGAAGTGGAGTACAACTATTTAATGGAGGTAGATAAGATGAAAAAGCCAGTTAAAAGAGTTATGGCAATACATGATTTATGCGGGTATGGAAGAGCTGCCCTTATGAATATAATTCCAATAATGGCTTATAAGGAGATAGAGGTTTGTCCTGTTCCTACTATGGTTTTATCAACACACACAGGAGGTTTTGGAACTGTAGCAAAGCAAGGATTAAATGATTTTATGGAAAGAAATTTTAATCATTGGAAAGAGTTAAAGTTAGAGTTCGATTGTGTTTATACAGGATATCTCGGTGGGATAAATGAACTTAAAATTACAGAAAAATTTATAAAAGAATTTAAAAATCGAAATAATTTAATAGTGGTTGATCCAGTTTTTGGAGATAACCATAAATTATATTCTAACATGGAGATGGACATGGTAGAAGGAATAAGAAATTTAATAAAATATAGTGATGTAATAACTCCTAATTATACTGAAGCCTGTTATTTAGTTGGATTAGATCCAAAGGAACCTGCTAATTCTATAAGAATAAATAAGTTAATTAAGGGTTTAAAAGATTTAGGTTCCTATAGAGGGATTATAACAAGTATTGAAAAAGAGAATGAGTTAGGAGTTATATGGTATGAAAATGATGATGATTATAAAAGTTACTTTAATAAAAGGTGTCTAAAATCTTATGGAGGTACAGGTGATATATTTACATCAGCACTTATAAGTTATTATATAAATGGTGAAACTTTTGATGATTCTGTTATGAAGGCTATGGACTTTGTAGTTAATTGTATCAAAGTAAGTTCTCAATATGATTACAATACTAGAGAAGGAATATTAATAGAAAAATCTTTAAGTTTACTGTAAAAATCCCCTTAAGAAGTTATATGTTGACAATGGCATATGTAAGTTTTAAAATATATATTGTGTCGCTGTTAAGTCCTCATAGTTCAATGGATAGAACAATCCCCTCTTAAGGGATAAATGTAGGTTCGATTCCTACTGGGGATACCATATAATTTTAAAAATGCTTTAGTGAGATTGCTAAAGCATTTTTTATATAAAATATTATTTATTATTGATAAATTATCAGTAGTTTGTTGTAAATAAATTTCAATCCACATAATTAATAGTATATTTATAAATTATAATTATTATATTGTATATATATAAAATTAATTAATAAATTCCATAAGTTTTTCAATAGCAAAATATTAATAGAAGTAATATCATATCATGTATAGAATTATATAATTAACCTATCTTTTTCAAGAATAAAAATTCCCTATAAAATTTAATGGATAGTACATAGGAATATTTCATTTTTTCATAATAATTAAAATTATCTTAATAAATTTATATTAAGATAATTTTGTCATCTTTTATAAGAAAATATAAAATATAATCAATGCGTAAAAATTACTTATATATTTTTATTAAATTTATAATTTTAAAAAGCATATAGGTAAATATATATTTATAATATAAGAAAAATAGATTGGATTTCATTAATAAATAAGAGTAATATCAAATTATAAATTGTTAAAAAAAACACAATTTAATATATAGTAATTTAAATATTTTGTGTAAAAAAATAAATAATATATAAGCTAAAATAATTGTTTATGATAATCTAAAGGATATCATAAGGCTTTAAATTACATAAAGTATAAAGATTAATTTTAGGGGTATGGGATTTATGAGTATAATTTACTTTTTTGTTTGCTTATGTTCATGTATAGTTGGAGCTATAAGTGGTATAGGTGGAGGAGTTATTATAAAACCTATACTTGATGCTTTAGGAATTTTAAATGTATCAACTATAAGTTTTTTATCAGGATGTACAGTACTAGCAATGACTAGTATGACATTATTTAGAAGTAGAAACTCTACTGTGAAAATTGATAAAAGAAAGGGAACTTTACTAGCTGTTGGTGGTGCTATTGGAGGAATAATAGGAAAGTATATTTTTGATATCATAAAAGTAAGTTATGGAAATGGAGCTGTTGTTGGAGCATCACAGTCTATGTTGTTGGTTATAGTAACTATAGGAGTTCTTATTTTTAGTTTAAATAAAAGTAAATGTAAGGTGTATAACATAGAAAATAATATAGTTTGTATTATAATAGGATTTTTTTTAGGTTCAATATCAGCATTTATGGGAATAGGTGGGGGTCCAATTAATCTTGCTATTTTATACTTGTTATTTTCAATGAATAGTAAGACTGCAGCTCTTAATTCAATATATATAATTTTCTTTTCACAACTAACAAGTTTATTATTCACAATATTTAGAGGTAAGGTTCCAAATTTTAGCTGGTATGTATGTATCTTTATGTTAGCTGGAGGTTTATTAGGCGGAACAATAGGGCCTATGATTTCTAAGAAGCTATCATTAAAGGGAGTAGATAAAGTTTATACAACATTAGTTTTTATTGTAATAGCTATTAGTATTTATAATTTTGTAGGATACTTAGGGAAAATATAAAATTTTAAATATAATAAAAAGTAAGATTTAACATATTAATTAGCCTATGTATTGGTCACAATATTATTATTCTTTAGGGATACAAAAAGCTCCTATAATAATTTTTAAAGTTAATGACAGTCTTTTATGACTTAATTATTTAGGCAATATTTATCAGGTTAAAGCTTATTATAAAAAGAGATTATTTAAATAATTTTTTTATGTATATGGTAAAAGGATCATATATTTTACAACTTATTTTTTTATATTTAATATATATAAGTAATTTAAAATTTTTATAGGATTAATTTCAATAAAAAAGGAGTGTATTAAAAATACTTTTAATACACTCCTTTTTATATAGTTTAAATCATTTTATAATTTTTTTAGTTTTGTTTGAAAGAAATAAGGTAAATATTAAAGCTATTAAAGCTATTATTGCTGCACATAAAAATAAATTACGGAATCCCATATTTAAAACATGTTGAAAAGTATTTTCTATTGCAGCTTTTGCTCCATCTAATGAATTAAAATAATTACTTTGAATTTTATTTACCATCATATCTGGAGTAGTTCCAGGAGGTAATTGAGAATTAGAAAAATTTTGTTTTAATATAGGTGTCATTTTATCCATCATTGAATGAGAAAAGTTTTTAATTACATCAAATATTGTATTAACATCAGCATTTTGAAATGCTTTAGCCATCTCAGCTCCACTACTTCCACTAAACATTGAATTAGCAGAGTTTTGAGCCATACCAGGTATATCTAGTTTTGGCATAACTGCTTGGATTTTACTAGGCATTTTTTGTGCTGCATCTGATATAAAGTTTACTAATATATTAGGGGAAACAGCAACACCTACAGATCTTATAAGTGATAGAGTTGATTGTGCTGAACCAGCTTCACTAGGATCTACATAAGATTGCATTAAGTAATTTAAAGGAGTTCCCATAGTAAAGCCCATACCTAGTCCGCAAAATAATAATCCTATTATTAATGAAGCCATTCCAGGATGAGATGTTGTATATAAGGCTAATATTAATGAACCTAATATAGTAGATGAAAAACCTAATAATAAAAGAGCTTTAGCAGAAAATTTGTCTATAAATTTACCACCTATAGGAGCAGCTATTCCAGAGAATATAGCCATTAGTGTTACTAAATATCCACCAGAGCCAACTTTTAATCTTAGCACATTTTCACCAAATTGAGGTACAAAGACTGTACCCATCATTCCGCATCCAACTAAAAAGCTTAATAATAAAGTTATAGCTATTTGTCTATCTGTAAAATATTTCAAGTTTATAATAGGATCTTCTGCTTTTTTCTCAACCATAATGAATAATGGTAGTATTATTATAAAGGCGATTAAATAGGGATAAACATCTACAGATTTTAAACTATTAAAAAAGTCATGAAATTTTAAATTTGTTATTCCATACATTAAAGAAAGTATTGTTAAACTGGCTAAAACGCTTCCTAAAATGTCCATCTTCTTTGAAGGATGTAATATTCCTTCGTCCTTAACTATTAAAGATACTATTATTACGAAAATGCAAATAGGAATATTTATAAAGAATAAAAATCCCCAATCTTTATCTCCAAAGGTATCAAGTATAAATGAACCTACAGTAGGTCCTAGTGTTGTAGCGATACCATACATAGCACCTACTAATCCTAAAGCAGAACCTCTTTTTTCAATAGGAAAACTTTCTCCTATGTAAGCAGTAGCAATTGGCATTATGCCACCACCACCTATAGCTTGTATAACTCTAGCTCCTAAAAATAATCCATAGTTATCTGTAAAACTAGAAAGTCCGCATAGTAGAGAACCTATGCCAAATATTAATATACTTATTGTAAATATTTTCTTTTTACCTAGTCTATCAGAAATTTTACCAGCTATAGGCATTGAAACAGCATAAGTAAGGGTATAAATAGTTACTATCCATATACTTGCAGTATCTGATATTTTGAATCCATCAGCTATAACAGTACGGGCTGGAGATACTATTCCAGTATCTAAGGCCCCTATAAATATACCTAATAAAAATATTACAAGTAACAGATTTCTACTTTTATTTTTTTCCATAACTTTCTCCTTTCTGAACATTGTTCATAAAATGTTAAATAAATAGTACTCTTTATTTAGAATTAATTTACAAATGTAATTAATCTATTAAGAATACTTTAAGTTTTAATTAGAATTTAAAGGAATTATATAAATCTTCAAAAGTAATATCTTTTTCTTTAGCTATGAATATTATATTATTTAATAGTATTTTTGATAATTTATCACAAGTTAAAGAAGGATTTATATCACCTTTATTTTTATGATAAATAAGAGTTTTATTTATAGCTTCGCAAACGGGATATAATATTTCTTTATTATGACTACATTTTTTACCTTTAGATACAAGCATTAGAAATGTAGTCATATAATTATTAAGAAATAAATCTATATCATTATATATAATTTTTAGTTTATATTTTAAAGTATAATCTGGAGAATTAATTATTTTATTAAATGGTATTAAAGCTTTGGCCCAGTCTGTTCTTATTATTTCTATAATTAATTTATCTTTATTAGAAAAATAATTATAAAAAGTACCTATACCTATATTACAGTTTTTAGCTAATGTTCTTATGTTAAGACAATCATAACCATAATTAGTTAATACTTTTTTACCTTCTTCTAAAATATTTTCTCTTATATTGGGTAATATTTTTGGCATAATAAAAAAGTCTCCTTTACGAACTATGTTCATAGTATAAAACAATGATTAATAAAAAACAATATAAAAACAAATATATAACAGAATTGTAATAGTAATTTTATTTTTGTAAAATACTTATAATATATAAGGAATATTTATATATTATAAGGACATAAATGTATTAGAGAGTGTTAATTAAAGATTATAATAAGAAATAAATTCTATAAAAATATATTTAAAAAATATTTTAAATACTTTATATTAAATTAAATTTTAAAAACTTATAACCTTTATTAAGTATGATATAATAATAATATAAATTTTAGAAAATAGGAGAGTGGTGTTTTTGGACAGTTTTACGTGGCAGTTAATTTTGTTAATAATATTGCTGATACTTTCAGGATTTTTCTCAGCATCAGAAACTGCCTTAATGTCATTGAGCAAAATTAGAACAAGGCATTTAGTTGAAGAAGGAGTTAAAGGTGCTAAATTAGTAGAGAAACTTACTGATGATCCTAATAGGTTATTAGGTAGCATACTTATAGGAAATAATATTGTTAATATAGGAGCTTCAGCTTTAGCATCTTCTGTAGCAGCGCAAATTTTTGGTGGTAGTACTGGAATTGCTATAGCTACAGCAGTTATGACTGTTTTAGTTTTAATTTTCGGTGAAATAACTCCAAAGACCTTAGCAAAACAAAATTCAGAAAGTGTATCTTTAAAGGTTATAAAACCTATAAATATAGTAGTTAAAGTATTTACTCCTTTTGTTTGGATTTTTACTAAGATATCTTCTTTTATAATTAAACTATTAGGTGGAAGCATTGATAGAACTCAGCCATTTATTACAGAAGAAGAGCTAAAAACAATGGTTGGTGTTAGTGAAGAAGAGGGTGTTTTAGAAGAAGAAGAAAAAGAGATGATATTTAATGTTTTTGAATTTGGAGACTCTCAAGTTAAGGATGTAATGATTCCAAGAGTGGACATAATAGCAGTTAATATAAATTCAACCTTTGATGAAGTTTTATCTGTAATGAAAGAAGAACAATTTTCAAGAATTCCTATATATAATGAAACTATAGATGATATAGTTGGAATATTAAATGTAAAGGACTTAATCCTTGTTGATGATTATAAAAAAGATTTTGAAATCAAAAAATATATGAGAGAACCGTCATATACTTTTGAATTTAAAAAGATAACTGAACTATTTAATGAAATGAAAAATACTAGAAACCATATGTATGTTGTTTTAGATGAGTATGGTGGAACAGTAGGAATTGTAACATTAGAAGATCTACTAGAAGAAATAGTTGGAGAAATAGAAGATGAATATGATGATGAAGCTCATAAAGAAATAGAAGTTGTAAAAGAAGATGAATATATTATTGATGGTAGTGCAAAGCTAGATGATATAAGTGATGAAATAGGAGTGAAAATAGAATCAGAAGAATTTGATTCTATAGGTGGTTTTATTATAGGTCAGTTAGGAAGAATGCCAGAAGAAAATGAAGAAGTTGTGTATGGAAATATAAAGTTTATCGTAGAAGAAATTGAAAAAAATAGAGTTAAAAAAGTTAGAGTATTTACTTAGTTAGATATTTTAGCATGATTAAATAACTTGTAAATTTTATTTTACAAGTTATTTTTACTTATATATTAAAATATTTAAAGATTTTTTATGATAGGATTGATATGAATGAATTTTATGGATGTAGCTTTAAAAGAAGCTGTTATAGCTAAGAACTTAAATGAAGTTCCTGTAGGAGCTGTGATTGTAAAGGATGGGGAAGTAATAGCTAAAGCTCATAATCTAAGAGAAACTACAAATTCACCTTTAGCACATGCTGAGATATTAGCAATAGAAGAGGCTGCGAGAAGGTTGGGAAATTGGAGATTAAATCGGTGTGAATTGTATGTAACACTAGAACCTTGTCCAATGTGTGCTGGAGCTATTCTTCAAAGTAGAATAGGTAAAGTTTTTATAGGAACCTTTGATCCTAATTCTGGAGCAGCAGGTTCAGTTATTAATATACTTCAAAATAACAATTTAAATTTTATAACATCAGTTAAATGGTGTTATGATGAAAGATGTAGCAAAATATTAAGAGATTTTTTTAAAGAAAGAAGATAAAAAATAAGACGATCCTAAAGGAAGAATCGCCTAAACTGAGGCATGAAAAAACGCTAGAGGTTAATTTTTAAAAATTAATTAACCTTATACTAAAATGGTAACATACTAGTATATATTGGTAAAATACAAATGTATAATACATATATAATGAACTATTAACAAACGAAATGATTCGTTATATTTGTTAAAATTAATTTAATACATTGAGTTATTATAAGATTTACTTTTAAGCTTATAAATATAAATTAAATAAAAAAACAAGAATTTTTTTAATTCTTGTTTTTTATTTAAAAGTTCATCAGATGTAATAGTTATTTTACTTATTTATTTAATAATTAAGTTAGCCTATAGACATAGTCAATATAATTAAATAGATAAGGGCCCCCTATTTACCTATTATTATTTTAAATTTAGGCTTCTGTTACCTTGTCTGGCTCATGTAGTAGCATAGTTCTAAATTCTTTATTTTTATTAAAGTAATTTTCATCTAAGTATTGTATAGCATCCATAACATTTTCTTTTCCATAAATATAAGCTATCATTCCACAAATACTTGTTTTAAACCATATTCTACAGAAACTTTCATCTAATAAAAGAAGTTGTCCTTTTTCTCTAGTTCCCTTAATTTCTATATCCTCATCAGAATTTATTAAGTGATCAAAATGTTTTAACATATTAAGCATTACATTGTTACCTACCTCTTTTGATTCATCAGCTAGTGTAAGAAAGTAATAAGTCCATGAAAATAAAACATTTTGTTCAACATTCATACCAGCTACTTTATCTCCTAAGGTTGTTTTAAAGTAATTATACATAAATAATGATATTCTTCTAAAGTTATCATTAAATTTTTTCTCAAAATTATTTGCGTCATAACCAATAAGCATTTCTATTTTTTTCATTAAATTACACCCCCGTATATATTTAACTTTAGTATATCATAAGGTTCAGAATATTAACACAAAAGTTTTGATATATTACTTTTAAAGGAGTATAATTTATAGGTAAATATTTTATAAAATGATAAAATAATATAATGGAGAAATGTCCGAGTGGCTTAAGGAGCTTGTCTCGAAAACAAGTGTATTATAGGAATAGTACCAGGGGTTCAAATCCCCTTTTCTCCGCCAAAATAAAAAAGAAAAAGGTTGGTAGCATTTAGATTTGAATATATTTTATTCTTACTAAATGCTATTTTATTTATAAAAATAGTAAATTTTATAAGAATAATATGAGAGTTTAAGACAAAGGTTAGAATTGATTTTTTAAGTATTTAATTTAATTATAGATAAAATTATTTTTAAATTTTAAATTCAAATTAAAATAAATTTTATTATTAAAAACCTACTTGAATTTATAATAATAATATATAAATTTAATTGAATAAAAAAACAATTTAGATTTAGAAATAATAAATATATTATATTAATTTCTATTATAAAGTTATATTTTTTATTTAAGTTTATCATATCTTTAAAATTATAAAACTTTTTGTTATATGATCTTAGAACACCTTTTTATTATAAAAAAATAAATTTATAGTAAAAAAATAAAAAATATTTATCTAAATTACAATAAACAACAAAAAAATACAAATACAAATCTAAGTAAAAAATAAATAAAAAATTATTGAAATTTTAGTAAAATAATACTAAAATAAAAATATATTAAAGGTGAATATATTTATTTTTATAAAAGGATGGGGTTATATGAATAATTTATTAAATAAATTTGAAAAAGTTTTCAATAAAGGAAATGGAAGTATTTATTTTGCGCCAGGTAGAGTAAATTTAATAGGAGAGCATACAGATTATAATGGAGGAAATGTATTTCCTTGTGCATTAACTTTTGGTACTTATGCTATTGCTAGTAAGAGGAATGATAGAAAGGTAAGATTATACTCTGAAAATTTTGAGAAATTAGGAGTTTTAGAGTTTTCACTAGATGATTTAGTTTATAATAAAAAAATTGATTGGGCGAATTATCCCAAGGGAGTAATTTGGGCCTTTGAAAATAATGGATATAAAATAAATCAAGGCTTAGATATCCTGTATAGGGGAGATATCCCAAATGGCGCTGGGCTTTCTTCATCAGCTTCAATAGAGGTTTTAACTGGAGTTATATTAAAGGATTTATTTAATTTAGATGTTTCTATGATAGATATTGTTAAGTTTAGTAAGCTTGCAGAAAATAAATTTATAGGAGTTAATTGTGGCATAATGGACCAATTTGCCATAGGTATGGGAAAGGAAAATTGTGCTATATTATTAGATACAAATACGTTAAAATATGATTATGCACCAGTAAAACTAGATAATGCATCAATAGTGATTGCTAATACAAACAAGAGAAGAGGATTAGCTGATTCTAAATACAATGAAAGAAGAGCTGAATGTGAAAAAGCTTTAGAAGAGCTAAAAAGTAAACTTCAAATAAATTCTCTTGGAGAGCTAACTGAAGAGGAGTTTGAAAAAAACTCTAGTTTAATTGATAGTGATATTAGAAGAAAAAGAGCAAAACATGCTGTTTATGAAAATAGAAGAACTTTAAAGGCGGTAGAAGCTTTAAAAAATAATGATATAAAAACTTTTGGCAGACTTATGAATGATTCTCATATATCATTAAGAGATGATTACGAGGTTACAGGATTAGAACTTGATACTTTAGTAGATTTAGCATGGAACCAAAAAGGTGTTATTGGTTCAAGAATGACTGGAGCTGGTTTTGGTGGATGTACGGTAAGCATTGTAGAAAATGATAGTATAGATGATTTTATTAAAAATGTTGGTGATAAATACAAAGAAAAGATAGGTTATGAGGCAACATTTTATGTAGCTAAAATTGGTGATGGTGCGAGAAAAATAAAATAGATTAAATATTTACTTAGGAGGGTTTAAGATGAGTATATTAGTTTGTGGAGGAGCTGGATATATAGGTTCTCATTGCGTTTATGAATTAATAAAAAGGGGAGAAGATGTTGTAGTTGTAGATAATCTTGAAACTGGTCATAAAGAAGCTGTTCATGAAAAAGCTAAGTTTTATAAAGGTGATATAAGGGATTTTAACTTCTTAGATAAGGTATTTAAAGAAAATGATATAGAAGGAGTTATACATTTTGCGGCTAATTCACTAGTTGGGGAAAGCATGAATATCCCTCTAACATATTTTAATAACAATGTTCACGGAACAGAAGTTTTATTAAAGGCTATGGTTGAAAATAAAATTGACAAAATAATTTTCTCATCAACAGCAGCAGTATATGGAGAACCAGAAAGCTTACCAATCAAAGAAACAGATAAAACAAATCCTACTAATACTTATGGTGAAACAAAATTAACAATGGAAAAAATGATGAAGTGGGTAAACAAAGCTCATGGGGTTAGGTATATTGCATTAAGATACTTTAATGTAGCAGGTGCTAATGAAAGTGGTTTAATAGGTGAGGATCATAATCCAGAAACACATTTAATTCCTTTAATACTTCAAGTGCCTTTAGGAAAAAGAGATAAAATTTTAATATTTGGAGAGGATTATCCAACTAAAGATGGTACATGCTTAAGAGATTATATACACGTAGATGATTTAATAGATGCTCATCTTTTAGCTTTTGATAGATTAAGAAAAGGTCATGATAGTGATATATTTAATTTAGGAAATGGAACTGGATTTACTGTTAAAGAAATGATAGAAGCTGCTAGAAGAGTAACTAATCATGAAATTCCAGCAGAGGTTGCTAAAAGAAGAGCTGGAGATCCAGCAGTTTTAGTTGCATCTAGTGAAAAAGCAAAGAATGTATTAGGTTGGGAACCTAAGTATACAAGTATTGAGGACATAATAAGAACAGCTTGGAACTTTCATAAAAATCATATAAATGGATTTAAGAAATAGGTGATAATAATGGTCAATATCCAAAAAGAAATAGAAAAGTTATTAATATATGGATTAAAAAATAACTTAATAGAAAAAGAAGATATAATTTATACGAGAAATAGAATCTTAGAAGTTTTAAGGCTTAACGGTATAGATGAAATAGAAGTCGATTATAAGGAATATGATTTAGAAGAAATTTTAAATAATATTTTAAACTGGGCAGTAGATCAAAAGTTAATAGAGGATGGAAATGTATCTAAAGATTTATTTGATACTAAAATAATGGGATGTCTAGTAGGGCGACCTTCGGAAATAATAAAGAAATTTGAGTATTTATACTCTGAAAACCCTAAAAAAGCAACAGAATTTTTCTATGAAATGAGTAAGGCATCTAACTATATAAGATGGAATAGGGTTAAAAAAGATTTAAAGTGGAAAGTGGATACTTCCTATGGATCTTTAGATATTACAATAAACCTTTCAAAACCTGAAAAGGATCCTAAGGCTATTGCTATGGCAAAAAAAATGCCTTCAAGTTCATATCCTAAATGTTTATTATGTAAAGAAAATGAAGGATATGAGGGGAGAATAAATCATCCAGCAAGACAAAATCATAGAATTATTCCAATAAATTTAAATAATGAAAAATGGTTTTTACAATATTCACCTTATGTGTACTATAATGAACATTGTATAGTTTTAAAAGGTGAGCATGAACCTATGAAAATATCTAAAGAAACATTTAAAAGATTAATGGATTTTGTTGAGAAATTTCCTCATTATTTTTTAGGTTCTAATGCAGATTTACCTATAGTAGGAGGATCTATATTAACTCATGATCACTTCCAGGGGGGGAATTATCAATTTCCAATGGCTAAAGCAGAGACTGAGGAAATTTTTAAAATTAATGGTTTTGATGATATAAGTGTAGGTAGAATTAAATGGCCAATGTCTGTTATAAGACTTAATGGTAAAGATAAAAATAAGATAATAGATCTTAGCGATTATATACTTTCTAAATGGAGAAATTACTCTGACAAAGAAGCGGAGATATATGCTTATACTGAAAGTAATCCTCATAATACTATAACTCCAATAGCAAGAATGCGAGATGGAAAATATGAAATGGATTTAGTTCTAAGAAATAACAGAACATCAAAAGAATATCCAGATGGAATATTCCATCCTCATAAAGAGCTACATCATATAAAGAAAGAAAATATAGGTCTTATTGAGGTTATGGGATTAGCTGTTCTTCCGGCTAGATTAAAGGAAGAATTAAAAAATCTTAATCCATATCTTTTGAAGGAAAAAAATATAAATGATATAGAATATAATGAAGAACTAGTTAAGCATAAAGATTGGGTATTAGATTTACTAAATAAATATAGTAATATAAATGAAAATAATGTTCAACAAATTATAGAAAAAGAAGTAGGAATAAAATTTAAAGATGTTTTAGAGGACGCTGGAGTATATAAAAGAGATGATAATGGAATAGAAAATTTTAGAAGGTTTATAAAAACTCTTTAATTTTATAAATGATATATAAATAAAAGTGGTGCAACTAAATGGTTGCACCTAATTTTTTAGAAATCTAATGTTAAATAAGTAAGGGATTTGTATACGTATACTTTATCATATTTCTGTAAAGGTTTAAAGTGGGAAAAAGTCTATTTTAAGAAGAAAATATATACTTTATAACAATATATTAAAAAAAACTCTTTTTTTCTATAAAAATAACTTATAAATTAAAGTTTTACAATTAATATTAAAATTTATTTTTTTGTAAGGTTTATATATTAAAGTAATTAAAATAACAAATTTTAATTAAGAAAAATATGTCATATTTCGATTATATATGACATATTTTTATATAGCTTTCATTTATTTAATTAATAATTAATAATATAATATAAAGTATAATTATACTTTGAAATTTTAGGTATATAGGAGAGTGTTATGAAGTTACAATGTAAAATAATGCTTTTTATTACGGTATTAATAACCTTAGTTATATTTACTACATCATATTTTACTGTAGAAGGTACAAGAACAAATATAGAGGATCAAATAAAGAGAAATGTTACTAATACAGCTACTATGGTTGCTGCATTAGATTTTATAAAGGAAAATGTTGGCCAGCCAGATAAGGTAAATGCTGTAGCTAACTATGTAGAAAGACTTAGGCTAAAAACAAGTGTGCATTTTATAACAGTTTTAGATATGGAAGGTACTAGATATTCTCACCCATTACCTACCCAAGTGGGGCTAAAGTTTACAGGTATGGATGAAAAGGCAGTACTTAGATATGGAGGGACGTATACATCAGAGGCAAATGGAACCTTAGGAAAGTCTTTAAGAGCTTTTACTCCTATATTTAAAGATGGTGAACAAGTTGGTGCTGTATGTGTAGGAGTTTTAAAAGGTAATATAAAAGACGAATTTTATTTGTTTTTAAGAAAAATATCTCCATATATAATTTTTGCTTTTATTATAGGGGTTATAGGAGCTATTTTACTTTCCTTAAATATTAAAAAAACCATTTTTGGATTAGAGCCTAAAGAAATCGCTATGGTTTTAAAAGAGAGAGATGCATTAATAAATAATATTTATGAGGGAGTAGTAGCTGTAAATAATCAAGGTAAAATATCTCTTATTAATGAGAAGGCAAAGGAGATATTAAAGTTCTTTAATAATGATAATATAGATGAGGAAATAATAAATACAGGAATATTTAAATCATTAAAAGAGGTTATAAAGTATAAAGTTAATTATGTAAATGTTGAGCAAAAACTATATAATGGGGTAACTATAATAGCTAATTATACTCCTTTAATAAACGATGAGGGAAATAATATAGGTGCTGTTGTAACTTTTAAAGATATAACAGAGGTTAATAAAATGGCAGAAGAGTTAACTGGTATAAAAAAACTTAATTGGGATTTAAGAGCTCAAAATCATGAGTTTATGAATAAATTACATACAATTGCAGGACTTATTCAATTAGAAGAGTATAATGAAGCTTTAGATTATATTTTTAATACGTTTAAGGTTAGGGAAGAGGTTGTAGTAACTTTAGAATATATAAAGGATGCTCCTTTAGCTGCATTACTTTTGGCAAAGTATAATAAGGCTGAGGAGAGCAAAATAGAAATGATTATAGATGAAGAGTGCAATTTGGAATCACTACCTAGAGGTATAACTTCCCATGATATGGTTTGTATATTAGGAAATCTTATAGAAAATTCTATTGATGAACTAATAGGAAGAACTGATGGATATATTTTTGTATCAATAAAACAGGAAGAAAAATTAAAAATATTAGTTGAAAACAATGGGAAAAAGATAGATGAGGAACTTAAAGAAAAAATCTTTAATAGGGGATTTAGCACAAAAAAAGGTGTTAGAGGCTTTGGATTATATAATATTAAAGAATTAGTTGAAGCTGTAGGTGGTAAAATTTATATCACTAGCAATGACGAAATTACAAAATGGTTTGTAGAATTTATATAGACTGGAGGTAGCTATTTTGATTACAGTATTTATAATAGAAGATGATCCAATGGTTAGAGATATAAATAGAAAGTTTGTAGAAAGAATAGAGGGATTTAAGGTAATAGGTTCCGTTGGAGATATTGGTGAAGCTAAAGAATATCTAAAGGATAATGTACCTAATTTAGTTTTAATGGATGTGTTTCTACCAAGTGGTCTTGGAGTAGATTTATTAAAATGGATGAGAAAAAAAGAAGTAGAGAGTGATGTTATTTTTATAACGGCAGAAAAGAATAAAACTTCTATAAATGAAGCTTTTAGATATGGGGCTGTAGATTATTTAGTAAAGCCATTTACTTTTAATAGGTTAAAAGAGGCATTTTTAAAGTATAAGGAAAGATTTGTTCTTTTTAATATAGATGGGGAAATTAAACAAAAATCTATAGATGAACATATATTGCAAATTAAGACTAATGAGAAGAATGATAGAAGAAGCACATCTTTAACTAAAGGATTAAATGAAAATACTTATAATCAAATATGGGATTACATAAAGAATAATAATGGTATAAAATTGACAGCGGATCAGGTGGCAGATGAAGTAGGAGTTGCAAGGGTTACTGCTAGAAGATATTTAGAGTTTATGTTTAAGGAAAATAAACTAGAAATAAATCAAGAATATGGTAAGATAGGTAGACCTACAAATTATTATAAAATTAAAGAGAAATAAGTTAATCAAAGCGTTAAAGGAGCTAGTTAAATAAGATAATAGCTCTTTTTTTATTTAAATTAATTATAAATAAAAAAATATAACTATTTTAAAGATATTGATTTTATATAATTAGAATAAATTTAATTGATATAGTTGCTAATACAATATATTAATATAAATAAAACAATATTAAATAGTAATGAACAAAAAGACCAAAATGATATATAAGACCATAATATTGATGAAAAATTCATAAATTAATATACTTATAATGAAATATTATTTTAATTTGAGAGGGGACAAGCTAAGATGAAAAAGAAAACGTTAGCTTTATTAATGGCTGCTATAGTTGCAATACCAACAGTGTCATTAATGGGATGTGGCAAAAAAGAATCAGCAGATGTTGTTATTATAGGAGCAGGTGGAGCTGGTTTATCAGCAGCAATACAAGCAAAACAGGATGGAGCTAAAAATGTAGTAGTTCTTGAAAAAATGCCTATGGTTGGTGGTAACACAAATAGGGCAACTGGTGGATTAAATGCTGCTGGAACAAAGCAACAACAAGAAAAAGGAATTGAAGATAGTGCTGAAGTTATGTTTGAAGACACAATGAAAGGTGGACATCAAAAAAACAATCCTGAGCTAGTTAAGAAGCTATCAGAAGAAGCTAAGGATTCAGTAGCTTGGTTAACAGATTTAGGTGCAGATTTAAATGATGTTGGTAGACTAGCTGGAGCTACAAATTATAGAGCT
This sequence comes from Clostridium fallax, assembly GCF_900129365.1. Taxonomy (GTDB): domain Bacteria; phylum Bacillota; class Clostridia; order Clostridiales; family Clostridiaceae; genus Clostridium_AH; species Clostridium_AH fallax. The sequence goes on from NZ_FQVM01000010.1 coordinate 55,966, forward strand.
CACAGACCAACTGGTGGAGCACCAGTTGGAGCTGAATTAGTTAAAACTTTAAATAAATCAGCTAAGGATCAAAAAATAGATGTTAGATTATGGAACAAAGCTAGTGAAATAGTTTTAGATAAAGAAGGTAAGGTTTGTGGAGTTAAGGCTACAGACAAAGATAGTAAAGAATACACAATAGACACTAAAGCTGTTATAGTTGCAGGTGGTGGATTTGGAGCAAATCAAGAAATGGTAGTTAAATATAAGCCAGAACTAAAAGGTTTTTCTACAACTAACCACAATGGAGCAACTGGTGATGGAATAGTATTAGCTGAAAAAGCTGGGGCTGATTTAGTTGATATGGCAGAAATTCAAACTCACCCAACAGTTGTACCAGAAAAGGCAGTAATGGTTTCAGAGGCTGTTAGAGGTAATGGTGCAATCCTTATAAATAAAGAAGGTAAGAGATTTATAAATGAATTATTAACTAGAGACGTTGTATCAAAAGGAATATTAGATCAGCCTGATAAGCAAGCTTACTTATTCTTTGATGATGGATTAAGAAAGAGTTTAAAGTCAACAGAAGAGTATTTTAATATGGGATTAGTAACTGAAGCTGATTCAGTTGAAGATTTAGCTGCTAAGTTAGAAATAGATCCTGCAACAATGAAAGCTACTGTAGATAAGTATAATCAAGGGGTAGCTGCTAAGAGTGATGAATTCCAAAGACCAGACCTTCCAAGAGAATTAAATCAAGGAAAGGTATATGCTATACTTGTAGCACCAGCAGTTCACCACACTATGGGTGGAATTAAAATAAATACAAATGCAGAAGTTTTAAATAAAGACGGAAAAGTAATACCAGGATTATTTGCTGCTGGAGAAGTAACAGGAGGAGTTCACGGAGGAAATAGACTTGGTGGAAATGCTCTTGCTGATATAGTTACATATGGAAGAACAGCTGGAAAAGATGCTGTTAAATATATAAATCAATAATTAAAACAAAGGAATAAGTGGAGGAATTTAGTATGAAAAAATTATCTGCAATATTAGCAACTGCTTTAATATCAGTAGCATTAATTGGATGTGGTGGTAAGTATAAAGATGGTACTTACACTGGAACAGGAAAAGGAGCTGCAAGTGAAATAAAAGTTGAAGTTCAAGTTAAGGGTGGAGAAATTAATGACATTAAGTTAGTAGACCAACATGAAACTCCAACTTTAGTTCAAGGTGTTGAAGAAAACATGATTCCTGATATTATAAAGAAACAAGGAACTGAAGGTGTAGAAGTTATAAGTGGAGCTTCAAACTCATCAAAGGGTGTATTAGAAGCCGTGAATAAGGCTTTAGATCAAGCTAAGAAGTAATATATAAGTTGAAAGAAACCTCTTAAATAAATAAGAGGTTTCTTATTTATAATTATATGTATTTTTAAAATAAATTTTATAATATATAAGTTTTATTAAATAGGTATATATAGTAAGTTTAAATAATATTTGTTATTGCATTGTTAAATGGTATATGATATTATAACTAATGTAGCATTAAATATAGATTATATTATATTAGAGTTAGTTCTATAAATGATGCAAATAAATTAAATATTTTTTTATATTAAAACTACATGGAGAGATGTTCGAGTTGGTTTAAGGAGCACGCCTGGAAAGCGTGTGTAGGGGAAACTCTACCGGGGGTTCGAATCCCCCTCTTTCCGCCATAGTTGTGCTAGATGGGGAGTTAGCGGTGCCCTGTAACCTGCAATCCGCTATAGCAGGATTGAAGTCCTCACCGAGGCCTTAACTTGTAAGGTCTGCCCTATGAAAGTGGCGTTGATGGTTGGGTCCCACGCAACATAAGCCCGTGAACTTCGTCAGGTCCGGAAGGAAGCAGCGATAAGCGGTTACTTGTGTGTGCCGTGGCAAACCTGGCCTGAGTTAACTACATAGGTAACGCTTATAAGTTATTGTCAGAGTGAGGTGCACAACTTTTAATATGATTATTAAAGTCTTCAAATAATTTTGAAGGCTTTTTTTATATATAATATTAAGAAAACTATATAAAGTTATAATTGTTTCATCTTTATAATAAGATAACCACAATATAATTAATAAAAATATAAATTTAAAATTATATTTTACATAAACCAAAGAAAAATTGATAATCCTAATTATATAATTAAAATAACAGGAGGATTTACTTTGAAAAAATTAATTGTATTTTTATTAATTATTATATGTATTAATACTACTAAGGTTTTTGCCAATGATAAGGTTCCAGAGAAATTCACACTTCCACCTCTTAAATATAGTTACGATGCTTTAGAACCTTATATTGATAAAAAAACTATGATAATCCATCATGACAAGCATCATGGTACTTATGTTGATAATTTAAATAAGGCATTAGAAAAATATCCAGAGTACTATAAGTTTAAAATAGATGAATTATTATTAAATTTAGATAAGTTACCGGAAGAAATAAGAGAAACTGTTAAAAATAATGGTGGTGGACATTATAACCACTCCTTATTTTGGGAGGTTATGGGGCCAAATGGTAAAGGGGAACCAAAGGGAAATATCCTAAAAGCTATAGAGAAAGATTTTACTTCCTTTGAAAAGTTTAAGGAAGAGTTTAAAAAAGCAGCTTTATCTAGATTTGGTTCTGGATGGGCTTGGCTTTTAAAAGATCAAGATGGTAATCTTAAGATAGTAACTACTGCTAATCAAGATATACCAGATATATCAAGATATAAGCCTGTATTACTTTTAGATGTATGGGAACATGCTTACTATTTAAAATATTTAAATAAGAGAGCAGATTATATTGATAATTGGTGGAATGTAGTTAATTGGGATAAAGTTGAGGAGTTATATAACAAAAATATGTAATTGCTATAATAAAAATATTTTATTATTAATTTTAATAAACATTGAAATATAATTTTAGTAAAATATATAAGCTTTATTTTTATAAATAATTAAAAAAAATAAAAGGTGGTAAAATTTAATGTATAAAATTTTACCACTTTTTATCGATATAAATTAAAAATAAAATAAAGAATATTAATAAAAAATCTTTTTAAACTCTGGTGTAAATAATAAAATCAAAGAACAAATCAGAATAATTATCAAAAATATCTTTTTCTTCATAAGATATTTTCCATGTGTTAGAATCTATATGAGGAAAGTAAGTATCACCTATAAAATTTTTTTGTATCCTTGAAATATATATTTTATCTGTATAGTTAATAAGTTCATTATATATTTCACCACCACCTATAACAAAGATCTCTTCTTTACAATGAACAAAGTTGTTTATAATTTCATCTATATTGTTGATAACTTTAACATCTTTGTGGAAAACTTTAAAATCTTTATTTTTACTTAATATAATATGTTTTCTATTAGGAAGAACTTTTGGTAATGCCTCAAAGGTTTTTCTACCCATTATAATGCTATGATTTTCTGTTATTTTTTTAAATCTTTTTAAGTCTTCAGGAATATGCCATAAAAGTGAATTGTTACATCCAATTATATTATTTTTTGATACAGCAACTATAATTGATAACATAAAAAATCTCCTTTTAGATCTATAATAAATATTTTTAATTTATTAATTTTTATATATGTATATTTATTTTAGAATAAAGTAAGAAATTAATAAATAAGTTTTAATACAATATTTTTTATATTAAAAGCTTTAGTTGTTAAAGATTTATGTTATTGTATAATATAAATATATCGAATTGATTTAGAGAGGTGAATACCTTTGGCTTATACTGCTTTATATAGAGAATGGAGACCGAAGAATTTTAATGATGTAGTTGGTCAAGAGCATATAACAACTACACTAAAAAATCAAATAATTAATGATAGAATTGCTCATGCATATCTTTTTTGTGGAACAAGAGGAACAGGAAAAACATCTACAGCAAAGGTTATGGCTAAGGCTTTAAATTGCTTAGACCTTAAGGATGGAGAACCTTGTAATGAATGTGATATGTGTAAGAAAATAAATGAAGGTTTAGCTATAGATATAACAGAGCTAGATGCAGCTTCAAATAATGGAGTAGATAAAATAAGGGATATAATAGAAGATGTTCAATATCCTCCTCAAGAAGCTAAATATAAAATTTATATAATGGATGAGGTTCATATGCTATCTCAAGGAGCAGTAAATGCCTTCTTAAAAACTCTAGAAGAACCTCCTAAAAATGTTGTATTTATATTAGCAACAACAGATCCTCAAAAATTACCTATCACTATTTTATCTAGATGTCAAAGATTTGATTTTAGAAGAATAAGTAATGAAGAAATATCAAATAGGCTTAGAAAGATAGTAGACAATCAAGGAGTTTTTGCAGATAATAATAGTTTAAATTTAATAGCTAGAATTTCAGATGGAGCTATGAGAGATTCTCTTAGTATATTAGATCAAGCTATATCTATGGGGGATGGTAAAGTCGATTATAGTGAGTTAGTTGGAATGTTAGGACTTGTAACTAATGAATATTTGTTTCAACTAACAGATAATGTAATAGAAAGAAATGTGGAAAACTGTATAACCACTATAGATAAAATAGTCTTTTCTGGTAAGGATATTCACTTATTTATTAAAGATTTAATATCACACTATAGAAATTTACTTATGATTAAGGTTACTAATAATCCAGAAGAAGTTTTAGATATGTCTATTGAGAATATTGAGCTTATAAAGGCTCAGGGTTCAAGGTTAAGAGTAGAAGAAATAATGAGAACTATAAGAATTCTTCAAGAAGCAGAAGAAAATTCTAAAATAAGTAGGCAATCTAGATTATATTTAGAACTTGCAGTTATTAAAATGTGTAAAATAGAATATGATACATCTAAGGAGGTATTATTAGCTAGAATAAATAGATTAGAAGAAACTTTGAAAAGTGGAAAAATAAAGCTTTCTATAGATGATTCTAAAAAAGAAAATAAAGAGTTAAAATCACAAAATACAAATAAAAAGCATTTGGAAAGTTCTAAAAAACATATAGATAATTTACAAGGGGATTATAATAAAAATTCTAATATAACAATAGATGATGTAAAAAAGGCTTGGAGAGATATTCTTGAGAATTTAAAAAATAGAAGATGTATGGTAATATATGCATCTCTTATGACAGGAAAGCCTTTAAGTTGTGTAAATGGAATTATAGATATTGAATATGATAGTCAATATGCTTTTAATAAAGTTAGATTGGATAAAGTTGAAAACTCAAAAATAGTAAATGAAGTTTTCTCTGAGATATTAAAAGATAAGGTTATTGTCAGATATTCTGTAGTTAAAGAAGAGGAAAAAGAATTAGAAACTGAGCAGATATTGACGAATGTTTTAGGTGAAGATATTTTAGAAATATTAGATGAATAATATAACAAATTTCAGCTTATTTCATAGTATTAATATTATGAGAATTAGTAGTAATCATAATTAAAATACTATATAATAAATAGAGATTTATACAAATAAGGAGGATTTAACATGGCAAAAGGCGGATTTCCAGGTGGAATGGGAAACATGAACAATCTAATGAAGCAAGCTCAAAAACTTCAAAAGCAAATGGAAGACATGCAAAAAGAACTTGAATCTGCAGAGTTTGAAGCTTCTGTTGGTGGTGGAGCTGTTACAGTTAAGGTTACAGGAAAAAAAGAGATAACAGCAATAAATATAAAGCCTGAAGTTGTAGATCCAGATGATGTTGAGATGCTAGAAGATTTAGTTCTTTCAGCAGTAAATGAAGCGTTAAGAAAAGCTGATGAAGAAACATCAAGTAAAATGGGCAAATTAACTGGTGGTATGGGAATGCCTCCAGGATTATTCTAAGGTAATTTTTGTTTTAGGCATACAGTTTAAACTGTATGCCTAAAATATTAGAATAGAATTTTTGTAAATAAATTTATAAAGGAGGATAAACTTTATGGAATTTTATCCAATTGCTATTGAAAAACTTATAGAAGAGTTTGCAAAATTACCTAGTATAGGTCAAAAGACCGCTCAAAGGTTAACTTTGCATATATTAAATCTTCCTAAAGAAGAGGTAGAAGATTTTGCTAAGGCCCTTATAAAAGCAAGAGGAACAATAAAGTATTGTTCTGTTTGTGGTAATTATACAGACTCAGATCCTTGTGCTATATGTTCAAATCCTAACAGAGATAAAAAGGTTATATGCGTTGTAGAACAACCTAAAGATATAATGACAATGGAAAAAGTCAAAGAGTTCAATGGAGTTTATCATGTTCTTCATGGTAATATCTCACCTATGCAGGGGAGAGGGCCACAAGATATAAGAATAAGAGAACTGGTTTCTAGAATGTCTGGAGATGTTAAAGAAGTAATTGTAGCAACTAATCCTAATATAGAGGGTGAAGCTACTGCTATGTATATAGCAAAGATTTTAAAGCCTTTAGATGTTAAGGTAACTAGGATAGCAGCAGGAATTCCTGTGGGAGGAGATTTAGAGTATGCTGATGAAGTTACTTTGTCAAAAGCCTTAGAAGGAAGAAAAGAAATATAAAAAAATTAACTGTATAAACTTAAATTTTAATGGACATACTTACTACTAATATTACAATGTTTAGGAGGAAGTATGATTAAAAGAAATAAAAAAAAGAATGAAAAATATAATATAAATAGAGATAAGATTATAGAGTTAATAAGATTGGCTAAGGTGGAGATTGATATAGCTAGAGAAAATTTCAATTATTTAGATGATCCTAAACTTATAGAAATGGCTATATATCAAGAACAAGCAGCTAAAAGTAAATTTGAGTATTTAGTTTTAGAAGCAAAAAGAAAAGGAATAAAGGCAGAAGACGAAAAGATTTATTTAGATTATTGTAAGTAAGTTTTAAGGAGTGATTTCTATACAATCTTTAATTTATTCATTATTACCCTTTATAGGAATAATTATTTTATTTATGATATTTGCATGGCCAATTAAGCTAATGATTAAATTATTAGTTAATGGTTTATTAGGGGTAATTTTATTAGCAATTACAAATTATATAGGTGGATACTTTGGTTTGGGTTTAGATATAAACATATTTACTTCCTTGATAGCAGGTTTTTTAGGAATACCAGGAGTATTACTTTTAATATTCTTTAAATTATTTTTATAAATAAACAATAAGAAACAGGTGACTTTAAAAAGTTCACCTGTTTTATTATAGATGGGAGTAGAAATTTTACTTAGTTTTAGAGAGGTAAATATTATCTTAATCAAAAGATGGGGGCTTAATGAAGAAATATATTAGTTATTGCTACAAAATTAATATATGATAACTTTTTATAATATGTTACTAAATTTAGGTATGCTTAAGGTATAAAAATATATTAGTAAGTAAATAAGTTTTGTTTTAGGCTACTATAAGTAATAAAAATGATATATTATTATATTATACAGTAATGATGTTACTACCATAGTATTTATATCTGTAAAAGTTATCAAAAGATAAAAGAGAATTAAGTTTTTGTTTTTTATATGATATTATATTTTTATATAAGTAGATTATAAAATTGTAGTATTTATTATATAGATAAAACAGTAATATAGGAGGATAAACTATGCAAATAATAAAAGAGCAAGGGGTAGCTTTATATCATCAGTTGGCTGAAATAATAATTAATTTAATAGATAAAAAAGAGCTAAAAGAAAATGATAAGATACCATCTGAAAGAGAATTATGCGATATGTATAATATAAGTAGAACCACAGCAAGGCAAGCTCTTAGTGAATTAGAAAGAAAGGGATATATATATAAAGAGCATGGTAAGGGAACTTTTGTATCCCCTAAGATATTTAATCAACAGTTATTTAAATTTTATAGTTTCACAGAAGAAATGAAAAAGTTAGGAAAAGAACCTACTTCTAAACTTTTAGGTTTTGATTTAATAAGAGCTAATGAAGAAATTGCACATAAATTAAAAATTAAAGAAAATGATCAGATATATAAAATTACAAGATTACGTTTAGCTGATAATGAAGCTATGATGGTTGAAAATACATATTTACCAGAGAGTAGATTTCCGGATCTTGGAGAAAAATTATTGTTATCAAAAGCTCTTTATGAAATTTTCAAAGAAAAATATTTTGTTAAAATAACAAGGGCCACAGAAACTTTTAAATCAGTTATTATGAATAAAATAGATAGTAATCTTTTAAATAGTAAAAGTGGAATGGCAGCTATGAAAATTGAAAGAATAACTTATGAAAGTGAAACTGTTATTGAGTATACAGTTAGTATTGCTAGAGGAGATAAATTTGAATATACAGTAAATTTAGATTAATAATTTAAAAAAGTAAATCATATAAATTTAAGGTTGAGGGATAACCTCTGCCTATTTTTTTATATAGAAATTTATTGACATATTTTTAAAATAGGATTAACATAATATTAAGTGGTAATTACCACTTAATATTTGCAACGAATTTATTATAAAAAATTATTTTTTTATAATAAATGGTAGTAACAATATTACCTATGGGGGGAGAAGTATGAAGAATATATTTGGGTTTGATGAAAAGAAATTAAGTGATTTGGGAGCTACTTATACAGCTACAGAAATTTATCAACAACCTAGACTTTGGAAAGAGGTTTATAAAATAATAAACGATAACAAGGAAGAAATAAAAAAAATTAATAATAAAATAAAAGAAACTGAAAACATAAGAATAGTATTAACTGGTGCTGGAACATCGGCTTATGTAGGTGATACAGTAGAATGTTATTTGTTAAAAATTACAAGAAAAAGAGTACAATCAATAGCCACTACTGATATAGTATCAAATCCACAAGAATTTATAGAAAAAGATACACCTACAATATTAGTATCTTTTGCAAGATCCGGTAATAGCCCTGAAAGTGTAGGAACTTATAATTTATTTGAGCAATTATGTGATGATGTAACTCAAGTGGTAATTACATGTAATAAAGATGGAGAGTTAGCTAAAAAAGCTAGAATGGATAAAAGGAATTTAGTAATACTTATGCCAGAAGAATCCAATGATAAAAGTTTTGCTATGACAAGCTCTTTTACATGTATGTTACTAACAACATTATTGATTTTTGATATAGATAATTTAGAAACTAAAAAGACATTAGTTGATGTTATATCAAACAATGCTCAAAGAATATTAGATAATGAATGGAAATCTATAAAAGAAGTTTCAGAGGAAGATTTTAATAGAATAGTTTATTTAGGTTCGGGCTCACTAAAAGGTCTAACAAAAGAGGCTGCATTAAAAAACTTAGAATTAACAAGTGGAAAGTTAGTGTCAGTATGTGAATCTATATTAGGTTTTAGACATGGTCCAAAATCAATAATAAATGATGAAACAATAGTTGTAGCATTTATAGCTCAAAATGATTATACAAGGCTTTATGATTTAGATTTGGTTAAAGAAATTAATGGAGATTCAGGTAATCACAGACTTTGGATTATAAGTTATGACTATAATGAAGAGCTTAAGAAAAATTGTGATAAATTTTCTTCAATAGACATAAAATACGTACCAGAAGCTTTTGCATCATTAGATTATATTATATTTGCACAAGTATTTGCACTAATGAACTCAATAAAACTTGGAATATCACCAGATAATCCAAGGCCAGATGGAACAGTTAATAGGGTAGTAAAAGGGGTAACAATTCATAAATTTGAATAAAGATTTATAGGGGGAGAGAAGTATATGAATAGAATATTATCAACAAAGGAAATGTTATTAAAAGCTCAAAGAGATGGATATGCAGTACCTGCATTTAATATTCATAATTTAGAAACTGTACAAGTAGTTGTTGAAACTGCTGCAGAAATGGGTTCACCAGTAATATTAGCAGGGACCCCTTCAACAATAAAATATGCAGGAGCAGATTATTTAGTATCAATAGCAGAAGTTGCAGCAAAAAAATATAATATTCCAATAGCCATACACTTAGATCATTTTGAAGATGTAGAGCAAATTAAAAAATATATTGATGCAGGATTTAAGTCTGCTATGATAGATGCATCTCATTTAAATTTTGAAGAGAATATAAAAATAGTAAAAAGCGTAGTAGATTATGCACATATGTTTGATACAACAGTTGAAGCAGAATTAGGACAATTAGGTGGAATAGAAGATGATAAAGTAGTAGATGATAAAGATGCTTTATATACTAATCCTAAAAGTGCAAAAGAATTTGTTGAAAGAACCAATATAGATTCTTTAGCTGTGGCTATAGGTACAGCTCATGGACTTTATAAAGGAGAGCCAAAACTTGATTTTGATAGATTAAAAGAAATAAGACAATTAGTGGAGGTTCCTTTAGTTTTACATGGAGCATCTGATGTGCCTGATGAACTAGTAAAGAAAGCAATAAGTTTTGGTATTTGTAAAGTTAATGTAGCAACAGACTTAAAGATACCATTTTCAGATGCAGTAAAAAAATATTTTATAGAACATCCAGATGCAAATGACCCAAGAAAATATATGACTCCTGGAAAATCAGCAATGAAAGAGATAGTTAAGCATAAAATAGAAGTATGCGGAAGTAATAATAGATATTAATTTCGTAAATAATCTATAATAAAATAATTTGATATATTCAATTATTGCAAAAAAATATCTATGATGTTAGCATATAATTAGAATTAAAGTAAAGATTATAGTGAGGGAATATGGTTAAATTCCATAGCAGCCCCCGCTACTGTAAGCATGGACGATTGATATAATATGCCACTCAAAATGTTTGGGGAAGGAATATCAAGAGAATGATATGTAAGTCAGGATATCTCATATAATCTTCTAATCTATACCTTCGGGGGAAGGATAAGGTTTAATTAATCTATTACATGTTAAATACGTAGTATTTTAAGTAAATCTTTACCGGGCTCAAAGGGCTCGGTTTTTTATTTGAAAACAGAATAAAAAATTATTTATTAAGGAGAATATAAAATTAAGTTAATTAAAAAGAGAATTTTTAAATAGGAGATTTTAATGAGTAATATAAAGTTTCATGTTTTACCAGCTATAATTATTAATATTATTTTTATGATAATTGTATTCTCAACAGATAATCCTTTATTAGTATTTGCTGTACTTTTTTGGACTCTTATACTTTTATTAAAATATGGAGGAAGAAAAGATATAAAAAGGGGATTAAAAGTATTCATTCCCTTAGCGATAGTTACTGCGTTTATAAACCTATGCTTTGTAAGTGGAGGAGAAATAGTTATTTTTAGGTTTTTAAATAAAAGTTTTACCCTAGAAACTATAGTATATGCATTAGTATCAACATTAAAATTAATTGTAGTTATTGATTTATTTTATTTATTATCTTATATGATAGATTCCGATAAAAGTCTTTCTTATTTTTCATCTAAAATGCCTAAAGTTACATTGACTATGTTAATATCGTTAAAACTTGTACCTAATATGAAAAAAAGGTTAATGGCTATAAAGGAGGTTTATGAAGTAAGAGGGGTGGATTATTCTAAAACTACAATGAAAGATAAAATAAAAAGCTATTTTCCTGTTTTATCTATTCTGTTAGAGGACTCTTTAGAGTGCTCTTTTGATATAGGAGAAAGTGCATATGTTCGTGGTTTTTTAAGTGGAAAGAGAAGTGAATACGAAAAAAGTTATTTAAAATTTCAAGATAAAATATTATTAATTTTATCAATATTAATATTTATAGTTCATATTATTTTTCTAATAAATGGATATACAGAATATGATGTATATAAGGTAAATAGTCTTTTAGATTTCATTAATATATATTCTATATTAGAGATGGGAATAATAGTATTTATAACGTTTTTGATATTGATATTTTTAAGGGAAAGGAATAAGTAAAATGAGTTATATTAGTTTGCAAAATGTAACATATAATTATCCACTGCAAAAAATCAAAGCTTTAAACAATATAACTTTAAATATAGATAAAGGAGAAATTGTTTTTATATTGGGTAAATCTGGTTCTGGGAAATCTACTTTAGCAAGGTGTTTAACAGGTGCAATTCCATATTTTTATGGTGGAGATATTTCTGGGGAAATATTAATTAATAATAAATCTATAAGAAATTTTACTCATAAAGAGAGAGCTAAGGAAATAACTATGGTTTTTCAGGATCCAGAAAGACAATTAGTAATGGATAAGGTCCATAGAGAGATAGCTTTTTCTTTAGAAAATATAGGCGTTTGTGATAAAGAGATAAAAAGAAGAGTTTGGGAAACTATGACGTTTTTTAATATATCACATCTTTGGAATAGGGAAGTAGTATCCTTATCTGGAGGTGAGAAACAAAAGGTTGTAATAGCTTCAGCGGTAGCTTTAAAACCTAATTGCATAGTTTTAGATGAACCTATATCTCAATTAGACCCTCAAAGTGCTGAAGAGGTTATTTACTTCATAAAAAAAATAAATGAAGAATTAGGAATTACAATAATTATTATAGAACAAAGAATAGATAAGTGGTTTGATATAAGTGACAGAATTTTAATGATAGATAATGGAAAGATAAAGTTTATAGGAAATAAAGAAGAATTCTATAAAGAAAATTCCTATAACTTTTTACCTTCTTATTTAAAAGTTAATAAATTATTAGGTGAAAAGTCTTATAAAAGTATAAAAGATACTAGAAAAATTATAAACAAATTAAATTATAAAAATACAAAAAATGTTTTACAAGAAAATACTTCTGATAATAAGAATAAGTTTAGCTTAAAAAATATTTTTAAAAAGCAGGTAGAGGAAAAATATCTTATTAAGTTAAGAAATATATCTGTAAAAAAAGAAGATAAAACTATATTAAGTGATATAAACTTAAATTTTAAAGGATCAACCTTTTATACAATAATGGGAGAAAACGGAGCAGGTAAAAGTACATTACTTAAAACTTTAATGGGATTGATAGATTTTAAGGGAGATATATATTTAAAAGAAAAATCTATAAAGAATCTTAAAAGAAAAGAAATAGCTAAGTTAATAGGGTATGTATCTCAGAATCCTAATGATTATATTTCAAAGGATACTGTAGAAGAAGAGATAAAATTTACTTTAAGTAATTTTGGAATAAATGATGATAAATCTGTAGATGATATATTAAATGAGTTAAACATAACTAGTTTAAAATATATGAATCCAAGAGATGTAAGTGGTGGGGAAAAACAAAGGATAGCGATAGCTTCTATAATGGTTATGAAACCTAAAATTATAATATTAGATGAACCTACAAGAGGATTAGATAATGTTACTAAAGAAAGGCTTGGAGAATTTTTAAAGTCTTTAGTTAAATCTGGATCAACGGTTATAATGGTAACTCATGATATGGATTTTACCAGTGAATATTCAGATGAAATAATTTTAATGTTTAATGGAAAAATAATAGCTAAAGATTATAAAGAAAAAATATTAAAGGATGGAATTTATTATACATCTATAGTACATAATTTATTTAAAGATAAATATCCTAATGTATTTTCAATAAAAGATTTTAAAAATTTATTAAAGTAGGTAAGTTATGAAAAAGAATTTTATTTTATTAATAGGAATAACTCCACTAATTTTAATTACATTGTTTATAAAAAAGTTAGGAAGTAGTACATATTTTGCAGCAATACTAACACTTACAGTGATTTTTACTTTATTTATGAGTTATTTATATTTTGAAAAAAGTGATAATGGAACAAAAGAAATCGCTATAATTGCAACTTTAAGTGCTTTTGCAGCAGTAGCTAGAGTTCCTTTTGCAATGATTCCTAATGTCCAACCTACTACTTTTATAGTTGCTATATCAGGTTTAGTTTTTGGTCCATATGAGGGATTTTTAGTAGGTTCTTCTGCTGCATTCATATCTAATATATTTTTAGGACAAGGACCTTGGACTCCTTGGCAAATGGTTGCATGGGGAGTTATTGGAGCTATAAGTGGATTAATAGGAAAAGGTAATAAAAGGCCTAAGACAGAAGTCTTTGCTATAATCTGTTTATTTTATGGTTTTTTATTTGGAGCTATAATGAATCTTTGGCATATAGTTGGTTTTATAAAGGACATAAATAAAACAACAATATTATTAGCCTATATAAATAGTTTCCCTTTTGATTTACTTCATGGCCTTGGTAATTTCTTTTTTTCTATAATATTTTATGAAAAATTTTATAAGATATTATTTAGATTTAAGTTAAGAATTACTTAGATTAAAAAATTAATTTTAATCTAAGTTTAATTTAAAATTAATTTAGTTTTAGGGAGGTTAAAAATGAAAAGAGGAATAAAAAGTACTTTATCATCAATGGCATTAATATTTTTCTTTATATCAATGTTTTTAGGTATTACAGGAATTAACGTTTATGCTGCAGATGGAAAAAACGTATATGTTACAGTTGAGGGACTAAATTCTATAATATCAGAAGGTCCTTCTAAAGGAAATAATGCATTAGAGGCTTTAGAAAATTTTTTAAATAATAAAAAGATAAATTATAAAGCAACGAATGGAAAATGGGGAGCTTATATAGAAGAAATAAATGGACTAAAGGCAGGAAACTTTGGAAGATATGATGGATGGGGATATTACATAAAAAATAATCATAAATTTATAGTACCACAAGTTTCTATTGATAATTATAAATTAAATGCTGGAGACAAAATTACTGTATATTATAATGAGTATGGAGTAACAGCTTTACCTAATATAGTAAGTTTTGAGCCTAAAGTTGTTAAAGAAGATCATCCATTTAAAATGCAAATTTTAGAAAGTTCTATTGATTATAAAACAAATAAAGAAATCAAAACACCAATAAAAAATGTTAGTGTACAAATAGATAATAAAAATTATACAACTAATGAAGAGGGATTTATTGATGTAGATCCATTAAAAAATGGAGAGCATATCTATAGAATAACTGGATATCAAAAAGAAAATGTTCCTAAGGTTTCTGAGGATAATGATAAATTTATAGTAGATAGTATTAATGCTCCAGTTATATCTTTTGTAAAATCTGACGATTCTAAAGTAGATGAAAATAATGATATTAAAAAAGAAAATAAAGAAGATAAAAACACAAAAGAAGAAAACAATGAAAATATTAAAAAGAATAGTATAGATAAAGATACTATAGATAATCAATATAATGAAACTTTAAAATATTTAGAGGAAAAAGAAGCTTCCCCTTGGGCTGCATTTTCTTTATATAAAGCAGGAGTTAGGGTTAAGTCTAATTTTTTAAGCGAATTAGATAAATCTTTAGAAGAAACTCCTCTAGAAAATATGAGACCTGGAGAACTTGAAACAAATATTATTGGACTAGCTTCTTTAGGATTTTCTCCATATGACTATAAGGGAAACAATTTTGTAAAAGAATTATATTCAAGAGATATAAATAAATTTCTTACTAATGAGTTAATTTTTGGTTTATTAACTTATAGGGCTGTAAATATAAAGGAAGAGTATATAATAACTAAAAGTGATTTAGTAAATAAAATATTAGATAAAAAATTATTAAATGATAAAGATGGTAAAAATCTAACTGGTTGGGCATGGGCAGGAGATAAAATAGATCCTGATATGACAGCAGCGGCTATAAATGCATTAGCTCCTTATTATAATGGTAAAACTTTAGCTAATGTAGATAATAATAAAATAAAATCAGTTGTAGATAATTCAATAGATACATTATCATTAATGCAAGATAATAATGGAAATATAATAGGAAATTATGGACCATCTTCAGAAACTGATGCTTTTGTAATAATGGCATTAACATCAGTTGGATTAAATCCTCAAGGAGAAAAGTTCACTAAAAATAATAATAATTTAGTGAAGGGATTCTTAAGCTATAAGGGTGAAAATGGAGCATTTAATCATAATCCAGAAGTTAAAAATAATTATTTTGCAACAGAACAATCCTTTAGAGCTTTAATGAATCTAAAAAATTATAATGGTGAAAATAAAGTAGACTATTATACAAGTAATATAGATAAAAATAAATTAAAAGTTATAAAAAAAGAAGTTAATGAGCAAAATAACAATGAAAATGATAAAGAACAAAATAATAACATAGCTGTTGAAAATAATAGCAGTAATGATGAAGTAATAGTAAAAGTTCAAGATACTTCTTCAAAGGAAAATGAAAATAACAAAAAAATACCTAAAACAGGTTCTCCAATGGGAACTACAGAGATTTTATTTATATCTCTTCTTATAGGTTCCTTAGGAGTATTAGCAATTTATAAAGGTAGAAAAGAGGCATAATATGAAAAATAAAAAGATAATAATATGTATAATAGTAGTAGTTGCAGCAGTATTATCTTTAATAAGTGTAAATTATGCAGGAAATAAGATTAAGCTATCTACTAATGAAAGTAATATTGTAGAAGAACGCAATAATGATGATACAAAAAAAGAAGAAGCTAAAGAAGAAACTCCAAAAGTAGAAGAAAGTAAGGATTCTAATAAAGCTGAAGATAATCAAAGCAAGGAAGAAACTAATGTACAAAATAAAAATAATGATAACAACAAAAGTGAAGATAATAAAATAAATACAAATCCTTCAGCTAATATAAAAAATCAAACTGAAGAAAACAAAAACACAGAAAATAATAAGGCTAGTATATCTAATGAGCCTAAGAAAGAAAATATTATACAAAAGGAAGAGCAAAAACAACCTAAAAAGGAAGTTGTTTACATTGAGATAATTAATGGAACTAATGGTCAAAGCTTAGGCAGTGGTCAGGTTACATTAGATCAAAATAGAAATCTTAATGATATAATGAATAGCTTTTTATCTAATAATGGAATTAAATATATAAATAAAAATGGATATATTTCTATGATGTATGGGTTGTCTGAATTTGATGAAGGACCTACAAGTGGATGGTGTTACTATATAAATGGTAATAAAGGTACTGTAGGAATAAAGGGATATACACCTAAACCTGGGGACAAAATAGTATGGAAATATTTAAAAGATGGACTTAATTAAATAATAAAAGCTTAAAATTAATGCTATAAATTTTAAATAATTTATAGCATTAATTTTTTTATATTTTTTAATAAATTATATTTTAAATAAATATAATTTATTAAATATATAAAAGGGAGAGTGAATAATGTTTAATAAGTTTTTGAAGTTTATAGATATAAGGAGAATAAAGGATAGTAGGTTTTTGATTCTAATTAATAGCACAATAATATTTTTTATATTTTTTATTGGAAGTAATACACATCTTATGCTAAAGGAAAGTTATTTGTTAGATATAAAAAATCACAATAATAATTTTATAATTAAACAGTTCTTTTCTTTTAACTGGATAACTGTGTTAATACTTTATTTTGCATGTGGAATAATGACTTTTATTATATTAAAAAATAAGGACAAGAATTTTATAGGAGAGATAAAAGAAAGGACAAAGTATTTTATTACAAATTTCTTTATTATAATTTTAAGTATTTTATTTGGGGTTTTATTATTTTTTATAATAAAGTTTTCAATAATATTTTTTAAATCTAATTATTATGGGGGTTTTCCCTCCTATAAAAATTTACTTTCTTTTGTATTTATACAATTAAGTTTTTCCTCACTATCTGTAGCTTCAATATTTTTAGTTAATTCATTTATTAAAGATAGATACAAAGCAATATTAGTACCTCTTTTTATATTAGAAATACCGTTAATAATATTTTCCTTTACAACTATATTAACAAGTACAAAGTTATTTCCACTAAAGTATTTAGGAGAATTAGCTAATAAATTATTTGTAGGAAATATAGTTAATGCATTTTTATATGATTTTAGATTAGAATTTTTAATTCTTCCTAAAAGAATTTTAGCTACTATATCTTTTCTAATTTTAAGTTTTATATTTATTATTTTAGCTTATAATCTATTAAAAAAATTAAATAGCAAAAAAATTATAAATGAATATTATTTTAAAGAATCAAAAATATTTTATTTTATTTTAATTTCTATGATTTTAAGTTATATATCTACTATAGTCTTAACATTTATAATAACTTTTATATTCGTAAGTATAGGATTTGAGGGGATTAAACTTTTATTTGATTTTCTATATATTGGACTAATAATTGTATACTATTATATATTTAAATATGTAGAGAAGAAAAGAAATAATAAACTTAATTTTGAGAAGAAGGAAAAAGCTAAAGTAATTTTCTTAGGAGAATAATATTTTAAAGTATAATAATATAAAAACTAAGAAAATCTTAAGATTTTTATAATATATAATTAAGTAACAACATGTACAATTATTCTATAAGAAGAAGGGGGATAATTGTATATGAATGTTTTGGAAGTAAAAAATATAAGCAAAAAATTAGGCAAAAGACAAATTATAAAAGATATATCCTTTTCTGTTGAAGAAGGAGAAATATTTGGTTTCTTAGGCCCTAATGGTGCAGGAAAAACAACTACCATAAGAATGATTGTTGGTCTTATTTCAACAGATAAGGGTGAAATAAAAATAATGGGTAATGATCTTTCAAAGGAAAGAGAAAAAGCTTTAAAAAATTTAGGTGCAGTAGTTGAAAATCCAGAACTTTACGGATATTTATCAGGTAGAGAAAATCTAATGCAGATTGCAAGGATTAGAAATATATCTAAAGAGAGAGTAGATGAAGTCATAGAATTAGTAGGACTAAAAGATAGAATAAACGATAAAGTAAAGAAATATTCTCTTGGTATGAAACAAAGATTAGGAATAGGAGCGGCATTATTATCTAAGCCTAAACTTTTAATTTTAGATGAACCTACTAACGGATTAGACCCATCTGGAATATTAGATTTTAGAGAAATAGTAAAAAGATTTGCTAAAAAAGAGGGAACAGCAGTATTTATTTCATCACATATATTAAGTGAAGTTCAAAATTTATGTAATAAGGTAGCTTTTGTAAATCATGGAGTGATTAAAGCTGTGGAACATATAGGTGAAAGTGATGATGAAAGCACAGAAGTTATATCATTAAATACAAATGATATGGAGAAATCTGAACGTTTATTAAAAGAATTAGAACTAGTAAAAAATATTAAAAGGAGTGATAAAAATCTTCTTTTAACTATAGAAAAAAATAAAACCCCTCTAATTGTAGAATTTCTTGTAAAAAATAATGTTGAAGTTAATGAAGTATATAAGAAAAATATAGGATTAGAGCAAATGTATATGGAACTAGTAGAGGGAGGGGTTAGGTAAAATGTTATTATCATTAATAAAAAATGAAACTATAAAGATATTAAAAAGGGGAAAAACATGGATAGTTTTTATTTTATTTATTTTAACTGCTATAGCTGTTTTAGCAACCTCTATAATATCTGAAAAAAATATGATTAAATATAATAGTCCAGAATATAAAATATCTATGGAAAAGGATCAATTAGACTGGATAAATAAAGATATACAAAATGCAGAGAATGAAATTAAATCTAATAATGATGATAAACAGACCGTAAAAAAAGCTGAATTACATTTAGAATCTTTAAAAGATAATAAATTAGAATGTGAAAATAGAATAAAGGAATTAGAAGAAAAGATTAAATCAGGAAATAAAAGCGATTGGAAAGAAGAAACTAAATTAGAAATAAAAAATCTTGAAGAAGAAATAAAAAATGATAATATTCCAGAAAGATACAAAGCTAAGCAAAAAAAGCATGTAGAGAATTTAAAGTATCAATTAGAGAATAATATTAAACCAATAGAACCTTGGGAAGTTAATGGACAAAATTATATATTAAGCTTTATAGGCTTTTTAGGTTCTGGAATATTAATTATTGGGATTTCTTTATTTATGAGTGATATAGTTTCTGGAGAATGTACTCCAGCTACATTTAAATTCTTATTAACACAGCCTATTTCAAGAGGAAAGATATTATTTTCAAAACTTATATCTGTAATTTTAGTTTCCCTATCAATGATATTAGGAGTAGAATTAGTATTTTTCTTAGGAGTAGGTCTTACTAAAGGATTTATGCCTTCTACTTATTTAATGAATTATGGCACAAAATATCAATTCGATCTTAGTAAAATAGTAGATGGAACTCATCCTCTAATGGAAGTTGCTAATTCAGGTTCTATGATAGGAGTAAATGAGTTTGTTTTAAAGGCTTTATTATTACAGATACTATTTATAATAACTTGTTGTGTATTTGTATTTATGATATCTACATTATTTAAAAGTAGTATGATAACAATGGCAGCTTCAATTTCATTTATTATATTCTTTACTGCAATTATAAATATAGTTGGTAAATTAAAACAGTATGCTCAATATTTCTTTATTACTTATGGAGATAGTGTGGCGTTATTAAAATCTAATTTGGTACTATATTATAATAATATTAATATAAATATAAGTATCGGAGTAATAACAATGATAGCTACAATAGTTATATGTTATTTAATAGCACATATAAATTTTATAAAAAAAGATATGCTTATATAAAAAAAGATGGGAAAGCTTTCCCGTCTTTTTTTATAGCATATTTTAGAATAAAATTTTTTATGTGATATAATTTTTATTAATAATAATATATTTTAAAAGGAGAAATATTATGGCTGTTGGAACAGGAGTAAATTGTAAATGGTGTCCAGATTTTAAAAATAATAATTGTGATGGTAAGGCATCAGATTGCCTATGTAGATTATGTCCTAGAAATTTATCACAATGTATTTGTGTTAAATATTGTAGGGAAACAGAATCAGTACTTATATTTGAAAATACTAATAATGAAAGAGAAAACTTTTGGGATTTATATAGAGATTAAATATAAATTGATTTTATATTTTAATAAAGCACTATTTATTTTGTTTAAACAGTAAAATAAATAGTGCTTTATTATTATTTATATAAATATATAAAAACTGTACATAGTATATAAAAATTTATATAAACTAATAATAAACTTAAATTTATATAGAGGTGATACTATGACAGATAATCAATTGAAGAGTTTAATCGGTCAAAATTGTGAAGAATATTCTGCAAAAGTACCACAGCATTTTATGAGAATAGGATTTACTAATGAAAGCTGTTATAACTGTTATTATTATATAGCAGGGCAATGCAGTAAAAATTTATATAATGATATGGAAAATATATTCACAACTAATTAAAAATAATAGATTTATAAAATTTAAGTTTATAATTAAAAAGAGTCTAGGAAAACCTAGACTCTTTTTAATTAACAGGTATAAAATAGATTATTTAACTTATTATTTTTTATAATAAGTGGGTTAGCTCTTTTGGAAAATCACTTTTATAAGTGTATTCTGTAGATACTTGAAAGGTATTTATATTGATATTTTCTTGTTTTAATAGATTTAATATCTCTTCCATAAAAATCCCTCTATTGCCTGTTAGGCTACAAGTAGGACTATCTTTTATTCCTATTAATGCTTTTATATTATAGCCGTGCTTTATATACTCTTTTATATCATTAAGTACAGGTATAAATAAATTTTTGCATAAATTTCTATATTCCTCAAAGCAATAATCTTCTTTACTCATAGGTTTTCTTGATAAACCTAAAAGTTTAAACTCTGGACAAGGCAACTGAATTATACCATATCCTTTATCTATGAGAGTTTTAATAAAAGGAAATGCTCCCTTAGCTCTAGCTAGAGGAAAAACTACAGAATTTTGATTTATTATACAGTGAGAAATTATTATTAAATTTTTTTTTCTAGTATCCATAAAACACCTCTTCAAATCCTCTATCCAGTACAAATTTTAATATAAATTATACTTTAAGTCTAATAGATATTGATGATAGATATGAGTATTAATATTTTTATAATCAATTAGAGTTTAGTATATCAATAATATAAAATATAATTAAATAGAGGTAAAATGAGAGGGGTATAAGATAATGGGAAATAATAAATTAAGGATGCTGACCTTTTCATCAATAGCCATCGCTTTAAACATAGTACTTGGAATTCTATGTAGTAGTTTAAGGTTACCATTATATATTGATGCCTTAGGGACTGTTTTAGTAGCTGTTTATTTTGGACCTTTATATGGAATGGCAGTAGGGGCTTTAAGTAATTTAATTACAGGTATTATAAGTAATCCTAAAGATATACCATTTTTATTAGTTAATGTAGCCATTGGACTTATAGTTGGACTTATAGCTAAAAAATATAAGTTTAATGTAAAGGTTGCTATAATAACGGGTATTATATTAGGAGTTGTTTGCCCATTAATAGGAACACCTATAGGGGTTTGGGTGTACGGTGGACTTACAGGAACAGGACTTGATTTTGTATTTTTATGGTTAAAAGAAAGTGGACAAAATATTTTTGTATCTTCTTTTATACCTAAACTTATAAATAATTTAATGGATAAAACTTTAAGTTGCGTTATGGTAGCTATACTTATTAAATGTTTACCAAGAGCTTACAAACCATTTTCTTATAAAAAGATAGAAGATTTTAGATAGAATATGGCCATCTAGAATTTAAGAGAATATAATATAACTATTAATTGATTTAAGATAGTGATTTAGTTTATGGTATAATAAATATTACTATTTTAGGAGGAAGTTTCTATGAATATAAAGCTTTTAGCCATTTTTTCAATAATAGTTATAATAGGTATGATACTTATTGCAAGTGTTATGGATTTTTCTGAACAATGGAAAACAAAAAAAGTAATAGAAAGTTCTAAGAATGAGGAAGGTGCTAAAAATTTATTAGATTCTTTAGATGATAAAAAACCTTTGTTATATTCAGGATTTATATTATTTTTACTAGGATTAGTAGGAATTGTTTTAACAGTTATATTTTCATAAAAAAGAGTTAGTATTAGGAATTTTTACCCTAAAACTAACTCTTTTTATTTTAGTTAATTTTTTCAATCATAGCTTTTAATATAGTAGTTGAATTTTTAACACCAATTGGAGTAAATTCTGCAAAATCCATATGAGCTCCATTATTAGCATTATCTGATATAGAACGTATTACAACGAAAGGAATATTATTTAAATAGCAAACGTGAGCTATACTTCCACCTTCCATTTCACAAGCTAAACCGTTAAATTCTTTTGATAACCATTGAATTTTTTCTAAGTTAGCAACAAATTGATCTCCTGTAACTATTCTTCCTACAAAGCTTTTAATATTACTACTTTCTTTACATGCTTCTTTTGCTAAGTTAACAAGTTTTTCATTACATTTAAAATCAAAAGTATCTAATCTTGGAATTTGTCCATGAGGATCACCAAAAGCTGTTGTATCCATATCGTATTGAACTAAAGAATCTGCAATAACTACATCTCCAGGATATATATCTTTACCAATACCACCAGCAACACCTACATTGATTACAGTATCTACTTTATATTCACTAATTAATATTTGTGTGCATATAGCAGCATTAACTTTACCTATACCACATACTACAGCAACAACATCTTTACCCCATAAGGTTCCTTCATGAAAAGTCATATTAGCTTTAGTTTTTTTATTTTTAAGATTCATATCTTTTAATAATATTTCAAGTTCTTCGCTCATAGCGCCGATAATACCTAATTTCATTATTAATCCTCCGTATAATTAAATTTATATATAATTAATTATAACTAAAAGGCTATGTAAAATAAACAGAGTTAATAATTTATTGTTAAATACTATTAATTTGATATAATAAAGTCAATATTTTAGTATTATAATTTTTAAAACTTTAAATAATATAATTATTAAAAGTTTTAGTCTTCTAAAAAGGAGAGAAATCATATGGAAAAGAATATGTATACAAGAACTCAATTAGTTATAGGAAAGTCTGGTGTAGATATATTAAAAAATAGTAAAGTTATAGTGTTTGGAATAGGAGGAGTAGGAGGATTTACAGTGGAATCATTATGTAGAGCTGGAGTTGGAAACTTAGTAATAGTAGATAATGATACTGTAGATATAACTAATCTAAATAGACAAATAATAGCTACTGTATATACTATAGGTAAATCTAAGGTAGAAGTTATGAAGGAGAGAATACTCTCAATAAATCCTAATTGTAATGTTACGGCTCTTGAAACTTTTGTAACAGAAGAAAATATAAAGGATATTATTACAGATGATGTTGATTATGTTGTTGATGCTATAGATACAATATCTTCCAAGTTAGCATTGGCCGAATATTGTTATAAAAATAATATATCAATAATAAGTTCTATGGGAACTGGTAATAAAATGGATCCATCAAGATTTAAAGTAGTTGATGTTTTTAAAACTAGCGTATGTCCTCTTGCTAAAGTTATGAGATATGAACTGAAAAAAAGGGGAATTAAAAAATTAAAAGTAGTTTATTCTGATGAATTACCTATGAAACCTAAGCTTCAAGAATTTGCAAAAGAAGGAGAAACAGAAGAACAGGTTCTAAGAAAATTTACTACTAAAAGGCAAGTACCTGCTAGTATAGCTTTTGTACCTCCAGTGGCGGGAATGATTATAGCTTCTCAAGTGGTTAAAGATTTAGTAGAAGAGGTACTTTAAATTAAATTTAAGAATTAATTTAGTTTTTAGAGAGTATAAAAAATAATTTATTAAAATATATATTAAATTATTATATAAAATAAAATGAGGTTGCTTTATTAAGAGAGTTATATACAATATATTAATTTGCAAATTTAAAATTAATATATTGTAGTATTTATTTTTAATGTGACAGCCTCATTTTTATAGAATTTTTATTCAAATAATTATTTAAAACTATTTATTTACTTTAATATATTAAGAGATATTTTTAGTATTTATATAATTTACCTAAAACTTATATAAATTTAATTTTAAATCATCCAATTTTCATTAAGGAACTTATATAAAGCTGGATAAATATTTAAACTTGCCATAAGATTTATATATTCATCCATTACTTTGTCATTTTCTTTTCCTGTTCTTAAAGCTCTTATCATTAAGTTTTTTGGAGTTTCTAGAGGAGATATATATTCTACAACAGAAACATTATAACCCTTAGCTTCAAGCATCATACTTCTCATTCCATCAGTTAATGCATCAGCGATTCTTGCTTTTAATATTCCATGTTTTAATATGCTTTTAAATGGCTCATAGCTATATTGATTTAATAGCTCCCTATGGCAACAAGGAACAGCTATTATACAATCTGATTTTAATTTTATACCTAATGCTATTGCCATATCTGTGGCTGTGTCACAAGCATGAAGAGAAAGCGCTACATTTATTTTTCTTGAAGGTTTATAGTTTTTGATATCTATAGCGTGGAATTCCATATTTCTATAACCTAAATTACTAGCCATTTTTTTTGAGCTTTCTATAACTCCTTCTGAAATATCTAATCCTATAAAATGACACTTTCTTCTTTTTACTTCAGTTAAATAATAATTAAGAACAAAGCTAAGATAAGATTTTCCACAACCACAATCTAAAAGAGTAATTTCTTCATTTTTAGGAAGAGAATCTAAAACTCCCTCTAAAAGTTCTACATAGTGATCTATTTGATTATATTTTCTTATTTTATCATTTTTTATTTTACCATCTTTAGACATTATGCATATTTCTTTTAATAATGAATCAGCTTTTCCAACCTTTATGTAATAGTCTCTATTTAAAAGAGTAGAGGTTTCCCTTATATTGTGGTCATCTTCATTTTCGTTAAAAGATAAGTTATCATTTGTTTCTGTATTAGTCATTTTTACATTTTTATTATCACCAGTTATTAATATATCTGTTCCTCTTTCTTTATATAAAATTATGATAGAGTCATAATTATCACATTCTTTTGTAATGTTATTAAACAAAGAATTTATATCAAGCAATTCTGTTTTGCCATTAAAATTATATTTAATTTTTCCATCGTAAAAAATTCCAGTTCCCTTAAATTCTTTAAGTCCAGCACTGTAAGTTACATAAATATTTTTAAATATTGATGAGTTTTCTTTAAATCTATTTTCAAGACCCATAAGAAATAACTTAATCTTATTTATATTTTGTTTATTCATAAGAAATCATTTCCTTTCAATTTATGAAATATATTAATTATACATCATATTAACTTTAAATTATTCATTATATATTGTATATTAAATAGAAGAAAAAATTAATTAAAATAAAAAATTATCAACATGTTTATATTAAAAAAATTATATAATAAAATTTTAAAAGAATTTATATGTAAAATAAATAAAAATTTTATTATATAATAAATTAAATTTTTATGATATAATTTACTTTGTTTTTCATGACAGCTTAACATAACTTACTTAATTTTAGTCATAAATGAAGGAATTAGAGAGGTTTTTTATTTAAAATTGACTAGGAGGATCAAAAGTTATGGAAAAGAAAGGAAAAAACAATTGGGTAGCATTGACCTTTATATTTATAATGATGGTGCTTATTGCCATTACGGAAAATACAAAAGGGATATTTATACCTGGATTTAAAGCGGAGTTTGGAGTAAACGATGCACAAATAGGAAATATGATTATATTGACATCATTGATGTACATGTTTGCCACTTTTATTGGAGGAACATTATGCCAAAAAATAGGACAAAAGAAAGTCTTTATTATTGGATTGGTAACTATAATATGTTCTTTATTAATATTATCAAGAGCTGATAGCTATAATATGTTATTAGTGGGAATAGGTATAAGCAGCGCAGGGGTAGCAACTATAGCAATTGCAAGTAATACTATAATACCTGTAATAGTTTTAACTGCTCAAACTATAATAATGAATGTAACTCACTTCTGTTATGGATTAGGTTCTACAATAGGACAAAGATTATTTGGAGTTTTAACTGCAGATGGTATAAACTGGAGAACTATGTACTTTGGATTAGCCATTGTATATGTAGTTGTTCTAGTAGTGTTCTTATTTGTAAAAATGCCACGTGTTGAAAAAGCAGAGGAAGAGCAAAAGATTCCATTTATTAAATTAATGAGCAATAAACTAATATTATTTTATATGATTGCATTAGGATTTTATGCATTTGCAGAGCAAGGAACAGGAAACTGGTTTGTAAACTATATGCAAGTTTCTTATGGTTTTGACTATCAAAGAAGTTCTTTCTATTTATCATTATTCTTTGGAATATTCTCTATAGGTAGATTATTTGGTGGAATAGTAGTAGAAAAGTTAGGATACTTTAATGTATTAATAACTTCTGTTTTAGTGGGTTCTATATTATTTATAATAGGAATTACAATAGGCTCTAGTGGTATGGCATTAGTATCATTAGCTGGATTATTCTATTCAATAATATTCCCAACAACAGTATTAACTATAAGTAAAGTATTTAATAAAAACAGTGCATATATTACAGGAATAGTAATTACAGCTTCTTCCTTTATAGCAATGATACTTAACCGTATAATAGGAAATCTTAATGAATTAGTAGGAACTTCAGTAGCATTCTATCTATTACCAATAAGTGGTGTAATTTCTGCTTTGGCTATGGTATATATATATATAAAAACCAAGGATGTTTTAGTGAAGAAAAATAATTAATCAGGAGATGACTTTATGCCCCAAAAAAATAAAGTGATAATAGAATTAGTTAAAGGTACTATTTCAGAATATGTTATTAAAGATAATATGGGTATCACGATTGGAAGATTTGCAGTTATTGAAAAAGATAATAAGAATAAAAATTCTACTATAAGATTAAAATTTTATAGGACTGATAATTATTTATTATTTTCAGAAGTAATAGAATTAATGTTAAATGGGATATTTAAAGATAAAGATATATATAAATTGAATATAATAACTGCAGAGGATACCAATATAGGAGTGTTTTTAAGTAAGGGATTTATATTAGAAGGAATTTTAACAGACAATGTATTTGAAAATGGAGTACATAAGTCGGAGATAGCTTTTGGGATAACTGTCAATGAATATAATATACACAGCAATATTGTACAAGTTCAGTTAAAAGGCTCTAATATAATATTAAAAAATTTAACTCCAGAATATAGTTGTGATTTATTAGACTATTATTTAAGAAATAAAGAATATTTGGAGCCGTTTGAGCCAGCTAGAGATAAAAGTTTTTATACTTTAGAAGGTCAAAAGGAAATATTGTTAGAAGGGTATAAACAATTTATAGACGGAACTAGTTTAGACTTTGGAATTTTTAAAGATAATAAACTAATAGGTAAGATAAAGCTGTCAAACATAGTTTTTGGAGTCTTAAGGAATGCGTTTCTAGGATATTCAATAGATGAAAATTATCAAGGAAAAGGTTTTATGAGGGAAGCTGTTAATCTAGTTTTGGATTATGCTTTTAAAGAAATGGGACTTCATAGGATAGAAGCTTCTACTTTGATAAATAATGAAAAATCACAAAGGGTTCTAAAAAACTGTGGATTTAAAGAATTAGGAATCAATGAAGAGTATCTTTATATAAATGGGCAATGGAGTGATCATATAATTTTTTATAGAATAAATACAGAGATGTAATATGTTAAATAATAAATGGGACTGTATCATAATAGTTTGATAAAATTATAATATATATTGGTGTTTTGGTTATAAACATAGTATATTATATGTAATTTAAACTTTGATACAGTCTTTTATTTTTTGAGTGAACTTATCAATAAAAAGTTGCACAAAATTAATGTTTATTTTAATTAAAACGTATACATGGTATAAAAGAATAAAAGGATAACTAAATAAATTTAGTGATTTTATATATCAATTTATGCTAAGTAAAAAATACAAAATAAAACTTTCCTTAAAAAGATATTACTGTTTAAAATAAAAAATCATTTATAGAATAAAAGATAGTGCATTAAAGAGGTCAAATTAAAATTGTTCAAAGGTATAAGATCTTTTATTAAAAACAAAACATAGAGAAAGTTATATAAATGAGATCAAAAATGGTTTATGGTAAAAGGGAAAAATAATTGCTTAGTAAGTATTTTATAAGATAAAGTCTTGGTTATAAAACTTTTGATTTTATAAATAATATAGTTTTAGAATTAGGTTTATTAGCAGTTATATATACTTTGAACAGAAAAAACTTGCAGATATGCTTAAGAAAGGAGTAATAATAATTTCTTTGTTATTAGTACTTTATATATTCATTTATTCAAAAATATTTTGAATAAAAAACTATAATAAGAGCTATAAGGGGTTAAAAGATAAAATAATTATTTATATAAATAATAAAATAAAGGGGTGTTTTTATGAAAATTTTAATGATTGATATTGATACTTTAAGGGCAGATCATTTAGGTTGCTATGGGTATTATAGAAATACTTCGCCTAATATAGATGAAGTAGCAAAAGAATCTGTGATATTTAATAATTACTACTGTTCAGATGCTCCTTGCTTGCCATCAAGATCCGCTTTGATGAGTGGAAAATTTGGAATCCATACTGGAATTGTAAATCATGGTGGTACAACAGCTGATTTAAGATTAATAGGAGAAAATAGGGGATTCAGAGATAGTATGGCTTGTGAAAGTTTACCAGCCTTTTTGAGGCAGCAAGGGTTGTATACAGCAACAGTAAGCCCTTTTGCAGAAAGACATAGTG
This sequence comes from Clostridium fallax, assembly GCF_900129365.1. GTDB lineage: Bacteria > Bacillota > Clostridia > Clostridiales > Clostridiaceae > Clostridium_AH > Clostridium_AH fallax. The sequence goes on from NZ_FQVM01000010.1 coordinate 85,482, forward strand.
CTTGGTGGTTTAATGCAGGTTTTAATGAAATATTTAATACTGGAAAATCTGGTCACGAATCTGCAGAAGAGGTAACCCCTTATGCATTAAGATGGTTAAATCACAATAAAGAAAGAGAAGATTGGTTTCTTCATGTAAATTATTGGGATCCACATACTCCTTATAGAGCTCCAGAAGGTTTTGGTAATCCTTTTAAAGATGATAAGATTTCAGATTGGGTTACAGAAGAAATATTTGAAGAGCATAGAAAAAATAAAGTTGGACCACATGGACCACAAGAAATAAATCTATTTGACAATCATTCATATCCTCAATATCCAAGATATAAAACTGAACTTAAAACATATGAAGATACAAGAGATTGCTTTGACGGATATGATTGTGGAATAAAATATGCAGATATACATGTAGGTAAAATTATAAATGAGTTAAAAAAATTAGGTATATATGATGAGGTTGCCATAATTATAACCTCAGACCATGGAGAGGCTATGGGAGAGTTTGGTATATATGGAGAACACTCAGTTGCAGATTATTCAATATGTAGAATACCTATGATTATAAAGTGGCCTAATGGAAAGAAAAATCATTATGATAATGGGCTACATTATAATTTAGACTTAGCTCCAACTTTGGCACAATTATTTAATAAAGAAGGAAAATCATCATGGGATGGAGAAAGTTATGCTAATACAATTTTAACTGGAGAAAAGAATGGCCGTGAAGCATTAATACTTTCTCAATGTGCTCATGTATGTCAACGTTCAGTTAGATTTGGCGATTATTTATATATGAGAACATATCATGATGGCTACCACTTATTTCCTAAAGAGATGTTGTTTAATATTAAAGAAGATCCTCATGAACAATTTAATATTGCAGAGAATAATAAGAATCTATGTAAGGAGGGAGCATATTATTTAATGAATTGGCATGATGATATGATGGCTTCTATGGATTATGACGTAGATCCTTTATGGACAGTTATAAAAGAAGGTGGACCTTTACATGCAAAAGGATATCTGAAAGATTATTGCAAAAGATTAGAAGATACTGGGAGAGGATTTGCGGTTAAAGAATTAAAAAGAAGACATCCAAGGGAATTTAGGTAATACCATTGTGAAATTTAAGCAAGGGTAGGAGAAAAATAAATGATATCTAATAACAAAACTTTAATTAATAAGAACTGGCTTTTTAAAGACAGTGAGCAAGCTGAATTTAAGAGAGTAATGATTCCTCATACAAATAAAGAGGTTCCCTATAATTATTTTGATGAAAAAATATATCAGTTTACTTCTTATTACAAAAAAGAATTATTTATAAATGATAGTGATAAACGTATATTTTTAAATTTTGAAGGGGTTATGACTGCTTTTAAGTTATTTGTAAATGATAAATTAGTTGGAGAATATAGAGGGGGATATATTCCACATTTTATAGAGATAACTAATTTTACTATAAGAAATAAAAAAAATACTTTATTATTGGAAGTAGATTCTAGAGAGAGAGAAGATATACCACCTTTTGGTTATGTTATTGATTATTTGACATTTGGTGGAATATATAGAGATGTTTATTTATATGAGTTAGACCAATGTTTTATAGAAAATATTCTTTATGATTATGAAGTTTTAGAATTTGATAATCTTAAGGGAAAGATAAAAATAACACCAAGGGTTTTAATAAATAATAATAGTGATGAAAAAAGATATTGCATAGAATTTTGTATTAATGAAAGAACTTTTAAACAAGAAGTTGATGTACTTAAGGGTAAAAAGTGGTACGAGTTAAATCCTATAAACTTAGAAAATATAGATCTTTGGGATATTAATTCTCCTAGTTTATATAACTGTAATATGAAGCTTATTTTAAATGAAGATATAAGGGATTGTAATAATATAACAGTAGGATTCAGGGATTTAAAAATAGATGATACTGGACTTTATTTAAATGGTAGAAAAGTAAAAATCACAGGATTAAATAGGCATCAATCATTTCCGTATGTAGGTTATGCTATGCCTAAAAGAGTACAAATTAAGGATGCAGATATTTTAAAAGATGATTTAGCTGTTAATTTAGTAAGAACATCTCACTATCCACAATCACCATATTTTCTTCAAAGATGTGATGAAATTGGTCTTTTAGTATTAGAAGAGATTCCAGGTTGGCAAAATATAAGTGAAGATAAGCAGTGGAGAATTCAAGTCTTAAATGATGTAGAGGGAATGATAATGAGAGATTATAATCATCCATCTATAGTTACTTGGGGAGTTAGAATTAATGAGTCTATGGATGATGATGAATTATACTCAGCTACTAATAAATTAGCTAGAATTATAGATAAAAATAGAAAAACCTGTGGTGTAAGATATATAGAAAACAGTAATCTTCTTGAAGATATATATACAGTTAATGATTTTATTCATGATGGTGGAGATATAATCTTAAGAACTAGGGAGGAAGTTACAGGATTAGAAAAGCCAGTACCATATTTAGTTACAGAATTTTGTGGTCACATATTCCCTACTAAAAAATTTGATCAAGAAGAAAGATTAATAGAACATGCTTTAAGACATGGAAGAGTTCAAAGTTATGCCAAAGAACATGATGAGTATATGGGGGCAATAGGATGGTGTGCATTTGATTATAATACTCACTATGATTTTGGATCTGGGGATAGGATATGTTATCACGGTGTTATGGATATGTTTAGAATACCTAAATATGCTGCGCATATTTATAAAAGCCAAAAGGATCCTAAAGTTGAGCCTGTAATAGAACCTTTAACATGGTGGTCAAGAGGGGAAAGAGATAAAGGCATAGTATTTCCTATATATGTTTGCACAAATTGTGATGAAGTAGAGGTTATATTAGGAGATAATAATATAGGTCGTTTTTCTAGAACAGAAGAAAATATAGATGAAAAGTTAAAAGGATTAAAATATCCTCCAATAAAAATTGATTTGCTTAATGGAGATTGGGGAAGTAAGTGGTCTGAAGCAGAATTTATAGGATACTTAGATGAAAAACCTATTGTAAGTAAAAAGTTCTGTGAAAATCCTATTGTATGTGACTTAGATGTTCAATTAGATGATAGGAAATTAAATGGAACGGAATTTGATGCTACAAGAGTTGTTGTGAAAGTAGTAGATCAAGTTGGAAACGTACTACCATTTAGCACTGGATGTATAAACGTTGAAACTGAAGGTGATATAGATGTTATAGGACCTAAATGTATTTCTCTTATAGGTGGATCAATAGGATTTTGGATTAAAACTTTAGGAACTTTTAAAGATAATACAGCAAAGATTAAAATAACAAGTTCCTTTGGAATAAATAAAGAGATAAAAATATCATTAAAATAGTAATTATTATGTTAAATACTAATTAAATAACATTTTATAGTAAATAATTAAATATTGCCATATATTAAAGTTAATATAAACAAATTACTATTAAAAATATAAAAAAATAAGATTAAATAAAAAATGGAGAGTTTACTCTCCATTTTTTATGAAGATTTTAATTAATTAAATTACATATATATTAATTGTTAAGTAACAAATGTTTTGGTTAATTAATATATAAGGGAAAATATATAGTCCATTGAAGGGAAATTTAAACCAAGAAATTACTTTGAATTTTTATCAAAATAAATTGATACATTGTTTAATATAGGTTTTTCTATAGAATCTAAAATTTCTATTTTAATCTTTGATGCTTTTACTGTATCTATTAAAATTAATCTTTTATATCCTATTGTTTGACCTTTATAAACTTCTTGCCAATTATTTTCTATAAAGCAATATATTTTAAAATTAAATATTCTTTGACCTAATGGAATATATTCTTGTATCTGAATTATATTAAACTTTAATTCTTTTTCAAAACTTATTTCTATAGTTGGAGTTTTAGTTGTACAAGAACAATAATCATCATAATTACTATTAATTAAATTAGAGTGATTTTGATCTAATTCCTTTGATTTAATACTAGATCCTTTTAATAAATTATTAGAAAAAGTTCTATTTATCCAATTGCTAAATGATTTTAGATTGTTTATATCCACTTTATATAACTTTCCTTCTTTATTAGGACATACATTTAATAAGAGAACAGCGTTTCTACCTACAGAATTAAAATAAATATCCTTTAATTCATTTAGAGTTTTTACTTTTGAGTTTTCAGATTCATGATAAAACCAACCAGGGCGAATTGAAACATCAGCTTCACCTACTACCCAATTAGTACCTTTAGGGTCTCCGGTATTTAAATATTTAGGAATTTCTTTTATTTTCATTTTAGAGATATCAATGGTGGACCAAAAAGGTTCACCAGCATATCCCCTTTCGTTTCCTATCCATCTTATATCAGGACCTACAGGACTAAAAATAATACAATTTGGTTGTAATTTTTTTATAACTTTAAAGTATCTATCAAAATCATAATCTTGATTTATTTTAGAATCTTTAGCACCGTCCATCCATATCTCTAATATAGAAGGATAATTATTTAATAATTCTTTAAGTTGGTTTATATAGTATTTGTTATAAGCTTCACCTTTACCATAATAAATAGAGTTTTGATCCCATAAGGATAAATATATGCCAAATTTCAAGCCGTATTTACAGCAAGCATCGTAAACCTCCTTAACAATATTTCCTTTACCATTTTTGTAAGGAGAATTTTTTATACTGTGATTTGTAAAACTACTTGGCCATAAACAAAATCCATCATGGTGTTTAGTTGTTATTATTACTTTTTTAAAACCTGATATATATAATGTATAAATCCATTGATTTACATCTAAGTCTTTTGGATTAAATATCTTAGGATTTTCTTTGCCATCTCCCCATTCCTTATCTGTAAATGTATTTATTCCAAAATGTATAAAAGCTATAAGTTCATCTTTTTGATAAATTATTTGATTTTTCGATGGAACTACTAACATTAATTAATTACCTCCGTAAAGAAATAGTCTTAAATTTTTCTGTTTTTAAGGTTATATCTAGACTTTAATATAGTTGCTATTTCCATAAGACCATCTATATTTGTATCGAAGAAGTTATAATAAGCATTGCAATAGTAATTCATTGGTATATTAGAATCTGTAATTAAAGTGCGATAACGTTTGCAACCGCCGTTGCACAATTTTCTATATTTACACTTTATGCATTTTTCATCTATTAAAGTAGATTCTCTTATGAAGTTTTTAGCTGTAGAGATCTCTTTTATATTATTAAAGGAGTTATCTGATATATTACCTAATTTATATTTATCTAAAGCGTAAAAATCGCAAGGAAAAACATCTCCATTAGATTCTATTACAAAATAACAGCTACATACTCCAGATAGTCCACAATTTTCTGGGGGATATCCTAAGCACATTTGTATGTAATTATCAAATAATCTTATGCTTGTATAATTACCGCTTAAAAAATCTTCTTTATATAATTTAAATAAAGTATTTAGAGCGTAGGTATACTCATCATTTTTCAAACTATATTTTGAAAGATGTTCATTATATTCAAAAGGTTCAATACAAGGGATAAATTGTAGGTGAGTAAATTTTTCCTTTTTAAAAAAGTTATATACCTTAGTTATATGTTTAGAATTAAATGAAGTCAAAACAGAAAGAATATTGAAAGGAATATCGAATGATTTTAATAGCTTTATAGAATGCATAACTTTATTAAAGCTGCCTTTTTTATTTTGAGTTATCCTAAGTGAATCATGAATATCTTTAGGACCATCTAATGATATTCCTATTAAAAAATTGTTAGCTTTAAAAAATTCAGCCCACTTATTATTTAAAGAAAATCCATTGGTCTGTAGTGAAAAGTTTATTATAGTATTGTTGGTATTATATTTTTTTGTTATAGCAACAAATTTTTTAAAGAAATCTAATCCTGCTAAAGTTGGCTCACCTCCTTGAAAAGCAAAAGTTATCATCTTTGCATTTTCATCGAATGCGCGTTTTATTAAAGTTTCTGCTAAAGAATCTTCCATAATCCCATAGTTTTCTACAGATCTATTATCTGCAATATCACAATAAAAGCAGTACTTACATCTTAAGTTACAGCTAGATGAAGCTGGTTTAATAAGAAAAGAAATATGATTCATAATATCCTCCTAAATTATTCTGTTAAGTAAAATAAAAAAATTAATACTATACTTAAAAGTATAGTGTTAAATATATGTTATATCAATGAATTAGCATATAATAAGTATTAATTTGGTAAAAGATTAAATCACAAGTTTAGTTTTTATAACTTTAATATAACCTAAGTAATATTTATGTTGGCTTTTATAGAGTTTATACATATATTAAAATGTAAAATTTATTTAATTTATAGAGTATATTACAATAAAAATCCGGTTATTATAATAATAACAACTTAAACTCTGCCTAGCGTATCTATATAAGAAATATATATAAAATAGTAGTAATTAATAGATATATTAATATAAATTAATCTGAATAGGTAAAATAGCAATTTTAACTTTAAAATACAATGTTATTATAATAAGCGTCGTCAGGAACGACAGCAAACAACAAGTTCTTCAAAACTAAATTAAAAGTTTTTGAAAAAAGTTGTTGACACAAATCACTTAGTGTGATATAATAAATATCGTTGTCGAGAGATGACGGATTGGTCTTTGAAAATTAAACAGAGAGAAACTTACAAAATCTTTTAAGATTTTTTAAACCAGCAATTCTTTTATATGAGTAAAGATTAAACTTTTTAAATTGAGAGTTTGATCCTGGCTCAGGACGAACGCTGGCGGCGTGCTT
>NZ_FQVM01000042.1 GCF_900129365.1 Clostridium fallax
GAACTACTTTCTAAAGATGCTTCCTTAGATTGACTTGACATAAAAAAAATTATTATCATCATTATTAAAGATGGAATAAAATTTTTTAAAATTCCTAATTTTTTATATTTCATATTTAAACCTTTCTTAACTTAAGTATAGCTTTCCATATCCGTTTGAATATTTTTTGTTAAAATTAATATTTATATTTTTATTAGAGAAATCTTCTATAACTACTTTATTGCAATATATTTTAATGGCTCTAAATATTTTTGTGTTTTTATATTTTAATAAAGCTTTTATAGTTGTTTTATTAAACTCTAATATTTCGCATAGAAGATCACTTTTAACTGAGAAATCTCCTATAAATTCAAATTGTTCTTCTCCTTCAATATAAGGAATATTATGAGCTTTAACACTTCTAAATTCATCTCTTCTTTTAGATAAAGGAGTGTATAAATAAGTACCTCCATCTAAAACTAAGTCTTTCCCCCTAACAAAAAGTTCAAAGGATAATTTGTCACAATGACTATGTCCTCCTTTTCCATTTTGTCCAATAGGTCCTGCAATAAAACTTAAAAAAAACTCTTCAGATTTTATAATAAAAATTCCAAAATCATTAAAAGAATAAGTTTTTAATCTTTGTAAATTAATATCTTCTAAGCCTTCTTTATTAAAATCTATCTCACTTTTAACATAATATTTTAATTCATTATGAATACCATTTAAAATAGAATTTAAATTATTATTTATTTTAATATTTTTGCTTAATGAATTTATAAAAGTTTTTTCTAATGAATATTCATCTTTAGTCATTACCTCATCCCCTAATAAAGAAGAAACTAAAGTAATTAAAGATTCATGATTTAATATATTTTCATCAAAATATAATTCATCATCCTTTAAATATTCATATTCTTTAAGATTAAAATATTTTTTCTTAGCTTCGTAAACTGTTAAAAATTCTCCTATAGGAGTAAGCTTTATAAATCTTCCACTATCATTATCTCCAATTTGAACTATATTTTTATTAGGTTTAGTTACTGCTAAAGTAAATTCACCTATTTTTTTTAATCTATCTAAATACCAATTAGGAAAAAACTTATTACTATCTAAATTAAATTCTTGCTTATTTAACTTTTTAAGTCTCTTTATAATTTTATAATTATAATTCTTTAAACTATCTTTTTTATTTGTTTTTAACAACCCATAAATCAAAGCTGTGCTATAAATTATAACCTCTCCAGATAATCTATGATAAGATGTAGAACCTTCAAAATTACTACCATCATTTAAAAACTGCTCTTTAAAAGAAGTTATAATTTCTTGGATAGAGAAAGCAAGCCAACTATTAATTTCACTTGTTGAATTTAAATATGCTGAAACAAATAAAAGCCCTGATATATCAGAAAGATAATGATTTCCATTAACCTGATTTTTATGCCACTCTAAATTATTTATTATAAATTTTCCATGATCATATACGCTTAAACTTAAAATTTTATTAAATTCATCATCTAAATTATCTTCGTAATCTAACTGTTTTAATATATCATAAGATAAAAGAATATTAGATATTCTAATTGCTACATCCATAGTACAGCTCCATGCAGCACCTAATTTTAATGGATTACAACATAAAAAATCTAAAATTTGATTCTTGAATTCCTTTATTATGGTTTTTCTATATTTTTCATTATTAATTGCAAAAATAGAAAGCTGCAGAAGATGTTGCATTCTCATTATTTCCCAGGGAATCTTTATATCTACTCCTTTAAACTTACCTATAGGTTGATCTTTATACCATTTTTTTTGAGAAAATCTATAACCACTTTTAAAATCTAATGCCCAATCAATAAATTCATAATCACTTTCTATTAAACTATATAAATATTTTGAATATCTTATATGAACTTTAGGAATAATTTTTGAAAGCCAAGCTCCTTCTCTATCAAAACTATTTATAAAAATTTGATTTTTATAAATATAATTTTCTAGGCCCTTAGCCTTTGTATTATAGTTAACCTTAATCCATCCGCTACCAAGTATATCAAACTGATGATTTAAATATTTATCTATTAAATAATCTTTAATATCTTCATTTATAAAAGATGTTTTTAAATCATTTATATTTAAATATGAGTTTTCTATATTATAATTTTTCTTTTGTTTCCTTGAATCTTTTATATAGTCTTTATATCTTCTAAATAAGTTGATTATTTCTTTTAATATTCTTTTGCTTCCCTTTTTTAAAATATCCTTTAATGAGTTTTGTTTTATCTTATCTTTAAAACATTTAGAATTCATTAAATTCACCTAAAACTTATATTATTAATAATTTTTATTACAAGTATATAGCTTTAAAACAATTAGTAATATCTTTTAAACTAAAGAATCTAATTATTATAATTCCTTTATAGTATTTTAAATATTTTTATATCCATATAAATTATGTTTCATAATTATAATATTTGTAAAACTCCATTTACACTTTCTATATTTACAATAGAATTTCTTATTAAATATATATTGCCTTTAGAATCTTTTAATTTTTTATTATCTAATTTCTTAGAGAATTTAAGAGTTATAAACTTATTATTTATTTCTTTATTTAGATTATTATTTATTTCAAAGGTATTTTCATTAATAGTTTTTATTGATGTATTTTCTCTTAATAAAACATATTCTGCAAGCTCTGTACCTGTACAATACCAAACATTTTTACTTTTTAAATAATTTAATATATAAATTAGACTATCTTTATCTGTAAATATATTGGGATTTTGAATTTTTCCATCATCTCTAGCTGGAGACATATGCTCTTGAATACTTATAACTAATTTATTTTCCAATAAAAACTCTATTTCACTTAATTTATTTTTTAAAAAATATGGTTTAGAAATAGTTTTTATAATTCCTTTTAAGCTTTTAATCTTAGGATTTAATATACCTGTAAAAAGTCCTCCACTTAAAGTAGATGGAATATCTACTACATGATTTTCGCCAAAAAATTTAACATCATAGTTAGTAATTAAATCATAATCTTTTCCGCATATATCATCTTCATGATTTTCTTCTATACCTCTATTCCAGTATCTGCTCCACCAAAGGAAACCTGTTAAATCTATACTTTTATCAGAATATTCATTAGATTTATATCCGCAATATTTTCCACCCTTAGGGTAATTTTCAAAAACATCCTTGTAAATTTCTTTTCCCTTATTAATAGTATTTATACCTTCATCTAGGCTATTAAATAATTCCCACTCCTGTTTAAAATCCTTAGCTTTATCATAAACTTTACCATGAGTTGTTCCATGATAGGCTATTTCATATTTAGGATTATCATTTATACTTTTAAAAAATTTTTTTGTTTCTTTGTCACAATTAATAAATTTAGAAATTGATTTAATTTTAGGATTTTTTATAACCCCTACTCTTATCCCTACTGGAATAAAAAATGTAGCTTTAACTTTAGAAAAATTATTTAAAATCTCATTTTCCAAATAATTTAATGAAGAATTTTCTTCTCTTTTTCCATAACCCCAATCTTCACCTAAATCTATCTTTCCATTATTATTTATATCTACCCACACATTTGCCAAATCATCTATAAAAAAAAGTACTGGACTATCTACATTGTTATACCATTTACAAATTTCTATATTCATAATTATCTTCCTTATTTATTATTAAACTTATTACCTATATTAACTAATGCCTTTAACACTTTTCTATTATCTAGATTCCAAACATTTAATTTATATAAAAGGTTAAAATCATCTGCCCATCTAAATTTCCAAGAATATCTTCCAGCCCCATACTCATACCCATTAACTTCTAATTGTGGATTTTCATAAATATATTTAAAAATCTCGTAATTTAAAACTTTAGATAAATCATATTTCTCATATCTAGGATCATAGGCTGTATTCCAACAATATAATATTCCTCTAAATAGATAACAGGTATCATATATTAAGATTTCATCCTTTTTATTTTTTAATATGAAAGTTATGCATTCATTATTATTTTTATATAAGTTTTTAATAATATTAAACCTATTCTCCTCTTCAAATAAACTTTTTCTCTCTTTTTTATTTTTGTTTTTAACTAAATAATCTTTCTCAAAGGAGTGTAGTTCCTTTAATTTACTTAAAATCTCATCTCCATATTTAATCTCAAAGATATAACCAATATCTTTTTCCAGTTTATTAATATAACGTTTAATCTCTTTTGGTTTAAATCTAAAATTAAAATATTCATCAAAATTATTAAACTTATTAAAATAATGTATAGGACATTCTACTAAATATTTAAAGTTATCATTATATTTAGAATTTCTAAGTAAGTACGTTGATAAATTTGAATTAGATTTTATATGAGTAAAAAAAATCCTTTCACATTTCTTCTCTTCTATTAATTTAAAAATCTCTTTTATTGCTATATTTATAGTTTTATCCTTTAATGTATTATTACAAATAAAGTTTCTGTAGTCTCCACACCCTATAATTTCTATTGATTTAAAATTTATTCCAAACTTAGATTTATCAACAATCATCATAGGTGCAATACATAATGGAACCTTCCCTTCATAAACACATACTATAAATAGTTCATTATCCCTATATAAATTATTCCAACATTCATAAATATATTTATATCTATTATAATATGTTATGTTTTTATCCTTATCTTCTAGACTTTCCCATAAATCCTTTATATTTTTAAATTCTTCACCATTACTTATTATCTTAATATGCATAATTATTTCCCCTTTATAGAGCCTAATTACATTTAAATAATTTATTTTTAACCCTATTTATATAGTGTAATAATATTTCATAACTTATAAGCTTTAGCTTTATACATATGAAAATATACATAGCTAATAAAAAAATATTTACTATAAATTCAATTATTAAATTTTTATTTATAAAAGATAATATTTTATATAACAAAAATATAAAACCATAAATAAAATAAACTTTAATTGAAATAAAATTATTAAATTTTATTGAATACATTTTTTGAGAAATATAATTATATAAACTATTCATAATGCCATAGGAAAACAAAGTAGAAATAGCAGCTCCATACATTCCTATTTTAGGTATTAAAATTATATTTAGTATTATATTTATCACTCCACCAATTCCCATAACTATAGCATCTAAATAAGTCTTATTTGCAATTTGCATACCTATAGTATAGAATTCGGCTTTTCCATATAAAAAGTAGGAAAATAATATTAAAGAAATTATATTATATGCAGCCATATATTCACTAGTTGCAAAAATATATATAAAAAACTTACTATATAAAGTAATTGCTAAAACTATAAATACTCCTACTATATTATAGATTTTAAACATTTTATTTATCTTTTCATGAGATTCTTTAGATTTATATATTTGAAATTTATATGGTACAAATATAGATGTGAAAGGTGCTATAAAGATTGGATTTATAAGCATTCCTATTTTATACCCTATTGAATATATTCCTGTTTGAACAAAACCTTCATAACTTGTTAAAAAATATCTATCTGCTAAATTTAATATTGTTCCAGAAATACCAGAAGGTATTAATCCTCCACTAAAAACAACCATTTTTTTCAGCATACTTTTATCTAATTCTAATTTAAAAGTCTTTATATTTTTTATAATTAAATATACTAATATTATAGCTGATCCATATATATATCCTTTATATACACCAAATATGCCTTGCCTTTTTACTACTACTAATATAATTACAAAGGTTATATTTAAAACTAACATCACCAAATTAACTATTACTATTTTCTTAGCCTCATACTTTAATGTATAGTCACAAATCAATAAAGATATAAATTGAGAAATTATTCCTCTCAGAAAAATCAAAAAAAACATATAATAAGAATTATCAAAATTTAATACTTTACTAGCTATAATCTTACCGAATATTAAAAAAAATAATATGTCTATAACTAATAAAAAAATAGCAAAAGTTATAGCAGTATTTCTTAATCTTCCTCTATCCTCTTTTTTATAATCCCTATAAAATCTAGTATATCCTGAGAATATGGTAACTATTAAAAATACACTTATAAAGTCCATTACTGTATCTGCTAAAGATAACTTTCCAAATTCCATAGCACCTAGTTCTCTTGTATAGATAGGTAACATTATAAATGAAATAGCTTTTGATAATAATTGCCCAATTACATACACTAATCCTATTTTTAAAAATGATCTTTCTTTATTCATTTATAAACTCCAATAACTTATTTTAATTAGTTAAATTCTTATAAATTTTAAGTATTTTATTAGAGTTATCTTCTATATCTAAGTCTTTTATTTTTTCTTTATATTCTTTATAATTCTTCATTACATAAATAACTTTACTATATAGATTGTTTAAATCCCTATTTTTAAATAAAATAACTTCTTTTGGTCTAATTACTACATCACTAGCTATAGTTGGGATTTTATAATATAAGGCTTCTCTTATTGAAATAGCATCTCCATCTATATTAGTAGGTCTTATAAACAAATTACTTTTTTCTAATATAGGATAAAATTCTGTATTATTTACTTCATATATAAATATATATTTCTCTAAATTATACTTTTTAATTTTATTTTTTAATTCTAAATAATATTCTTTTTCTTTATGATTTTGTTCCTCTATACCTAAAAGAGCTATAAATAAACTTACATTATAACCACTATTTATCAATTTATTTATTAATTCTATAGATAAATCTATTCCATACAAATCCTCTTTTTTATAGAATCTAATCCAGCCATTAACAGAAATCAAAAAATTACTACTATTAATAAAGTTATAAACTTCTTTAGGTATAAGGTTATAATCCTTACTATCTTTTATAGGATTAATATATGCTGGAATAGTTACTAACTTATTTTTGTTAACTCCTAAATCAATTAATTCCATATTGGTTTTAGGATTAACAGTTATTATTTTATTAAGCCTTTTCAAGCCATTTAATAATATTTTTTTCTCTATAAAATTTGATTCCTTTATCTGATCTATTAAACTTTCCCCATGAACTGTTAAAATTACCTTTTTACCTAACAATCTATAAATAGGAATTAACATCCTTCCTTTTTTGTTTATTATATGAAAATGTAAAACATTATACTTTAGATATATTAATTTTAAAAATGTCTTCTTTAAACTATCTTTTTTTATGCTATTTTTTAAATCTTCAATTTTATCATTAAAAACTACATTTTCTATATTATTATTATCTAAAACTATTTTTAATCTTTTTACATGAATAGATATACCACCATAGGGAGGTGGATAACATCCTATTAATGCTATCTTTATAATAAACACCTCCTAAATTTTATATCTTTACATTTTGAATTAAATATTTAAATTTTCCTGCTTTAGTTCTTTCTATAACCTTTTCACTTCTATTTATTTTTATATCAATATTTGAAAACATATTTAAAAATATCTCTTTTATATTATTTATTTCTTCTTCATTTAGATTATATTTGGTTTCAATATTTAAAATAACATTGCCAGGTTCATTTTGAACATATTGATAGGCCATAATTTTATCCTTTACTACAGCTAAAGGAAAATGAGACCGAGTAAATGTAATTTTATCGCCAAATTTATTAACAAAAAACTCTTGTTTTCTACCTTCTATCCTTTTTATAAGTTTATAGTTTCTACCACAACTACAAGTTCCGTTTGTATTTACTGCCATATCCTCAGTTTTATATCTTATAAAAGGCATAGCATAATTATTAAATCCTGTTGCTACAATCTCTACAATTTCATCTTCTTTTAAATTTTCATTATTATCCTCATTAATCAATTCTGTATATCCATATTGTGGAAATATATGGTAGTAATTATTAATTTCACATTCTCCTGCTAAGCAGCATCTTTCACTATGTCCATAAAAACTATAAACTCTACAGTTAAAAGTATTCTCAATATATTCTCTTTGTCCTTGATAAAGATTTTCTGATACACATAAAATAGCTTTTAAATTTTTATTTTTTATAAAAATTTTATGATTATTCATATATTTTGATAATGTTACTATTGAAGATGGATAACAATGTATAAAATCTGGTTTAAAGTTATCTATTAAATTTACGTAATCTTTAAAATTATCTTCTCTTAGTTTAAATGACGAAAGTATCAATTTATTCCCTAAAAATTCATAATAATTTTTAGGAGGAATATGTCCCATTAAAACAACCATTTTGTTTTTTTTATTTATATCATATCCAACGCGGCTCCATTGACTTGCTATAAAAGCATCCTCTCTAATATTAATATTTTTATTCATACAAAATTCTAAAGGCAACCCTGTTGAACCTCCTGTAGTACAATAAAGCCTTTCTTTTTCTTTATAGTTTGTAGCTATTAAATCTTTTAAATTCTTTCTTATAATGTTTTTTGTTAAGTATGGAATCTTTTTTAAATCACTAAAATCTTTAATATCATTAGGTGTTAAACCTCTTTCTTCGAATATTCTTTTATAATAGGGAACATTATTATATCCATGATTTATTATTTTCTTTAATTCACTTAGCTGATATTCCTCTAATTTTTCTCTACTCCAAAACTGAGATTCTTCCAGAAAATTATATAAATCTGTAAAAGATCTTCCATACTTAATATTATCAGGCAAATTATTATAGATAGATTTTAAAGGTTTTCTAATAAAATAAGGTGATTTTCTTAAAAGATCTTTAATCAATATATTTTAACCTCCTTATCTTTTATAAAACTAATAATTAATGCTTATTTTAAACTATATATTTTCTTATTTATTAATTGGAAAATTAATTGATAAAATAGATAGTTGCTAAAGAGCCAAAATAATTCTTCAGTTAATCCTAAAAAACTAGTTCTTGAAAAATTAAACATTACGGAAAATATAATACAATAGTAAACTATATATTTATTATTTAAAAATTTCTTATATATAATATTAAATAATCCTCCAATAATAATACCCATCAATATACATCCTACATAACTAAAATTACTATATGCCTCTATAGAAGGAGAATATCCTAAGCCACCTCCCATTTGAAACATACCAGGATATATTGATTTTAGAATCTTATCAGCTTCTAAATCTTCTTTGTCATATTGAAACCATGTCCATAATGTTTTATTTAAAATTGGTATTGGTCTAATAAAAGCCTCAAAATAGGATTTTCCATACAAAAAATTTTTTAAGTACTTAGAATTACTTAAGTTAACCAAGTAAACTAATCCAAATTCATTTGAATATTTATCATATTCATCTTTATGTTCATTTCTTTTAAGTTCCATCATTTGAGAAATTCCATTTTTATATCCATACTGAAAATAATTTTTATAATATTGGTAAACAAAAAATAAACTTCCAATTACAATCAAGATTAAACATATATTTCTTAGTTGTTTTTTTAAAGTTATGATATTTACCTTCTCCTTTATCACCTTTAAATAAAAACAAATCATCATTAAAATTACTATTAATAACTCTCTTCTTCTTATATCTATAAAAAGCATAAAGAAAATATATAAAGAAAATATAACTATAAATACACTTTTTATAGTTTTCTTCTTACTTCTTATAGAACAAATATACATCTGAAAAAGAGAGATTAATACTAAATACGAATTAGTAAAAATTCTTAATATACTATTTATTACTCCTAAACTCTCCCTTACATCTTCAAATAAGACAGAATATCTAAACCATCTTCCATATTCTAATGCCCCTATTCCTAATTTAAAATAAGGATATATATACCATAAAAAAGATACTATAAATAAACTTAACCAATATATAAACTTTCTATTATAATACTTACTTTTATTAGAAACAGTATTTTTAGTTATAAAATTATTAACATTATTTATACCTTTTTTTGCAAAAATTAAAGAAAGTAAAAGGCCTAACATAAATAATATTGAAATAAATAAAGATTTATTTAAGTCTTCTTTTGAAAAAATATATCCTAATTGTTGAAATTGATTATCCACTTTAGGGTATAAAAGTAATGAAGATTTATCTAAACAAAATAAAATAGGAGTGTATAAATTATATAATAAGTATCCTGTTATTAGTGGAAATCTTATATCTGTAAATAAAAAATCTGTTTTCTTATTTAATATATTTAAATAAGAAAAAAGATTTTTTATTTACAGTTATAAGATTTCAACTAATATTAAATGATAAGTAAGTATT
>NZ_FQVM01000058.1 GCF_900129365.1 Clostridium fallax
GTATCAGTCAACTGAACATGTTACCATGCTTACATCTCTGACCTATCAACCTTGTGTTCTTCAAGGGATCTTACTAGCTTACGCTATGGGAAATCTAATCTTGAGGTGAGCTTCACGCTTAGATGCTTTCAGCGTTTATCTCTTCCCGACATAGCTACCCAGCTGTGCTCCTGGCGGAACAACTGGTACACCAGAGGTCAGTCCATCCCGGTCCTCTCGTACTAAGGACAGCTCCTCTCAAATTTCCTACGCCCGCGACGGATAGGGACCGAACTGTCTCACGACGTTCTGAACCCAGCTCGCGTGCCGCTTTAATGGGCGAACAGCCCAACCCTTGGGACCTACTTCAGCCCCAGGATGCGACGAGCCGACATCGAGGTGCCAAACCTCCCCGTCGATGTGGACTCTTGGGGGAGATCAGCCTGTTATCCCCGAGGTAGCTTTTATCCGTTGAGCGATGGCCCTCCCACGAGGTACCACCGGATCACTAAGCCCGACTTTCGTCCCTGCTCCACTTGTGGGTGTCGCAGTCAGGCTCCCTTCTGCCTTTGCACTCTTCGAACGATTTCCGACCGTTCTGAGGGAACCTTTGGGCGCCTCCGTTACTTTTTAGGAGGCGACCGCCCCAGTCAAACTGCCCACCTAACAATGTCCTGTCACCAGTTTCATGGCATCCAGTTAGAACCTCAGTACTGTCAGGGTGGTATCCCAAGGATGACTCCATCAAGGCTGACGCCCTGACTTCCTAGTCTCCCACCTATCCTGTACAGACAATACCGAAATTCAATGCTAAGCTACAGTAAAGCTCTACGGGGTCTTTCCGTCCAATCGCGGGTAACGAGCATCTTCACTCGTACTACAACTTCGCCGGATTCACAGTTGAGACAGTGCCCAAGTCATTACGCCATTCGTGCGGGTCAGAACTTACCTGACAAGGAATTTCGCTACCTTAGGACCGTTATAGTTACGGCCGCCGTTTACTGGGGCTTAAGTTCATACCTTCGCTTGCGCTAAGTATTCCCCTTAACCTTCCAGCACCGGGCAGGCGTCAGCCCCTATACATCAGCTTTCGCTTTAGCAGAGACCTGTGTTTTTGCTAAACAGTTGCTTGGGCCTATTCTCTGCGGCCTACTTGCGTAGGCACCCCTTCTCCCTAAGTTACGGGGTCAATTTGCCGAGTTCCTTAACTGTGATTCTTCCGCCGGCCTTAGGATTCTCTCCTCACCTACCTGTGTCGGTTTGCGGTACGGGCACTACCTCTCTCCCTAGACGCTTTTCTTGGCAGCGTGGAATCAGATACTTCGGAACCGTAGTTCCTTCCCCATCACACCTCAGAATTGTTCAGCCGGATTTGCCTTGCTGAACTCCCTAAGTGCTTAGACTAGCATCCAATAGCTAGCACATCCTATCCTCCTGCGTTACGCCTTCGGTTTTAACGATTAATAGTGGTATCGGAATATCAACCGATTGTCCATCACCTACGCCTTTCGGCCTCGGCTTAGGTCCCGACTAACCCTCAGCGGACGAGCCTTCCTGAGGAAACCTTAGGTTTTCGGCCTGTGAGATTCTCACTCACATCTCGCTACTAATGCCAACATTCTCACTCGTAATCAGTCCACCGCTCCTTCCGGTACGACTTCAGCCCGATTACGACGCTCCTCTACCGCTTAAGTTTAACTTAAGCCCGTAGCTTCGGTGGTAAGTTTGAGCCCCGAACATTTTCGGCGCAGGATCTCTCGACTAGTGAGCTATTACGCACTCTTTAAATGAGTGGCTGCTTCTAAGCCAACATCCTAGTTGTCTTAGAAATCCCACATCCTTTTCCACTTAACTTACACTTTGGGACCTTAGCTGACGATCTGGGCTGTTTCCCTTTTGACCACGGATCTTATCATTCGCAGTCTGACTGCCGGACTTAATAGTATATGGCATTCGGAGTTTGATAAGGTTCGGTAAGCGCTATGCCCCCTAGCCCATTCAGTGCTCTACCTCCATTACTCATATCCGACGCTAGCCCTAAAGCTATTTCGAGGAGAACCAGCTATCTCCGAGTTCGATTGGAATTTCTCCGCTATCCACAGCTCATCCCATGGTTTTTCAACACCAACGTGGTTCGGTCCTCCACGAGATTTTACTCTCGCTTCAACCTGGCCATGGATAGGTCACCCGGTTTCGGGTCTACAGCATGCAACTAGTCGCCCTATTCAGACTCGGTTTCCCTTCGGCTCCGTACCTTAAGTACTTAACCTCGCTACATACC
>NZ_FQVM01000005.1 GCF_900129365.1 Clostridium fallax
TTCTGCCCTTACTCATAATGGACACATCCTTTCTTAACTAAATATTATTTTACTTAGTTCGACTTAATGTGTCCACTACTTTATACTAACACCATTTCTTCCCTTTCCTCTTTATCGTAAGAATTACACAAAATAACATTATACCCAAGCTCCTCTGCTGTACATTCTATAGCCTTACCCATTTCTGCAAAAAATGGATTTTCTATATCTGGAAGTATAACTCCTAAAGTATTGGTCTTTTTAGTGCTTAAACTTCTTGCGATAGTATTAGGAATATAACTTAGTTCCTTTGCTGCATCTAATATATTCTTTCTTGTTTCATCACTAACATTTATTGGTTTATTATTTAAAACCATAGAAACTGTTGTTTTAGAAACATTTGCCTTTTCAGCCACATCATTTAAAGTTATTTTTCTCATAATCTTCTCCTAATATAAATAAAATTAATAATTCACTATAAAATCTCTTATAGACACTAATTTATCATATTATATTTTACTATCATTGTAATTTTAAAACCATATATTTTTATACAAAAGAATATATGGCTTTCCTTTAACTCCTTATCTATAAAAAAACAAAAAGCTATGAAATTAGATTTAAAATCTTTATTTCATAGCTCTTCTACTTTTAAAACAATTTTTAAATAAAATATATTATGTTAATCTAACTTTATTAAAATGAATTTATGTACTTATTAATTGTCTTTAGTATATATTTTTAAATCTGCTGCTACTTGCTTTTGAACATTTTTACCACTTCTTATATTATGGGAAACTTCAACCCCTAAACTGCCTATTAAATCTGGTTGTTGTGCTACAGTTGCTGTCATATCACCCTTATCTACAGCTTCCTTTGCATCATCATTTCCATCAAAACCAATTATTATTACATCTTTATTTACTGTTTTTAAAGCCTTAGCTGCACCTAAAGCCATCTCATCATTATGAGCAAAGACTATATCAAATTCTGGGGTTGCTTGTATAATATTTTCCATTACTTGAAGTCCTTTTTGTCTATCAAAGTCTGCTGCTTGACTTGAAACAAATTTTATATTACTTTTTTCATCTAAAATATCATGAAATCCCTTTCCCCTATCTCTTGTTGCAGATGCACCTGGAATGCCCTGAATTTCTGCCACTAATATATTATCTTTATTTTTTAATTTATCTAATGCAAACTCTGCTGCCATTTGCCCTCCCTTTATATTATCTGAAGCTATATGGCAAGCTACTTCTCCTCCATTAGATTGTCTATCTAATGTGATTACAGGAACATTTTTATTATTAGCAACCTTTACTGCTGTTTCTACAGCATCACTATCTGTTGGATTTATAAGAACTGCTGTAACTCCTAGTTGAACTAAATCCTCAACATTTGATCTTTCCTTTGCAGGATCATTTTGAGAATCAAGTACTACTAAATCATATCCTAATTCTTTAGCTTTTTGTTCTGCCCCTTCTTTCATTGATACAAAGAATGGATTATTTAATGTTGAAACAACCATACCTATTTTTTTGTCATCATTTTTTTTATAACATCCAGTAAATACTCCTATACTTACTGATGCTATTAATCCTAGGGCAAGAACCTTTAAAGTTCTTCTTTTCATATCACTCAACCCCTTTTAGTTCTTTCTGCTCTTTTTATCAAGTAAAACAGCTATTAATATTACTAAACCTTTTACTATTGATTGATAAAATGGTGATACATTCATTAGATTTAATCCATTGTTTAATACTCCTATTATTAAAGCACCTATAACTGTACCTATTATTGTTCCTTCTCCACCAGCAAGGCTTGTTCCACCTATTACTACTGCTGCTATGGCATCTAGTTCAAAACCTGTACCTGCATTTGGTGATGCTGAACCTATTCTACTTGTTATTATAACTCCTCCTACAGCAGCTGCTACACCTGAAATTACATAAACTAAAGTTTTAATTTTATCTGTATTTATCCCTGAAAGTCTTGCTGAATCTTCATTTCCACCTAAGGCATATAAATATCTTCCAAATCTAGTTTGAGATAATACATAAAAAGCTATTAATACTATTATAATTGTTATTAAAACTGGTATTGGCACTGGACCTATTTTCCCATTTCCTATTTTCATAAAACTTTCTGATAATTTTGATATTGGAGTACCATTTGTAAACACTAAAGTAGCTCCTCTAAATATTGTCATTGTTGCTAATGTAACTATAAAAGCTTGAAGTTTTCCCTTTGAAACTAATAAACCGTTAACTCCACCAATTACAATTCCTAAAACTATAGCAACTAAAAAAGCCAAGAATACGTTTCCAGTAGATTTAATAATTGATGCTGCAAAAGCTCCGCTTAAAGCTAAAATTGAACCTACAGATAAGTCTATTCCTCCCGTTAATATTACAAAGGTCATACCTACTGCAATTATTGCATTAACTGATACTTGGGTAAATACATTAGTTATATTAGAAATTGTTAGAAATCTTGGTGTAACTAATGTTATAACAAAACATAATATAAATAATCCTATTAGTGATTTAAATTTTGATAAATTAGCCTTTGTACTACTTTTCATTTAAATTACCTCTCTTTCCTACTTTACACTTACAGCAAGCTTCATTATATTTTCTTGACTTGCCTCTTCTCTTGAAAGTTCTCCTGCTATTTTTCCTTCACTCATAACCATAATTCTATCGCTTATACCAAGAACCTCTGGTAAATCTGATGAAATCATTATGATAGCTTTTCCCATAGACTTTAATTCATTTAATAATTCATAAATTTCTTTTTTAGCCCCAACGTCAATTCCTCTTGTAGGTTCATCTACAATTAAAACTTTAGGAGATAATAAAAGCCACTTAGCTAAAATAACCTTTTGTTGATTACCTCCACTTAGATTCTTTATAAGTTGATTTCCATTTGGAGTCTTTATTTTTATTTTTTCTATGTATTCTCTAACATCTTTTCTTTCTAAATTTTTATTTATCATCTTTAAACTATTTTCATACTTTTCTAAATTAGATAGTGTCATGTTTCTAGCAACTGACATAGAAAGTACACAACCTTCTTTTTTTCTATCTTCTGAAAGATAACATATACCGTTATTTATTGCATCTTTTGGACACTTTATGTTTACTTCTTTACCTTCTACTTTTATAGATCCAGAACTCTTTTTAAATTCTCCAAATATAGTTTTAGCAAGTTCAGTTCTCCCAGATCCCATAAGCCCTGCAATTCCTAAAATTTCTCCTGCTTTTACTTTAAAAGAAGCATCTTTAACAATATCCTTTAAACTTAATTTTGAAACTTCCATCATAATTTCCTTTGGTTTACAATCTTTATAAGGGAATTGATCTTCTATCTTTCTTCCAACCATCATAGCTATTAATTTATCTTCATCTAAGTTTTTAATTAATTCATTTCCTGCATATTTTCCATCTCTTAAAACTTCTACCCTATCACATATTTTAAAAATTTCTTCCATTCTATGTGATATATAAATAATAGCTATACCTTTTTGTTTTAAACTCTCTATTACTTCAAATAACTTTTTAGTTTCTACATCTGTAAGAGCAGTTGTCGGCTCATCCATTATTATTATTCTTGAATTTTTAGTTAAGGCTTTTGCAATTTCTATCATTTGCATCTCACCAACATTTATATCTCTTACCAATTTATTAGGATTTATATCACAGCCTATTTGTTTTAAGAACATTTTACTTCTATCTTGTAAAAGCTTTTTATTTATTCTTCCTGTGAATTTATTATATTTTTCATTTCCTAAAAAAATATTTTCTGCCACTGTAAGGTTAGGAATTACGCTAAGCTCTTGGTGAATAATTGTAACTCCATATTTCTCTGCTTCTTTTATATTTCTAATGTTAGCTTTTTCACCTTCTATAAATATATCGCCTTCATCTTTATGATAAACTCCGCTTAATATTTTCATAAGGGTGGATTTACCTGCTCCATTCTCACCCATAAGGGCAGTAACCTCTCCACCATAAGCACATAAACTAACCTTATCTAAAGCCTTCACTCCTGGAAATGATTTAGATACATCTACCATTTTTAGCATTGGTGTTCTCTCACCCATTTAAAGCCCTCCTTTTTTTAAAAAACCACTCCTGATTTTAAAATTATATTTGCATAAGGTGTTTGTTCACCTGTTCTTACCACTGCCTTACAATCCTTTAAAAATCCTTTTAATTCTTCATGAGTTATAAATGTTATCTTAACCTTTTCCCCTAATGAATCCTTTATATTTTCAAAAGTTTTAGGAGATACTTCCCTTGTTTCTACAGCAATCATAGCCTCTTCAACTTGCAGTTCTAAAAGCACTGCTTTTAGTGTATCTAAAAATGTAGGCAAATTTTTTATAAGAGCTAAATCTATCCTTTTTGTTTCCTTAGGAATTGGTAGTCCACAATCTCCTATACCTAACATATCTGTATGCCCCATTGTAGATATTACTGATGATATTTCTGAATTTAATAATGCTGTCTTTCTCATTAGTTTTCACCTCTTAATTTTATTACTTCTTCTAAATATGGTATTGAACATTGAGCTCCTTCTCTACAAACTGCAATTGATGATACTTTATTTCCAAACTTTATAGCCTCTGATAAGGTTTCTTCATTTAAGTTATTTATATCAAGAACCGAACTTAATCCTCCTATAAAACTATCTCCTGCTGCTGTAGTATCAACAGCATTAACCTTATATGCTGGAATTATTTTTAAATTATTCTTTGAAATTAACGCTGCACCTTTTTCTCCTAAAGTAATAATCACCCACTTTATTCCCTTTTCCATAAATTTTTCTGCTGCTTTCTTTGCAGATTCTAAATCACAAACTTTTATTCCAGTTAAAGTTTCAGCTTCAGTTTCATTTGGAATTATTATGTCTGTATATTTAAGTAATTCATCATTAACCTTTTTTGCTGGTGCTGGATTTAAAATTGTAACTTTTCTAAGTTCTTTGGCTATTTTAAAAGATTCTATAGCAATTTCTTCTGGTGTTTCAAATTGAGTTATTACTATATCACTATTTTGTATAGCTTCGTTTGCTTTTTTTATTTCTTCCTTTTTAATTTGAAAATTTGCACCTGGTACTATAACAATTGAGTTATCTCCTGAATTTTCAACCATTATAATAGCTGTTCCTGTTGGTGCTTTTTCATCTCTATACATAAACTTTGTATTAATTTTATCTTTTTCTAAACCTTTAACTAATAAATCTCCATCTCCATCTTGTCCAACTTTACCAATCATATAAACTTCAGCACCAGATCTTTTTGCTGCCACTGCTTGATTAGCTCCCTTTCCACCTGGAAACTTTTCCATAGAATTAGATGTTATAGTTTCTCCTACCTTTACTATTTCATTTACTTTTAAAACTGTATCCATATTTAAACTTCCAATTACGGATATTTTATTCATAAAAAATCACATCCTTAAATAAATTAATCGTTTTACTAAACCGTTTTACTAAATTCTATAAATTTATATTACACTGTTTGTAAACGTTTTGCAATACTTTTTTAATTTTATATAAAAAAACCTATCTTTAATAATTAATTAAATTATTAAAGATAGGTTTTAAATTTCTTATTATGTTATTTTTAACACCTTTTATTTTTTCTTATGTTTAAATTTTGAAAAGAAACCTTCATCTTGTTCTCCTACAGCTTCTCCTGAAGCTTTTAAGAACATTTTTAAAGCTTCTTCTTGTTCTTTATTTAAACTCTTAGGAATATCAACTATTACATTAACATATTGATCTCCTCTGCTACTTGAGTTTACTCTAGGAACTCCTTTTCCTTTTAATCTTAATAATGTACCTGATTGAGTTCCCTTAGGTACAGTAATTTTTACATCACCATCTACGGAAGGAACTTTTATCTCTGTTCCTAAAGCTGCTTTAGCCATATTTATATGGGTATCTATATAGATATCATTACCTTTTCTTTTAAATACCCTTGATGGTGCTACATTAATTCTTATATATAAATCTCCTGGAGAGCCTCCATTAACACCATGTTCTCCTTGTCCTCTTAAAGGCATAACATTACCGGTATCAACACCTGCTGGAATTTTAATAGATATTTTTCTATTCTTTCTTACATATCCCTTACCCTTACAAGTTGTACATGGTTCTTCTATAATAGTTCCTTTTCCACCACATTTATCACAGGTTGTTGTTGATATAAATGCTCCAAATGGAGTTTGTTTTTGAGTTCTTATTTGACCAGTTCCATGACATTTAGAACATGTTACAGGAGAAGTTCCTTGTTTTGCACCAGTTCCATGACAAGTCTCACAAGTTTCATTTCTAGTTATAGATATTTCCTTATCTACACCAAAAACTGCTTCTTCAAAGGTTAAGTTTATAGTATATTCTATATCAGCTCCACGTTGTGGACCATTTTTTCTAGAACTACTACTACTTCCACCAAAGCCAAAGCCTCCTCCAAATATATCTCCAAATATGTCTCCAAATCCACCCATATCTGAGAAGTCAAATCCACCAAATCCAGCTCCTGCACCAGCTCCACCAGCACCAAAATCTGTACTACCAAATCTATCATACTGCTCTCTCTTTTGAGGATCACTTAGTACTTGATATGCTTCATTGATTTCTTTAAATCTTTCTTCAGCTTCTTTGTCTCCCTTATTTTTGTCTGGATGGTACTTTATAGCTAATTTCCTAAAGGCTTTTTTTATTTCTTCATCGCTAGCACCTTTTTCTACACCTAATACTTCATAAAAATCTTTGTTAGCCACAATTTCACCACCTATTTAATTACTTTAGAAAAGGGAAGACGAGTTTGCCTTCCCCTGTTATATTATATAAGAAATTTAGTCTTTGTTACAAGATTATTTGTTATCATCAACCTTAAAATCTGCATCAACTACGTTATCATCCTTAGGTGCATCTTGAGCTCCTGCATTTGCTCCCATATTATTTGGGTCAAATCCTTGTGCTCCTGCTTCTCCACCTTGAGCTTGATATATCTTTGAAGAAACTGCATAGAATTCTTGATTTAATTCTTCAGTTGCTTTCTTTATAGCTTCAAGGTCCTCTCCATCTTTAACTTTCTTTAATTCTTCTAATTTAGCTTCTATCTTAGATTTATCTTCAGCAGAAACCTTATCTCCAAGATCCTTTAAAGTTTTTTCTGTTTGATAGCATATTTGATCTGCATTATTTTTAACTTCTATACTTTCTTTTCTCTTTTTATCTTCTTCTGCAAATCTTTCAGCTTCCTTAACAGCCTTATCTATTTCATCATCTGAAAGGTTAGTTGAAGCTGTTATTGTAATGTTAGCTTCCTTACCAGTTCCCTTATCTGTTGCTGAAACTTTAACTATACCATTAGCATCTATATCAAATGTAACTTCTATTTGAGGAATTCCTCTTGGAGCTGGAGCTATACCTGATAAAGTAAATCTTCCTAATGTCTTATCATCTGCAGCCATTTGTCTTTCACCTTGAACTACGTGAATTTCAACTGATGTTTGACCATCTGCTGCTGTTGAGAAGATTTGGCTCTTTCTTGTTGGTATTGTTGTATTTCTTTCTATTAATGGAGTTGCAATTCCTCCTAAAGTCTCTATACCTAATGTTAATGGAGTAACATCTAATAATAATACATCCTTAACATCTCCAGTTAAAACTCCTGCTTGTATAGCAGCACCTATTGCAACACATTCATCTGGGTTAACTCCCTTTGAAGGTTCTTTTCCAGTGAAGTTTTTAACTGCTTCTTGAACTGCTGGTATTCTTGTTGAACCACCAACTAATAATATCTTATCTATATCATTTATTGATAATCCAGAATCACTTAATGCTTTTTTGATAGGTTCTATTGTTCTTTGAACTAAATCATGAGTAATTTCATTAAATTTAGCTCTTGTTAATGTCATTTCTATATGTTTTGGACCTGTTGCATCTGCTGTGATAAATGGTAAGTTGATTATTGTTTGAGTTGATGATGATAATTCTATTTTAGCTTTTTCAGCTGCTTCTTTTAATCTTTGAAGAGCCATTTTATCTTTTCTTAAATCTAGTCCACCATTATTTTTTGCAAAATCTTCTGCAATATAGTCTATAATCTTATTATCAAAGTCATCTCCACCAAGTTTTGTATCTCCGTTAGTTGCCTTAACTTCGAATACTCCATCACCTAACTCTAGTATTGATACATCGAAAGTACCACCACCTAGGTCATATACTAAAATCTTTTGGTTTGTATCCATTTTATCTAATCCATAAGCAAGAGCTGCTGCTGTTGGTTCGTTTATAATTCTTAAAACTTCAAGTCCAGCTATTCTACCAGCATCTTTAGTTGCTTGTCTTTGGCTATCATTAAAGTAAGCTGGTACAGTTATAACAGCTTGAGTTACTGTTTCTCCTAAATAGCCTTCAGCATCTGCTTTTAATTTTTGAAGTATCATTGCTGATATTTCTTGTGGTGTATAATTCTTTCCATCTATATCAACTTTATAATCAGTTCCCATATGTCTTTTTATTGAAATTATTGTTTTGTCTGGATTAGTTATCGCTTGTCTTTTAGCTACTTGACCTACTAATCTCTCTCCATTTGCTTGAAATGAAACAACTGATGGAGTTGTTCTTGAACCTTCAGCATTAGGTATTACTACCGGTTCTCCACCTTCCATAACTGCTACACATGAATTTGTTGTACCTAAATCAATTCCTATTACTTTTCCCATAATATTTTCCTCCTTATATATCTATAATATATATAAATAAATATTCTAATTAGTTAGCTACCTTAACCATTGTATATCTTAAGACTTTATCACCTTTTTTATAGCCTTTTTGAAAAACTTCTGCTACAGAATTTTTATCTAAATTTTCATCTTGGATATGCATTACTGCCTGATGAAAGTTTGGATCAAATTCTCCATTTGCATCTATTTCCTCTACACCTAATTTTTTAAAGGCTGATTGGAATTGTCTTATTGTCATTTCAATTCCCTTTTTAAGATCTTCTACTGATCCATCTACAGATACAGCTCTTTCTAAATTATCTAATACTGGAAACATCTCTTTTAAAATGTCTTCACATGCATCTATATATATACATTCTTTTTCTTTTTTAGTTCTTTTTCTAAAATTTTCATATTCAGCAGCTAAACTTACTGCTCTTTCTTTCATAGTATCTAATTCATTTGAAAGTTTATTATTTTCATCTTTTAATTTAAAGATTTGCTCTTCTAATTTATGTAGCTTAGAATCACAATCTTCTGTTTCTTCTACTTTAGACTCTTTATTATCTTCAGTTACTTTATCTTTTACTTCTTCTTTTACTTCTTCTTTTACTTCTTCTTCATTTTCTGCTTGAAGATCTTCTTTTTTCAGTTCGTCAAACTCTTTATTTTTTTTAGTCATGGTATAAAATACACCTCATCTCTCTTATATTACTATCTTAAACTTTGATTAGACAAAGATTCATTCAGCTCTTTTATAACTTCTGACATTATAGATATAACTTTTGAATAATTAATTCTCCTAGGACCTATTAAACCAATTGTTCCTAATGGCCTATCACCTAATGAATATATTGCAGAGATTACGCTACAGTCTCTTGCCTCTGGCAAAAAATTTTCATCTCCAATTCTTATAGTTATATTATTATCGCTTTTTATAAGCTTTGAAACATACTCTTTATTGTTTAATAGAGATAATATTTCCTTTGCCTTCTCAATGTCATTATACTCAGGATAATTAAATATATTAGTTGTTCCTTCCATAAATATATCAGAGGCATCACTGTCATTAAGTGTTTCATAAAGTGCTGGTATAATTGAATTAAATATATCCTCATGTCCAGCTAAATCCATTTTTATTTTATTTATAATTTCTAAATTAATTTGCTCTATAGTTAAATCTTTTAGTCTATAATTTAGAATTGAATTAATCTTTTCAATAACATCTACACTAGGACTTCCCTTTAATCTTAATAAAGAATTTTTTATTATTCCTGTATCTGTTATTATTACACATAATAAATTAACCTCATCAACTTTAATAAGTTGTATAGATTTTATAGAGCTTTTTCTAACTGAAGGTACTTTAACAACACAAGTTAACTTAGTTAATTCTGAAAGAAGAGAAGTTGCTTGCCTAACTATTTTATCTACTTCATATAAAGCTGCATCTATTATAGAGCTTTTTATAAAAAGTTCTTCATCTAAGCTAAGCTCTTTTTTTTCCATCAGTTTATCAACATATAGTCTGTAGCCTCTACTTGAAGGAATTCTTCCTGCTGATGTATGAGGTTGTTCTAAGTATCCCATTTCCTCTAAATCAGCCATCTCATTCCTAATAGTAGCTGAACTAATTCCTAAGTCATATTTTTTAGCGATAGTTCTTGAACCGATTGGCTCTCCAGTTATTATATAGTCATTAATTATGGACTGAAGAATTTTTATTTTTCTATCATCTATCACTAATATCACCTCTTTTGTTAGCACTCATTAATATCGAGTGCTAATGACTACGCTTTTAATATATTATTTCTATATTTTTTTGTCAATTATATTTAGATGAATTTATCATTAAAATAGGGTAATTTATGAAATACTTTTCTAATTATCTTATATTTTCTTTGTTTTTCTTTAGATATCTATATAGTTTGGTTTATTCCCTTTAAACATAACACTTTTAAAGATAATATTTTATATAAAATATTATCTTTAAATAATTTTTACTTTTATATAAATCATAGTTATCTATTTGCTTTAATATATTTATAAAAATTTCTTTTATATATTACCCAAAAATTCTTTAATTATTACAACAATATATTTTTGGTATTTATGGTATAATTTTTATATAGTTTTTCATTGGGGGGAAGTATACATGTATATAAATATTGAAAATACTTTAAAAAACTTAAAAAAATATTTAGATATTCCAAGTCCAGGAGGATATACTAAAAATGCCTCTATTGAACTTGAAAAAGATTTTAAAAAATTAGGATTAAAAACATATTTTACAAAAAAAGGGGCTCTAATAGGAACAATTGAAGGGAATTTTTCTAATAAGGAAATAAGCATATCTGCACATATTGACACCCTAGGTGGCATAATAAAAGAAATAAATAAAGATGGAACTATTAGATTTCATAAAATAGGTGGAGGGGCTTATAACTCTTTAGAAGGGGAAAACTGTACTATAATTACAAGAAAAAATAAAACTTATAGAGGTTCAATAGTTCCAAAACACAGAGCAACTCATATTTATGGTGTTGATGTTGTATCTCAAAAAAAAGATGAATTCAATATGATTCTTAGATTAGATGAGATAGTCTGTTCTAAAGAAGATGTTTTAAAGTTAGGCATAAATGTAGGTGATTTCATTTCTATGGACCCAAGATTTGAAGTTACAGAAAGTGGATTTATAAAATCAAGATATTTAGATAATAAGTCTGCTATTGCTATGATTTTAGAAGTTTTAAATATAATGAATGAAAATAACTTAAAACCTAAATATACCACAAACTTTATAATAAGCAATTTTGAAGAGCAAGGCCATGGAGTATCTTATGTTCCACCAAAAACCGAAGAACTTCTTGCTATAGATATAGGCCCAGTTGGCGAAGGACAAACTTCCACTGAATTCGGAGTTACAATTGCCGCTAAAGATAAAAGAACTGTTTATGATTATGATTTTAGAAATAAACTAATAGATATTTGTGAAAATAACAACATAGATTTTAATGTTGATGTATTTAATTTTTATAGTTCAGATTCTTCTCAAGCTATTGCAAGAGGATTAGATGTAAACTTCGCCTGTATTGGACCTGGAGTTGATGGTACTCATCATTATGAAAGAACTCATATTAAAGCTTTAGAGAACACTATTAATTTATTATTACATTATATAACAGAATAACAAGATACAATTAACTTTATTAAAATAAATTAATTATAAGGGTTTTACTTTAACTAAGGTTATATTAATATCATAAAGTAATCTAATATAATTCTTAAAACCTTAAATTATTTTACAAAATAAAAAAACTATGAAATTAAAATCTTAATTTCATAGTTTTTAAATTTATACAAAAATATATTAGGTTAAATTTAAAACTCTTTTTACAATTTATTTATTAATTTTAGTAATTAATTTATTTAAATTTTTATTAGTGTTTTTAGTCAAAAATAGGAATATAATTTTTGTTGTTTTTTGCATTAAAACACATTTCTATTTGTTCTTTTGTATTTCTTCCAAGAGATAATGGAGGTAATTCATTTAATGGGTAAAATCTACTTTCTGAGGTTTCTATATTGTTATTAAAATCACCATCTATATATTTACACTGTATAAAAATCTTATATATTCCATAAGGACACTCTCCTGGATTTCTTTTATTTCTATCTAATACAGCAATTAAATTTTCTGCTCTAGCCTTTACTCCAGCTTCTTCAAAGGCTTCTTTTATGGCATTTTCACTAGGAGATAAATAAACTTCTGCCCATCCACCAGGTAAGGACCATTTGCCATCTATTTTTTCTTTAACTAAAAGTATTTTATCATCCTTAATTATAGATGCTCTTACATCTACCTTAGGCGTTTGATATCCTTTTTCATTTCCGAATAAATCTTTTATCTTCTCCTTACTTATATCTGTATAAAAACTCATTATATCTAAAGATATATCCCTTATTTCCTCAAATCTTTCTAAATCATATTTATCTTTTGAATACTCTAGGCCTGCTTGAGCTATAGATTGAAGTTTTTTAGCCCAAAATATCCACTTAGGTTCTTTTTCCATAATTCTCTCTCCTTTATAAAGTTTCTAAAATAAAATTATTATACATAATTAATCTTTTATATAAATTTAATTTATTTTTATATTATATTTACTATATGTAATAATTAAATTTTAGAAAAGTTAAAAATACCAAAAGTATCTTGTATCTATTATACTCTATAAAATAAATTTTTTTATCCAATCATTAAATAATTATAAAAATATTATTTTTTCTAAAAATGATTATTGTATTTATTATTTTAATTAAAAAAACATACCTTTAAATCAAGATAAAGTCACTCATAACATAGTTTGAAAGTTCTATACCCTTTGAAGTTAATGAAATATAATCCTGATCTTCTACTAACAATCCATTTTTTATGTGCTTTAATATAATTTTTTCATAAACAGTATGAATATCTTTATTAAATCTTTTATAAAAATCTTCTTTTTTTATTCCCTTTATTTTTCTTAATCCCATAAAAACAAACTCTTCCATATCATCTTCTATAGAGTTTTCTTTGATATTTTCTAATATACTTTCCTCTAAATTTATTTTTTTAATATATTCATCTATACTATCTATATTTTTATATCTTTTATTGTTTATATAAGATGAAGCTGAAACTCCACAACCTAAATATTCATCTAAATTCCAATAAACTAAATTATGTTTACACTCTTTATTTTCTTTAGAGAAATTAGATATTTCATATTGATTGTATCCTGCATCTTTTAAAACTTTTAATCCCTCTTCATACATCATTCTTTCTTCTTCTTCAGAAGGAAGATTTAATTTACCATCCTCATATAATTTATAAAATTGTGTCCCTTCTTCTATAATTAAACTATATGCAGATATATGATCTAAATTTAAACTTATTATTTCCTTTAAAGTTTCTATCCATATTTCTAATGTTTGATTAGGAAGTCCAAACATCAAATCTACATTTATATTGTTAAATCCAACTTTTCTTGCCACCTCTAAATTTTCCTTAAACTCTTCAAAGGTATGAATTCTTCCTAATGATTTTAAAAATGAATCTTTAGAACTTTGTAGACCTATGCTTAATCTATTTACTCCATTATCTTTCATAATTTTTAGCTTTTTATAGTTTAAGGTTCCTGGATTGCATTCCACTGTAAATTCATAATCATTGTCTACATTTAATTTCTTTATATTTGATAACAAGTATTCTAGTTCTTCATCATTTAAATAACTTGGAGTACCTCCACCAATAAAAATAGTAGTTATTAAATAATCTTTAGCTTTTTTTAATATTTCCTTAACTAAAGCATCTATATAATCCCTTCTAAAATTTTCCTTACCTGCAAAGGATGGAAAATCACAATATCTGCATTTTTGCTTACAAAAAGGAATATGTATATAAAGAGCTATATTTTTCATAAAAAAATCTCCTTCTATAATTAATTCTACCTATACAAAAAGGTATAAAACGGTGAAAACACTATTTTATACCTTTAATTTTCTTTTTTAGATTTTAAACTTTTATATTAAATTACTCAACCTTTAGTACTGACATAAATGCTTCTTGCGGAACTTCAACAGAACCTACCTGTCTCATTCTCTTCTTTCCTTCTTTTTGCTTTTCAAGAAGTTTCTTCTTTCTTGATATATCTCCACCATAACATTTTGCAAGTACGTCTTTTCTCATAGCTTTTACTGTTTCTCTAGCTATAATTTTTGAACCTACTGCTGCTTGAATTGGAATTTCAAATAATTGTCTTGGAATTATTTCTTTTAATTTTTCTGCAATTCCTCTTCCTTTAGTATAAGCTCTTTCATTTGGTACTATCATTGAAAGTGCATCTACAACATCTCCATTTAAAAGAATATCAAGCTTAACAAGTTCAGATCTTTCATATCCCTTCATTTCATAATCAAGAGATGCATATCCTTTAGTTCTTGACTTTAAAGCATCAAAGAAATCATAAACTATTTCATTTAAAGGAATTTCATAGTTTATAACAACTCTTGTCTGCTCTATATATTGCATATCAAGGAACTTTCCTCTTCTCTCTTGGCAAAGCTCCATAATAGGGCCTACATAGTCTGTTGGTGATATTATTGCAGCTTTAACTATTGGCTCCTCCATATAATTAATTTCTGTCATTGGAGGTAGGTTTGTAGGATTTGTAAGTTCTATAAGCTCTCCATCAGTTTTTATTACTTTATAAATAACTGATGGGGCTGTTGTTATAATATCTAAGTTAAATTCTCTCTCTATTCTTTCTTGAATTATTTCCATATGAAGTAATCCTAAAAATCCACATCTAAATCCAAAACCTAAGGCTACTGATGTTTCTGGTTCAAAATTTAAAGCTGCATCATTTATTTGTAATTTTTCTAATGCTTCCTTTAATTCTTGATATTTAGCTCCATCTACTGGATAAATTCCTGAATAAACCATAGGAACTGCTGGCTTATATCCTGGAAGAGCTTCTTTTGTAGGTCTACTTGCTTCTGTAATAGTATCTCCTACTCTGGCATCTCTTACATTTTTAATAGATGCAGTTATATATCCAACATCTCCAGCTATTAATTCAGAAACTGGCATCATAGCTGGAGTAAATACTCCTACCTCTATTACTTCATAAACTTTATTAGTAGCCATTAACTTAATTTTTGTTCCTGGCTTAACTTTACCATCTCTAATTCTTACATAAGAAACAACACCCTTATAGCTATCATAATAAGAATCAAATATTAAAGCCTTAAGAGGTGCTTCTTCATCTCCATTTGGTGCTGGAATCTTCTCTACTACCGCCTCTAAAACATCTTTTATATTTAGTCCAGACTTTGCAGATATTAAAGGTGCATCTTCCGCTTCTATTCCTATAACATCTTCTATTTCTTCTTTAACTTCATCCGGTCTTGCACTTGCTAAATCTATTTTATTTATAACAGGTACAACCTCTAAGTCATTATCTATTGCAAGATAACAGTTAGCTAAAGTTTGAGCTTGAATTCCTTGAGTTGCATCTACTACTAAAACAGCTCCATCACAGGCTGCAAGACTTCTTGAAACCTCATAAGTAAAATCTACGTGTCCTGGAGTATCTATTAAATTTAGTATATATTCCTCACCATTGTCTCTTCTATAAATCAATCTTGCAGCTTGAGATTTTATTGTGATTCCTCTTTCCTTTTCAAGCTCCATATTATCAAGAACCTGCTCTTCCATTTCCCTTTTAGTTAAGGTTCCTGTAGCTTCTAGCAATCTGTCTGCAAGAGTTGATTTACCATGGTCTATATGTGCTACTATTGAAAAATTTCTTATATGTTTTTGTCTATTACTTTCCATATATCTATCTATTCTTAGTAATAATTATCTAAGAACAGTCTTCACCCCCATGTTAATCAATCTTGATAAATTATATCATAAACTACCGGCTATATGTCAATAAAAAGCTTATTTAATTAAACTAAGATTAATTTTCTACATTTTTTGTTATTTTACTTAGTAATTCATTAAAAAACATCTTACTTTTCTTTAAAAATTTATCTAACCAATTTTCTTTATTTAAAATTATCATTTCATATTTACCTAAATCTGCAATCAAATTTTCTTCTTCATTATAATAAATTTTAATTATAGAATTATCTGAAAACTGCTCTTCTAATGCCCCGTCAAATTCTTTAATAAGTTCTTTAAATTCCTCACTATTTATCTTATCTTTATTATAATTATAAAAAGTTGTATTTGACATATTTACTTTTATAAATCCCACTGAAACAATTATAAAAAAAATTATCATAATCATAACAATTTTTATTTTTTTCACAAAAAAACACCCCCTAGATTTTATATCTATAAGGATGTTCATTTATTTATATTTTTATTCATTTATTTTTGTCCATTAATAATTTCTGCAATAATTCTAGCTATATATTTAGCTGAATTTTGAGCTTCCTTAGCCTTACTAGTATTTGCACCTACTTCTATTAAAGTGGCATTTGGATTTAACCCTTGATTATATGCTTTTATTCCTCTATTTACTGTTCTAATTCCTTTAAATAAT
The DNA here is from genome assembly GCF_900129365.1 of Clostridium fallax. Taxonomy (GTDB): domain Bacteria; phylum Bacillota; class Clostridia; order Clostridiales; family Clostridiaceae; genus Clostridium_AH; species Clostridium_AH fallax. The sequence continues at coordinate 16,823 of NZ_FQVM01000005.1, forward strand.
CCTGGGAAAAGTTCTGTAGCTAATTTGTTCATTTTATCTGCTAATGCAGCATTTTGACTATAATACTTACTATTTCTAGAATTTACAAGCATTATTTTAGCTAAATTTTCTCCATTTATATTTGTAGTTATATTTTCCTTAGATGGTCCTGCATCTCTATGAAGATCTATTATCATTTTAAAATTACCATACTCATTCAAATATTTTTGAACAGTTTTTCCTGACTCATTATAACATAAATCATAATTCAATGAATGTAACGTTTTATCATGGATAACTGATATTCCATACTTTTCAAGTTCTTTAACAAGTTCATTTCCAACTCCTACTACATTATAAGCTTCATCATTATTATCATTTTTAGGAGATGGCGCATAAGCTTCTGTAGTATGAGTATGATATAAAAGAACTTCCGGTCTACTATTATTTAATGGTTTTTTTAAATTTGGATTAAAAACAGAAGAAGTTTCTTGATTTTTCTTTTCCTCTAATTCTTCTGGATTTAATTTAACAACACTCCCCTCATTTAAAGAAAAAGAATCTAATATAGAAAAATTCTCCTTACTATCTACCCTAACCTTATCCATATTAAAATAAGGTACTTCAAAACCTACTATAGAAAACGGATTAAATAACTTTATATTAATCTTATCTAAAACAACATCTAAAATGTCTCCAGAATGATCTAATTCCATCTTATTATTAGCTATATATGTTATAGGAAAAGCATTATTTATTAATTTTTGATATATACCTGTAGCGCTTGTCCCTAAACTCTCTAGAAACTTTAAACTATTTAAAAATATAATTATTACTGCCAAAATGGATAATATGAGTAAAATGATTATTCTAGAGTTAAAGTTTTTCTTACCTTTTGTGTGATTATACATCATTTTCATCCCTCCCCATACATCTATTTATATGAGGACCTTTTAATTAATATGTTAATCATATTTTTATTGGCTTTTTATAAATCATATATTATTAAATTTAAAAACTAATCCTTTATTTTAAGATTAATCTATTAAATTAGTAATTAACTATAAAATTAAATAAATATCAAAGTAATATAACTATTATTTTTATAATATTTAATTTATTTATAAAACTAAATTAATTGCAAAGTGCCTTGATTTTAAGAGTTTTGCTCTTTGCAATTAAAATAGATTATAAATATTAACCCATAAATTTATTTATATCCTCCATATCTAATTCAGGTTGCAGTGCCATATTAAGCCCATTAGAGATAATCTTAGATACAGAGTCTATTACAATATCGACTTCTTTTGGAGTGACCATTAGATCTCCTACATATGGATTTAAAAGACTTTTTATCATATGACTTTTTTCATTTTTATCTATTGATTTTAACATATTATAAAATTCGCCACCTTTTGTAGCTTCAGATATCATTTCATCTAAAACTAAATCCATAGCATCATTAACTATTGTTGAAGCTTCTACTACCGTAGGAACTCCTATAGCTATAACCGGAATACCTAAATTTTCTTCATTTATCTCCATTCTGTTATTTCCAATACCTGCCCCTGGAGAAATCCCAGTATTACTTATTTGTATTGTTTTATTTACTCTTTCTAACTTTCTAGAAGCTAAAGCATCTATACAAATAATTAAGTTAGGATTTATTTTATCTGCTATAGATTTTATAATTTCACCGGTTTCAATTCCTGTTATACCTAAAACTCCTGGAGCTAAAGCACAAACAGGTCTTATAGAATCATCTATTGAATCTGGCATTATAGCCTTTAAATGCCTTGTAATCATTATTTTATCTACTACCTTAGGACCTAAAGCATCAGGAGTAATGTTCCAGTTACCAAGACCTACTACTAAAGCTGTATTATCTTTATTTATTTTTACTAAATCTTTTAAAGAATCTGAAAGAACTTTAGATACCTCATCCATAATTTCTCCATCATAATGAGTAAATTCTGGTATATCAATAGTTATGTATGTTCCTATAGGTTTTCCTATTTTTATAGCTCCATCTTTTGTTGTTACATCAACTTTTGTAATTTTAATATTATCCCTTTCATTTTCTTCTATAACTACTCCATCTACTTCCTTTTTATGAACATTTTTATATATTTCCCTAGCTTCTACTGCTAAATCAGTTCTTACATTAATCATTTTTCCACCTCTTTTTGTCATATATTTTTATTATTATTTTTATCTTTCCACAATAATTGAATATTATTATCTTAAATATTTTATATTTTTTACTTGAATTATAAAAACTTCAATGCTATAATTACCTTTGTTGAATATGAACTCGTACGCGGTTTTCCCCAAAACTGCTGAGACCCTAAATTAGTCAAGGGGGGTGAAACAATGGCAAACATAAAGTCAGCTAAGAAGAGAATAAAAGTAACTGAAACTAAGACTTTAAGAAACAAAATGATAAAGTCAGCTCTTAAAACAGTTATAAAGAAATTCGAAGTATCTGTTGCTGCTAGCAACAAAGAAGAAGCTACTGTTCTTTTCAAAGATGTTGTTAAGGCATTAGACATGGCTACTTCAAAAGGAGTAGTACATAAGAACATGGCTGCTAGAAAGAAATCAAGATTAGCTACTAAGTTAAACGCTATGGCTTAATCAATAAACCGGTCTCTTTGACCGGTTATTTTCTTTTTATACGCTAAAAAACAGCTATAGCTAGCTCCTTGCACTAACTATAACTGTTTTCATAATAAATAATTCTAATTCTATTTTTTTATCTAAAGAGCTACTTTTAAGCTTTTTCTCCGTTTCTATAAATTCTTCCATACAAGATTCTATTTGTTTAATGGTAAATTTCCTACTTTGACCTATTAATTTTTCCACAACAAAAACTGGTCTATGAATTTCTCTTGCAATAACTTCTTTATTTTTTCCCTCATTTAAAGCTACCTTAATTCTAAATAACATATTAAACTGGTTAGCAATTAAAGTAAGAATTAACATTATATTTTCACCTTTATTAAGTAGATCATTCATTATATCTATAGCTTTTTCAGGCTTTCTTTGAGATATAAAATCTACAAGATCAAATACATCATCTTCCCCTTTATTAGGAAGTAATAAAGATATATCTTCTTTTTTTATATCCCTACCTAATGTATAATTTATAAGTTTATCTATTTCTCTTTCTATTATATCAAAATTATTTTCTACAGAATCACAAAAAAATCTAAGCTCTACTCTTCCTATTTTTTTACCTTTTTTCTCAAAAATATTATTTACTTTTTTGTATAATCTTTCTCCTCTTAATTTATCTGCATAAACTACAGTGCTTAATTTATCTAAGGTATGGAATTTTTTATTTTTATTTGGTCTCTCTCTTTTATCTCCAAATAAATAATACATTATTAAAATAGTTTGTTCCGGTAAATTTTTTAAATACTCTTTAATTTCATTATATACTTTTAATCCAGCACTATCTGTTTTATCCTTTAAAAAATTGGCCCTATATACTACTACTACCTTTTTATCACTCATAAAAGGAAGAGTTTCACAGGCATTCATTATTTCATCAAAAGTACTATTATTTCCATCAATTTTTATTAGGTTTAAATCTTTAAATGTCTGATCTATAGCTTTATTTATTATAATATCTATATTTTCTTTTATAAGCATCTCATCTAGCCCACAAAAAACATATGAATTTTTAAACTTACCTTCTTTAATTTCCTTATCCAAAAGTTCTAAATCTATCACTTTAATCTTCCTCTCCAATTAATCATATAGCCTTTATCTTTAAATAGCATAGAGAAAAATCTTTGCTCTTCATACTCATTACTTAAAAATATTATATCACAATAGATTTCTTTATTGATATTTTCATTATTTTCTGTAAAAAATATTTTTTTGTTTTTTCCTTGTAAATACATATATCTTAAATTTCTATCAATTTTTATGAAATGATTATGAGTTTTTATTTTTTTATCCTCGTCTAAAGCTATAAATTCTGTAACTCCATAGTTTAGCCTTGCATTTTTTATAAAGTATTGATTTTTACTATTAGTTAAAAATATCTTTTTAAATCCACTATGAATTACTATACCTTTATTATATTTGTCTCTAAAAAATATAATTCTTGGTGAAAAAGAATAGATTAGAAAAAATGAAACTATAAATAAAATTAAAGGAATATTTTTAAACTTTCTTTGCCCCTTTTTAATCATATAAACACAGATAAGAGTAGATAAATAAAAATAAACTAAAATATTATTAAAAATTATAGATTCTATAGCAATAGTATTTATAATATACATAGCTCCGTCTAGCACTAATAATATTAAATTTAATATTATAGATAAAAAATTGAATATAGGATTTATTAGACTAAAAATCATAGATAAATTTCCTATAATTATTAGTGGTGTAAATATTGGAACTATAAATATATTAGATATTATAAAATTTAACGAAAACTCTTTAATTACTAAAGCTATTAAAGGAAAAGTAAAGACTTGGGCTGATAAGGATAAAGATACAATATTATTTAAGAAAATAGGTAATTTATATAGTTTTCTTTTAATCTTTTTAAAAAATAATAATATACCTAAGGTAGCAAAATAAGATAAATTAAATCCAAAATCAAATATCAAATAAGGGTTAACTAGTAATAGTAAAATAGCAGAAAAACTTAATGCTGATAACCCATCATAATTTTTCCTTAATCTTTTTCCTAAATTTAATAAAGTTATCATTATAAAAGCTCTTATACTAGGAGCATTACCTCCTGTTAAAATTACATATAAAAAAGTAATAGCTATAGAAGGATAAAATCCTAAAAATTTTATAAGAAACCCATATATTAATGTTAGATGAAATCCAGATACACACATTACATGTACAATTCCAAGATTTTTTATATCAAGTTTTTGATTTTCCGTTAAATATTTATCCTCTCCTAGACATGATGAAATAACTATTGCAGATTTTTCTTCACCTATTTTATCACTAAGCTTACTAAAAAATTTATCAATTAAGTTTAATCTTTTACTCTCACCTACTTTTATTTTTTCATCTGAAAATAAAAGTCCAACTATACCTTTTTCTATATTTTTATCTTTTTTAAATGTCCCTTTTATTATTAAATTGTCTCCCTCTTTAATATTATTAATATTTCCTACTATTTTTATTTTTCTTTTATTATAATATCCAATTAAATATTTCTTTTGTATATTTTCAGCTTTAACCTTAAAAGTTCCCCTTTGATTTATAGTACTTTCATAATAAATATAATTTACAAAAAATCCAATTACCACTAATAAAATTAGTATAAAAGAATTTATTTTACTATTATATAAGCAAATATTAACTACAAAATATAATATGAAAATTATTATTACTGATAATATACTGTAGTCTTTTAAAATATAACAAAAAAGACCTAGTACTATAGAAATAAGTATATTGATAATAGGTCTTTTCATATATAATTTTCTACTATAAAACTATATTTTTTCTTAAGATATAAAAATATTATATCTGTAAATGACTTAATATTATTTTTATTTACCCTATTAAAAGTCTTTAATAAATTTTTTAATATAAAAATCACCTCCATATATTTAGTTTTGTCCACTTTAAATATTTAAATACAATAGGTATAAAAAACCTTTTAAAATAAAATATTTATATAAAACCTATAGTAATATTTTCAAAACTTATTTTCTAATATTTTTATTCTTTTCTATTTACTTTAAAATACTTATTTATTCTATTATAGAATAAATAAGCTATGTAAAGATAAACATTAAATATAATACACTAAAAGTTTAATGTAAAATTTTAATAATATATATTCTATCTTTACATAGCCATTTTAAGTTATATACAATAAATTTATTATAATATTTTTATTTTATATTATACGTGAAAAATAATAAAATACTTTTAATTTGAAAAAATAAAGTTTCTAATCTTTAGTTTTAGGATTAAATATTAAAGCCATAATATATCCAAAAAATATAGCCGCTGTTATCCCAGCTGCAGTTCCCTTTATTCCTCCTGAAAAAGCTCCTAATAACCCATTTTCTCTAACTTCTTTTATAGCAGCTTTAGCTAATGAATTTCCAAAACCAGGAAGAGGAATAGTAGCTCCTGCTCCACCAAATTCAACTATTTTATCATATATACCAAAAGCCCCTAAAATTGCACCTATCGTTACAAAGGATACTAAAATTCTTCCTGGAGTTAATTTAGTTTTATCCATTAGAACTTGTGCAATAATGCATATAATTCCACCTACTATAAATGCTTTTATATAAGTATCCATATAACAAAACTCCTTTATACATTTTCTATAGCTACAGCATGAGCTATACCTGGTATACTTTCTCCTTGAAGAGATGTAGTTGTACTCATAAGAGCTCCTGTAGATATTAATAAAATTTTATTTATTTCTTTATCTTTTAACTTTTTATAAAGATATCCACTGCTAACTACAGCTGAACATCCACATCCACTTCCTCCAGCATTAGTCTTTTGTTTTTCATTATCAAAAATTACAGAACCACAGTCAATATATACATCTCTTACATCATATCCATATTCTAAAAGTAGTTCTTCTGTTATTTTCTTTCCTATGTCCCCCAAATCACCTGTAGCTATTACATCATAATCCTTTGGTTGTCTTCCTGTTTCTTTAAAATGTTTATAAATAGTATCTACAGCTGCTGGAGCCATTGCAGCTCCCATATTATCTGCATCTAATACCCCATAATCCTTTACCTTACCTGTTGTTATATATGTCACTGCCGGATAATCTCCTTTATCAGTTAAAAGCATAGCCCCAGATCCTGTAACTGTCCATTGGGAAGTTTCTGATCTTTGAGATCCATACTCTAAAGGAAACCTAAATTGTCTTTCTGCCGAACTAAAATGAGATGATGTAGAAGCTATTACATACTTTGCTATCTGAGCTTCCATTGCAATAGATGCTAAGCTTAATGATTCCGCCATAGTTGAACAAGCTCCATATAGTCCAAAAAATGGTATGCTAAATTCTCTAGCAGCGAAATTTGATGAACTAATTTGATTTAAAAGATCTCCTGCAAATAAATAGTCTATATCTTTTTCCTTTAAATTAGCTTTTTTCATCACTTCTAAAATAGCAGTATACATCATTCTACTTTCAGCTTTTTCAAAGGTTTTTTCTCCATAAGTATCATCATTTATTATTATGTCAAAATAATCCTTTAATGGTCCCTCACCTTCCTTTGGACCAACTACTGTACTTGTTGCCATAATTCTTGGTAAATTTAAAAGTTTTATAGTCTGCTCACCTATTCTTTTTATCTTTTTATCCATTACAAAATCACTCCAAATATATAATAAATAATTCCTATAATCACAGAAGTACCTATTCCGTAAACTAATACAGGTCCTCCTATTGTAAACATCTTAGCTGCAACTCCAAAAACAAAACCTTCCTTTTTGAATTCTATAGCTGGTGATACTATAGAATTGGCAAAACCTGTAATTGGAACAACTGTACCAGCCCCAGCAAAACTTGCAATTTTGTCATATATACCTATACCAGTTAATAAAGCTCCTAAAAATACCATTATTATAGATAATATAGCTGCCCCGTCATCTTTAGTAATACCAAAACTTATTAAAGTATTTAGTATAAATTGTCCTAGTACACAAATAAGTCCACCTACCCAAAAAGCATTAATACAATTTTTTAAAAGTTTAGGTTTTGGTTTTACTTCTTGAGATAATTTTTGAAATTTTTGTTTTATAATCATTTCCTTCTTCTGATCACTTTTTTTGCTCATTTTTATCATCCTTTGCTTATAATTTTAGAAATTTTTATAATGAATATTTTTTATTATAAATATAATTTTTATATAACTATTTTATAAAGATAGTATTTGTTTAAAACATAAATTATTATTCAAAAAATTAAAAAGAAGCTTTTAAAAAATTATTTTTTAAAAGCTTCTTTTTAAATACTTTTTTTATTTTTCATAATTAACATATAACTAAAACTTAAGTTTTTCTCTCATTGCCATTAAAACCTTTTTTTCTATTCTCGAAACCTGGACTTGACTTATGCCTAAAAGTTTTGCAACTTGAACCTGAGTTTTATCTTTAAAATATCTAAGCATAATAATTTGTCTTGATTTATTATCTAAAGTAGATAATGCTTCTTTTAAAGCTAACTTATCAATCATTTCCTCATCACTATCACCATTCTCACTTAATTTATCAATTAAAAGTACTGGTGCTCCATCATCTTGATGAATAGTATCATATAAATATTGCATACAACTTGCAGATTCTAAAGCATATACTATTTCTTCCTTATCTATCCCAGAGAATTCAGATAATTCCTCAATAGTCGGTTCCCTATCTAATCTCTTAGAAAGTTCTTCTTTATCGAAATGAAGTTTTTTGGCTAAAGTTTTAGTATTTCTACTTACTTTAATCATTCCATCATCTCTTAAAAATCTTTTTATTTCTCCAATAATCATAGGTACTGCATAAGTTGAAAATTTTACATTAAAACTATCATCGAAATTATTTACTGCCTTAATAAGTCCAATAGATCCTATTTGAAATATATCCTCATAATCATATCCTCTATTACTAAATTTTCTGCTTATTGATGATACTAGAGGAAGATTTATCTCTATAACTTTATTCATTGCCTCTTCACTACCGGCTTTAGCTAAGGAAATTAATTCTGCATTATCATTATAATTATAATCCTCTCTTAATAAATTCTCTTTCTCCATATACTCACCTAGCTTAAAGATTTAAATACTTTTTTCATTACTACTTTAGTTCCTTTACCCTTTTCACTAAAAACTTTTAATTCATCCATAAATGTTTCCATAACAGTAAATCCCATACCTGATCTTTCAAGTTCTGGTTTTGATGTATATAAAGGTTCTCTAGCTAAATCTATATCTTCTATACCTGTCCCATTATCCCATATAACAATTGTAGCTTCATTTTTAATAATAGTTACCTCTATAAAAACTGTTCCATTTCCTTTATCTTCATATCCGTGTATTATAGAATTAGTTACAGCTTCAGAAACGGCAGTCTTTATATCACTAATCTCCTCAATAGTTGGATCTAATTGTGAAATAAATGCAGCTACTGCAACTCTCGCAAAACCTTCATTTTGAGATTTACTTAAAAATTCTATCTTCATTTTGTTTTCTTCCATTTAAATCCCTCCATCTAAATGCTACTTATAGCTTCCTCTACATTGTTATAGGTATTTATAATTTTAAATATTCCTGATAGCTCAAAAATTCTTTTAACATTTTTAGTTAAAGAGGTTATTAAAACTTTTCCCTCTCTACTTTCTACCTTTTTATATCTTCCAATTACTACCCCTATACCTGAACTATCCATAAAACTTACTCCGGAAAAATCCATTATAAGATTTTTAAAATTATCTCTATCTATTCTATCGTCAATTTTTATTCTAACTTCCTCTGCACTATGGTGATCTAACTCCCCCATTAAAGTAACAATCAAATTGTTGTTAATGTTATCAAATTTTAAATACATAAGACACTACTCTTTTTATTAAAAAGAGTATTTCACCTCCTTATTTTCTCGTCACCACTTTTCCTACTTTTTCCATAATTTTACCATATATTTCAATTGTAAGTCAAAGGTTTTAAGAATTTAATTATATTCTTATATTTTTTTATTTTTAATTTAATATTCTATATTAAATTAATACTAGTTAATCTACATTCTTTTATAATATAATAAGTTCTATATAATATTTATATAAAATTATAAATAAATTTTTGGGGAGGAAATTTAAATGAAAAAGACTATAATAATAGGAACTATCATAATTTTTATTATTAGTTTCCTATTTATTTATTCTAATAAAAAGAATAATCTTAATAGTGAGTCTACGCTTCTACTTTATAATGATAAAACTAAAGAAACTTTTAGTTTAGATAACAAATTAGAAAAAACTAAAATCGGAGAAAACATATCAAATGTAATTTATTCTTCTAATCTACAAGAATATATATCTATTGATGAAAATTTTAATCTTTATTTTACCAAGAAAGATGGTAAAAAAGAATTTATAGATTCAAATATACTACCAAATTCTTTTCGTCAATGTATTATAGGAAGCTTAGTATATTATATAAATAATAAAAATGATTTATATATAAAAGATAGTGGAAAAGAAAAGGTTAAATTGGCAAGTGATGTAATAAAGTTTCACTTATTAGATGAAAATAGTTTTTATTATGTTGATAAAAATTTAAATTTATTTTTTGTAAACAATAATAATAAGCCTTTAAAAATTACTGAAAATTCTTCAATTTGTCAATTTAACAGTGATAAAAGTAAAGTATTATACTTTAAAAAAGATATTATTTACTTAAAAAACTTAAAAACTGGAAAGGAAGAGGCCTTAAATAATAATAGTATCGGCAATTATTTTTTCTTTATAAATAATAAAGATATTCTTTACGGAGAAATACCTAATGAGAATATGGAAAATCTTGATTTAGATGCAACGATTTTATATTATAAAAAGTATAATTCTCCTTCTCAAAAATTAGATGATAGTGTATCATTATACTTCTTAACTAATGATAAAAAAGGAGTTTATTATCTAAAATCAGATAATACTTTAAATTATATTGACTTAGAAAATTTAAAGAAATTTAAATTATGTGATGATGTTACCTCAATAAAAAATGTTTATAATGATGCATTTATATTAGATAGTTCTAATAATCTATTTATAATATCCCCTACAGGTGAAAAAAAATCTTTACCTAAAAATTTTAAGGAAATAAAAGCTTTTAAAAATTCCCTAATTATTTTAACTAAAGATAATAAATTATATAAAAATGATAAAGAAATATCATCTAATGTTAAATCCTTTAATGTCAGTTTGGATTCACTAGCTTACGTAAATTATAAAAATCAAGTTTATTTTTCAAAAAATGAAGAACCACCTAAAAAAGTTTTGGAAAATGCTAAAGAGTATGCAAATATTAAAATTTATCAAAACAATTATACTCAATGTTATAATAACATAAATAAAAATTCATCATCATTAACTTCCACTGTATATGAAAAAAGTATAAATCTTGATGACTTATATGGCTTTTGGGTAAATAAAAATTTTAATACAGATTTTATTAAGGTAGAGGATGGAAAATTTACATTCTTAAATATCGCTGGAGAAGATACAGGAGATGTTACTATACTAAAGTCTAGTGAAAACTTTATGCTTATGGAATTTTATAATAGTGAAATTAAAAATAATATAGATAAGATAGAATATAATGACAATAGCTTTACCTTTAGAAATAATACATATATAAGAATAGACGAGAAAATATATAATGATTTTTTATTTAAAGTAAATAATTCAAAAGAAATAGCAAAATCTAGGTTGAATAGTGAAATTAAATTAATAAATACTTGTTATAAAGATAACAAAATCTACTTTATATACACAAAAAGAAATAATATCAACAGTGGAATTGTAGTTGATAGTGATGGAAAAATCTATGATTTCAATAGATTCTTAAATAACAGTGAATTAATATCTTTAGAATAAATTAAAAGATTTAGCATGAAAAATCTCATGCTAAATCTTTTTTAAGTATACTAAAAAACAATAAATAGTTTTATATAAAAATAAAACTATTTATAATCTAGTTATTTACCATATAAAGCTAATTGAAGTTCTATTTTATTTAAGACTTCTTCAATTTTAGAATTATCACTATCCAACAATGTATCTATAGCATCATATAGATCTTTCATAATATAAATAGTAAAATCACCATTTTTTACTGCTTCTTCTACTTCGTAGTTTAAAACTATTTCATCTTTGTTATTATAAGGAATTAAAACTCCCTTGCCTTTTACAGTATCAATCTCCTTACAAACTTTAAAAAATCCTTCTATTTTTTCATTAACTCCTCCAATAGGCTGAACTTCTCCAAACTGATTTAAAGATCCTGTAACTGCTATATTTTGTTTTATAGAAATTTTTGATAAGGCTGAAATCATACATATAGTTTCTGCAACTGAAGCACTATCACCATCTAGCATTCCATAAGTTTGTTCAAAACTTAAATGAAAATCTACTGGAATAGTTTTATAAGGATTTATAACTCTATTTAAAACTCCTCTTAATATATTTAATGATTTTATATGAATATTTCCACTTAAATTACTTTCTCTTTGACCATCTAATATCTTTCCTGTACCCCTACAACATATACAAGTTACTCTAGTAGGATTGCCAAATTTATAATATCCAGTATTAATAACAGATAATGCATTTATAGAACCTATCATAGAGGATTTTACCTCTATCATAGTTTTTCCTTCCTTAAAGGACTCCATAATTTCCTTTTCTATAAGCTCTTCTGAGTATATGACCTTTTTCACTTCATTTTTTGTTATTTTACTTATACCTTCTTTCTTTGCTAAATTATTAGATAAATTTAATATTTTATCTAATATAAAATCATCTATAAAAACTTTATTTCTATTTCCTGCTTTTCTAGATAAATATTTTCCTATAGAATTTATAGCACCTTTTGTTAAAGGCAAAGTATTATTTTTTTTGCTAGTACTATCAATTAAACTTACTAAATAATCTTTGAGCTTATTATCAATATTTTTGTATGGATTATATTCTCCTTTTATTCTAAATAGCTTCTTAAAGTCTTCATCATAATGATATAATAAATCAAAAGATCTATAATCTCCTATTAATACAACTTTTAAATTTATATCTATAGGCTCAGGTTTTAATCCATTTAATGCGATAAATTCTAAATGACTCTTATTATAATCATAGCTTAACTTACCACTCATTAAAGTCTTTCTTAAATAATAGTAGCTACCTGGATTATCAAATAGGGAATCTACTTTAATAATTAAACACCCTTCATTAGCCTTTAAAATTGATCCTGGATTTATTAAAGATAAATCTGTTGAATAAACTCCATTATGATTTTCATAGTCTATAGTTCCTATAAGATTATTTATACTAGGATCCTCTTCAAATATTACTTTAGAGCACTCTATTCCTTCATTATCTACTAATACATTCACTCCATATTTTTGTATTAATTCATTTATTCTATCTTCATCATCATCATAATTCATAGAATATATATTTATAATTTCTTTTTCAATGTTTATACACATTTCTTTTAAAAACTTTAATGCATCTTTTTCTATTTTAAAAATTTCCTTTAATTCTTCCTTCGCTTCTTTCATTTCATCATCTAAATAACTTTTATAAATATCTTTTATTTCTTTAATAGAATTTAACTCTATCTCTTTTAATTTTTCTAAAACATTTTCCGCATTAATTTTTAATCTTCCTGCTTTACTAGTTATTTCTTCCTTGAAATTAGCTTCTAAATTATCATATTCCTTTTCAGTAATTGCTTCTCCTTCTTTTAAAGGAATGAAGGCAAATCCACTAGTTGTTGCTTTTAATTCAAATCCTTCATTTTTAGCCATCTCTACTAAATTACTAATAAAACAACTTCTTTTCTTTTGCACATCATCTAAAATTTTCTCTTTTTCTTCATTTGAAGATGAATGATAAAAATTAAAAATTTTATCTAAATATAAATTTTTTAGTCCTTCTACAAATTCTTTTAACTCTTTCCCTCTTCCACCTTCAGTAAATAAACTTTTGGGATTTCTAGACTCATTATTTGTTACATAACATATATCCTTTGGCACTTTTTTATTTTCTTTTAATATTTCAGTTATATAACTTTTTAAATTTTTTACTTTTTCCTTTGAAAATTCATCTATAACATATACGTTATATCCTTCTTTATTTATACTTAATGCTGTTTTAATATTTTCATAGACTTCATTATATTCTAAAATATAATTTTCATCAGTTCTCTTTTTATGATTAATAAAATTTACGTTATATACCACTTCTTGTGGAGTTAACTCTCTTATCATAAAATCCCACTCACAAATTGAGAATAAATAATGCCTCAATTAAATAGAGTAGTTCCCTCCCTTAATAAAGTAATCTATTATATAAATATTCTTATATTAAGATTTTAGGTATAAATTTTTTAAATTTGTTTTCGCAAATTTCACCATATAATAATAAAATTAAACAAAGTATGTATATTAACTTAATACAATTAACTATTTTCATATTTTTTCATATTTTGATTAAAATATGAAAATTTTACTTTATATCTAAAACCCTTTAATTACAACAAAAAAAAGGTTGTACAAGACAACCTTTTTATTACAAAATAAGTAAACCCTTACATATTTTCAAGAAAAATTCTAATATGTTGAATTTGATTTTTGACCTTCACAAATAGCTATTGATGCTGATGCTCCAATTCTATTTGCTCCTGCTTCTACAACTTTAATTGCATCTTCTTGTGATCTAACTCCACCTGATGCTTTAACTCCCATTTCAGCTCCTACAGTTTCTCTCATTAATTTAACATCTTCTGGAGTTGCTCCACCTGTTGAGAATCCTGTTGAAGTCTTAACAAAATTAGCGCCTGCTTCCTTTGATAATTTACAAGCCATAACTTTTTCTTCATCAGTTAAAAGACAAGTTTCTATTATAACTTTAGTTAAAGCCTTTCCTTTAGCTGCATTAACTACTGACTTTATGTCTTCTCTTACATAATCATAATCTTTATCTTTTAATTTTCCTATATTTATAACCATATCAACTTCATTAGCGCCATTTTTTATAGCATCTTCTGTTTCAAAAGCTTTAACTGCTGAAGTATTTGCTCCTAAAGGGAAACCTATAACTGTGCATACCTTTACATCGCTACCTTTTAAAAGTTCTGATGCTAGTTTAACGTTTGCAGGATTTATACAAACTGAAGCAAAGTTATATTCTAAAGCTTCCTTACAAAGCTCTCTTATAGCTGCTTCTTTTGTATCTGCTTTTAATGCAGTGTGGTCAATCATTTTTGCTAAAGTTTTTTTATCCATTAAATATTCCTCCTATGATTTAAATGTTTTCTTGTCTATTTACATTATAGTTCAAGAATCGATTATAGTCTACTAGAAATTACAAATTATCTTTATAATTTAATTTAGTTAATATTAACTTAGCCATCAATATCATAACTAAAATTAATATTATTATTTGATAAACTAATACAAAATAATTAAATTTACTTCCTATAATCATTATAATAGACATTAAAACTTTACTAGATAGCATTCCATACATTGCCCACTCTTGCCAAAATAACACTCCCATTAACATAAGTAAATAAGTTATTCCTAAAGTTAACATCATATTTCCTTGAGTATTAGTAAAATTAATATTTGAAATATTAAAATCAATTTTTGCAAATAAAATTATTGTACTAACTATTATTAAATCTATAAATAAAAAGCTTAAAATAACATTTTCACTTTTAGTTCTTTTCATGGATTTTACCTCCTAAGTGCTTTAATAATATGATTATAACGGTAAAATTCCCTTTAAAAATTATTGTTATCTTAAAGTATTCTTAAAGATACCTTAAATTTTATCCTAATATATGTTCTAATTTTTCAATACCAAAGGCTATTAACTTTGAATGGTCTGAAGCTATTAGTCCACCATCTATAATTTGAAAATCTTTGCTTTTAAGAACTCCTATTTTTCTAACCTTTTTTATAAGTATACATTCTAAATTAATATCTTTATTTAATAAGGATATTATCCATTTTTCATCATATCCATCTTCTTTTTTTATTCTATTTCGTTTTTTCAAATTAACTTTATACCATTTTGCATCAGCTGCATCATCTCCTGCTTTAACTTCTAATTGCTCATCTATTATAGACATATAAGCTACTGTAATAACCCTATCTCGCTTATCTCTTTTAGGATCACCAAAAGTTTTAAGTTGTTGTAAATATACATCTTTAACTCCAGTTTCCTCATAAAGCTCTCTCTTAGCAGATTCTTCTAAACTTTCATCCATTTCAATAAATCCTCCAGGACACGCCCACTTGCCTAATTCTGGAAAATTACCTCTTTTTATTAAAAGCATCTCTACATCTCTTCCAATATTATTAGAAGACTTTTCTCCTAATCTAAATATAAGTATATCCACTGTAACTGAAGGTTTTTTGTACTTTGAAGGATCATATTCTTTTAAAAATTCCTCTTCAGTTTGACCTTTTGAATTTCTAATTTGATTTTTCATAAAATTCACCTCTTTATACTAATTGAAAAATGACAATTGACAAATATTATTTTCATTTAATGATGATATAGATAATCCGATGAGTCTTATATTTTCTTCTAATTTAATTGTACTTAATATTTCACAGGCTTCTTTATATATTTCATTCTGAGACCATATATATTTTATAAGAGTTTTACTTTTAGTATGGGTTTCAAAAGATGATGTTTTTATTTTTAGTGTAATAGTTTTTCCGCTCACATTTTTGCTTATTAATTCTTCTGATATAATTCTTGAAAAATCATTTATATATAGTTTTAATTCTTCCTTATCTTTAGTATCGCTTTTTAATGTTTTTTCTTTACCAATAGATTTTCTCTCTCTTAAAGCCTTAACTTCTCTATTATCTATACCTCTTATTCTATCATAAATTTCAACACCAAATTTCCCAAAATACTCTATATATAAATCTTTAGAAAGAGAATACATATCTTTTATAGTAAAAACACCTATATTATTAAGCTTTTTTACCGATTTTCCTCCTAATCCATAAACCTTTTTTATAGAAAGAGGATATAAGATATCTGGAATCATATCTTTTGTAATTATTTTAAGTCCATTAGGTTTATTCCAATCTGAGGCTAATTTAGCTAAAAACTTATTATATGATACCCCAATAGATAAACTTAATCCTATTTCTTCAAATACCCTTTTTTTTATAAGTTTAGATACTTCTAAGCTATCATAATCAGTTTTTGTTATATCTAAATAAGCTTCATCTATACTTAAAGGCTCTACAATTGGAGTTATATCATAAAATATATCAAAAATTTTATTAGATATTTCTCTATATCTACTGTGCCTTGTAGGCAAGAATATTCCATTTGGACATTTAGATTTTGCTAAAAAAATAGGCATAGCAGAATGTACACCAAATTTTCTTGCTTCATAAGAACAAGTAGCAACTACTCCTCTTTCTGATGTTCCACCTACAATTACTGGTTTTCCTTTAAGACTTTTATTATCTAAAACTTCTACCGATGCAAAAAAAGCATCCATATCTACATGTAAAATTCTTCTTTCCAAAATACTCACACCTTAAAAGTTATATACTTTATTAATTATATTGTATACGAATAAATTATTCTATTAAAAATATAATAATTTATAAATACTGAATTATCTTAGCTTATTTTTCAATAATGGTTAATTAAATTCAGTATTAGTAGAATATCTCAATTTATATGTTAAGTATTTAAATATACCTAATGTTATGCTATAATACTTACTAGTTTAATAGGTTTATGTTTGGACTAATACATCATATTTGTAAAGGAGTTATAGTTATGGGATTTAAAGAAAAAATGTCTAAATACTACACAGAGTCCTATATAAAAAAATATGGAGATAGAATGGCTCAATTCCAAGGTACTGTAGTATCTGTTAAAGTAGAAGAAAAGACTATTTTATGGATATTCCATAAAATCGCTGCTACTTTAATCATTAGACCTGAAAGAAGTAAAGCTATTATAAAATGTGTTTATAATAAAAATAAATGGTTTAAAAAGCCTTCATTTATTCAGATTAATCAAGGAAATAACGTTTTAATTCAAGGGTTAAAAGGTAAAAAAGGTAAGGATAATAGAGAAATTATTCAAATTATGAATGTTTTAAACTTTACCACTAAAAAGGACTTAGTTCCTGTAGATCATTCTCAAATAAAAAAAGCAAAGCAACAAGCAACGAAAATGAGATAATAAAAAATAAAAAGCTTCCTAAAATTTTAGGAAGCTTTTTATTTTTTATTATAATATATTTTATAGATATTATAAATTCTAAAATAGCATTTTAAAATTTATCTTTTAACCTTTATATAAAGATATATACTATTTATAATTGCTATAATTCCTGAAAAGAATAGAACTAAAAGCCATTGTCCAAAATTTAAAGCAGTAGTATGGAAAATTGCACTTAAAGCTGGAACATATAAAATAGCAACAAGCATAGTTATTGAAATAGCTACAGCTCCAACTAAAAATGGATTAGTAAATAACTTTATTTCAAAAATAGAATGTCTCTCTGATCTACACTCAAAAACATGTATAAGCTGTGACATTACTAAAGTAGCTAAAGATAAAGTTCTACAAGTTTCTAAGCTCCATCCATAATTCATTCCAACTAAAAATGAAATTAATGTTAATATTCCAATAAGTGATCCTCTAACTAATATTTTTTCTGTAAGTCCTCTTGCAAAAATTCCTTCACTTTTTTCTCTTGGTCTTTGTCTCATTATATCTGAATCTGGTGGATCCATTCCAAGAGCAATGGCAGGAAGTCCATCTGTAGCTAAATTTACAAATAGTATTTGTATTGGAGATAATGGGTTTGGAAGATAAAAAAGAGAAGCTAAAAACATAGTCAAAACTTCACCTAGATTACAGGAAAGTAAGTATCTTATAAATTTTCTTATATTATCATAAATTACTCTTCCCTCTTCTATTGCATCTACTATAGTTCTAAAATTATCATCCATTAATATCATTGAAGAGGCCTCTTTGGTAACATCAGTACCTGATATACCCATAGATATTCCAATATCTGCTTCCTTAATAGCTGGTGCATCATTTACTCCATCACCAGTCATTGATACTATGTGTCCATTCTTTCTAAAAGCTTTTACTATTCTTAATTTATGATTAGGACTAACTCTTGCAAAAACTCTTATTTTAGTAACCATTTTAGAAAGTTCTTTATCGCTTAAAACTTCTATTTCTTCACCTGTTAATACTTGCTCTAAAGTATTACATATATTTAAATCCTTAGCAATAGCAAAAGCTGTATTTTTGTGGTCTCCCGTTATCATAATAGGTCTTATACCAGCTAATTTACACTTTAAAACAGCATCTTTAACCTCTGGTCTAGGAGGATCTATACTTCCTACAAAACCTATAAAAATAAGATTTTTTTCTAACTCTTCACTTCTTTCTAAACTTTCATCCTTATAAGCTGCTGCTAAACATCTTAAAGCTCTTTCTGACATAGAATTTACACTGGCTATTATTTGCTGTTTCTTCTGATAAGTTAAAGGTTTTATTCTTCCATTTTCATATATATAAGAAGATCTTTCTAAAAGTTTTTCTGGCGCACCTTTAACATAACAAGATTCTTTACCATTTTCTCTAACTATTACACTCATCATCTTTCTATTAGAATCAAAAGGTATATCATAAACTCTTCTTGTATTAGATGTAAAAGCCTTTAGTAAATTAATATCTTTAAAATACATCTTTATTAAAGCAGTTTCTGTTGGATCTCCATATAAAGCTTTATCTATATTTCTTTCATTAAAATCATAATTACAATCATTACATAAGATAAAAGACTTCATCATAAGAGAATTTTGTGGCAAAATATCTTTGTCTAAATTATATACTTTTCCATTCATATAGACTTCTTTTACAGTAATTTTATTTTGTGTTAAGGTTCCTGTTTTATCACTACAAATTACAGATATACATCCTAAAGTTTCAACTGCAGGAAGTTTTCTTACCAAAGAATTTTTTTTAAGCATTCTAGAAACTCCTAAAGCTAAAGCTACAGTAACTATAGCTGGAAGTCCTTCTGGAATTGCAGCAACAGCTAAAGAAACTCCTAATAAAAACATTTCTGTAAGCTCATTACCTCTTAATATACCAACAACAGTAACTAAGGCACATATTACAATACATAAAATTACAAGGATTTTTCCTAGGCTATCAAGCCTTTCTTTTAATGGAGATTTTTCATCTTCAATATCTTGAAGCAAATTAGCAATTTCCCCCATTTTAGTATTCATTCCTATGGCTGTTATCTGCAATAATCCCTTTCCTTTTAAAACAGTAGTACCCATATATAAAGAATTTTCATTTTCCCTTAAAGATTTTGATATACCTACAGATTCTCCTGTAAGTAGTGATTCATCTACCATTAAGCTTGTACATTCTAATATCTCTCCATCTGCTGGGATTCTATCTCCTGCTTCAAGTATTACTATATCTCCTACAGTTAAATACTTCGCATTAATAACAGTAATATTTCCATCTCTATAAACTTTACAGGTTGGAGCTGCTAAAGATTTTAGTGCATCTAAAGATTTTTCTGTTTTGTATTCTTGTACAAATCCTAAAATAGCATTAATAATTATTATTATTAATATTGTTATTGCATCTGCTTTTTCTCCCATTATTCCTGATATTATAGTAGCTCCTATTAAAACCCAAACCATAAAATCATTAAATTGAGATAAGAAAATCTTAAACATTGAAATCTTCTTTTTTTCTGATAATTCATTTAACCCAAAACTTTTTTGACGTTTTTCTGCATCTTTTGAAGAAAGACCTTTAATGAGTTTCTTTTCTTCTACCAATTTGTATACCTCCCTATCTATAAACTCTCATAGTAATATATGTTCCTTAGTATTTTAATTAGAACCTTATATTTATTAAAAAAACATAAGGTAAACGTTTAATATGATGTTTAAAAGCTAAAAACTTTACACACACTTTTATTAATGACTTTACTTTTATTTTCTTAGCATTTAGAATAAATTATATATAATTATTTGGTTCAAGAAAGATATACAAAGGAGGATATAAATTTGAAAGACGTAATATATATAACTGGTCATAAAAATCCAGATTCTGACTCAATTTGTGCTGCTATATCTTATGCAGATTTTAAAAATAAAACAGGTAAAACTCCTGCTATACCAGTTAGACTTGGTGAGGTAAATCAAGAAACTCAATTTATTTTAGATTACTTTGGTGTGGAAAAACCAATATTTTTAGAAACAGTTAAAACAAAAGTAGAAGATCTTGAATACGATAAGGTAACTCCTGTATTAACAGGTCAATCATTAAAAGATGCTTGGATTGTTATGAAGAATAACAATTTAAAATCTATCCCTGTTACTAATAAGCATAATCATTTATTAGGTGTTTTATCTACTGCTAATTTAACTTCAAGCTATATGGATATATGGGATAACTGTATATTAGCAAAAAGTTCAACTCCAATAGAAAATATAGTTTCAACTTTAGATGGAGAAGCTTTATATATAGATGAAAATGCTACTTTCCCTGGAAAAATAGTAGTAGCTGCAATGCAACCTGATACTATGAAGGATTTTGTAAATGAAGGGGATATTGCTATTGTTGGAGATAGATATGAATCTCAAGAGGCTCTAATAGATATAAAAGCTTCATTAATTATAGTTACAGGTTCTCATAAAATAGATCCTGTTCTTCTTGAAAAAGCTAAAGAAAAAGGAGTTTCAGTTATAACTACTCCTCATGATTCATTCTCAGCTTCAAGACTAATAGTTCAATCAATTCCAGTAGATTATGTTATGGCTAAAGAAAATTTAGTTACATTTTCACAGGATGAACTAGTAGATGACATTAAAGGAGTTATGACAGAAACTAGATTTAGAAGCTATCCTATATTAGATTCTAATAATAAAGTTACTGGATTAATTTCAAGATATCATTTAATTGCTAATCCTAAAAAGAAAGTAATACAAGTTGACCATAATGAAAGAGGTCAATCTGTTGATGGATTAGAAGAAGCTGAAATTCTTGAGATAATAGATCACCATAGAGTAGCAGATATACAAACTGGAAATCCAATATACTTTAGAAATGAACCTCTTGGAAGTACTTCAACTATAGTTGCTAAAAGATTCTTTGAAAATAGCTTAGTTCCATCAAAAGAAATAGCTGGTTTATTATGTGGTGCTATAATATCAGATACTTTATTATTTAGATCACCAACTTGTACTTCTATAGATAAAGAAATTTGCTTAAAGCTTGCAAAAATAGCTGAAATTGATGTTAATGAATTTGCAACTGAAATGTTTAAAGCTGGAACATCTTTAAAAGGTAAAACTGTGGAGCAAATATTTAATCAAGATTTTAAACCTTTCACAATTGAAGGAATTAAGATAGGTGTTGCTCAAGTTAATACAATGGATATAGAAGGATTTATGCCTTTAAAAGAAGAAATGTTAACTTATATGGATAAAAAAGCTGATGAAGGTGGATTCCAAATGATGGTTCTTCTTTTAACTGACATTTTAAAGGAAGGATCTCAAGTTCTTGTAACAGGATTAAGATCTGAAATAGCTGAATTAGCTTTCAAGATAAAATTACAGGATAAAACTGCTTATCTTCCTGGAGTTCTTTCAAGAAAGAAACAAGTTATTCCACCACTAACTCAAACAATAACAAATATGTAGTAAATTTATATTTATAATATTTAATTATATGAAAAAGTGCTTAAAGAGAATATTATTCTCTTTAAGCACTTTTAACCTATTAATATAAATTCTATCTTGATCTTAAATTATTAGCCATTCCCCACATTTCATCAGCAGTTCTTACACTTCTTGAACCTAATTCAAAGGCTCTTTGAGCTATTATAAGATCTGAAAACTCTTTTCCCATATCCACATTAGATCCTTCTAAAAATCCTTGTAGCATATCTACATTATTAGTAACAGTCATTTGAGCTCCTGGTTTTGGTTCAAATAAATTAGAACCTGTAGAAACTAAAGAATCAGTACCTGTAGTTGTAAATGCTGGTACTTTTCCTACTTTTCTTAGATGACCATTTTCTTTTAATGCTATCTCTCCTGATTTATCTAACATAAAGTTATCTCTTGAAAATTGAACATTATTCTCATTAAATCCATTATCATATTCTATGTATAATTTATTTCCTCTTGAATCTACTAATCTTCCTCTTGCATCAGTATAAAATGCTCCGTCTCTGGTATAAGAATATGTACCATCTGGTTTAACCACTCTAAAATATCCAACTCCATCTAAAGCAAAGTTAGTATTTATAGAGGTTTCTTTAAGAATACCTTGAGCATCATCTCTTGACCAAGGAGTAGTTCTAACACCTGTTCCTGTAAATGCTTCTTTACCTGTTGTTGGATATCCTTTTCTCTCTAAAGTTTCTGTCATAAGATTTTCAAAAGATACATTAACCTTCTTATAACCATTAGTTTGTACATTTGCTAAGTTATTTGATATTGCATCAATTTTTTCTTGATTCGCTAACATGGCATTTTTACCATTCCATAGCATTCTAAGCATTTAAAACCCCTCCTATTACTTTACAGCACCAACTTCATTGGCTGCCTTATTTAAAGTTTCGTCTATAGTTTGAACTACTTTTTGATTAGATTCAAAGTTTCTCATAGTAGTAATCATGTCTATCATCTCTTTTGTTATATTAACATTAGATTTTTCTAATATTCTCTGCTTTACATATACTCTCTCATTATAATTAGGATTGGTTCCCTCATAAAGATTATCGCCTCTTCTTTTTAATGAATTATAATCATTAAAATTTGCAGTAAGTAAAGAATATTTAGGTCTACCATCTATATATACATCATTGTTACCGTTTAATGATATTTCTCCACTTCCAACTGCAATAGGTTCTACTGCCCCTGTAGTTAAATTTCTTCCTAACACTTCTTCCCCATTAGCAGTTATAAGTTCTCCCCTAGGGTCTACCCTAAAACTTCCAGCTCTTGTATAAAGCTCTTCATCACCTTTTCTAACTACAAAGAATCCTTTACCATCTATTGCAAAATCTGTTTTTTTGCCTGTTTCCTCTAGTATTCCCGGTGAGAAATCTATTTTTGTCTCATCAATTCTAGATCCTAAACATAACTTTCCTATCTTTTGTTTTACATTTCTATTACCTGAAAGTTTATCTTTATTTTCTATAAGAACATCATCAAACTTTTTAATAGCTAAATTTTCAGCTTTATAAGAACCATTGTTAGCATTAGCCATATTGTTACTTATAACATCTTGTTTAGCTTCTAAACTTATTAGCCCTGATACTGCAGTGTATAAACTTCTTATCATTTTTCCTTCAGCTCCTTATCAAATATAACCTTACATTCGTCACTATAGTGCATACCATAACCTTTTGCTTTTAATTCAATTTGCTCTCTAGATAGACTATAACTATAATTAGTTGCTTTCATTATAATAGCTCCTAATATAATACCTATTCCTAATCCTATAAGAACCTTTCTATCCTTTAAAAGAAAGAAGGTATTTTTTATTTTTTGTATAATCCTTTTATTAATAATACCTCCCCCTTTCCACTAGATGTTTTCTGGCAAATTTCATCAATTCTAAGTCCTTTATCTAAAAGTTCTTTAATTTTATCTACTTTATCCTTTGCCATATTGTCTAATTGATTTTTATTATCTAGTTCTTTTAAATTAAAAGCTTCATTTTCATCTATTTTATATTCATTTTGAAAGTTATGATCTCTTTTATTATCGAAGGATTTTCCATTAATCTTCAGTAATTCATTATGCAAAAATAAGTTTTCTTTTTTAAGCTTTTCTATATCACATTGAAGTTCAAATATAGTTTCCCCAAATTCTCTTCTTAGCTCTCCAATTTCTAAATTAACTTCTGTTATGTTATCTATTTTTTCGTTAAATACATTATCAAAATTTTTATTTTCTTTTTTTAGAGCTTTCATATTAAATATAATAAGAATAGCTCCTATAATTATAAGTAAGAAAATCATATTTATACCTATTCCTCTTTAAACAAATTCTAACTTTTTTAAGACAGATCTTAAATTTCTTATGGCTCTACTATGTAATTGACATACTCTCGATTCTGAAACATCTAAAACTTTACCTATTTCTTTTAAAGTTAAACCTTCATAATAATAAAGATTTAAAACTATTCTATCTTTTTCATTTAGCATATCAAGTCCTTCTTTTAATATATTTATATCTTCTTTATCTTCTAATATTTTATCAGGACTTGGACTATTTTTATCTGCTATCATTGACATTATAGATATATCATCATCATCTGAAAAAATAATATTTTCTAATGAAACTACTGAAATATAATTTATGTACATTTCTATTTGAGCAACCTCATTTAGATTCATATGTAATTCTTCTGCAATTTCTATATTAGTAGGTTCTCTCATTAATTCTCTTTGAAGTCTTTCCACTACATCATTATATCTATTTAATTTATCCATAGCTCCCTTAGAAATAGGACTGTTTCTTCTTATTTCATCTATCATGGAACCTTTTATTCTTATAGATGCATATGTTGAGAATTTCATTCCCTTTGATTTATCAAATTTATTTAAAGCATCCATAAGTCCTACCATTCCATAACTAACTAAGTCTTCATATTCAATATATTTAGTCTTTCCTATAATAACTCTAGATGCTATATATTTAACAAGAGGTATATATTTTTCTACAATTTCTTTTCTATACTCCATAGAATCTGCTACTGCCATCTAAGTTTCCTCCTCTATAGCAACTTTCTTTGCTTTTTAATAATTGTAACTAACATTTTAATTATCTTCTCTTTTTCTTTTTTATCATTATTATAAAAATTTACACCATATAAAAATTCTTTATTATTTGTATTCTCAACTCTTCTAACTGCACCTTTTGTAATTAGATAATCTTCATCATTTTTTATTTCAAAAGTTAATTCATCTCCAAGATTCAAAGTTTCTCTTGTTTTAAATCTAATGCCTGTTTCATTAATATTTATTAAAATTCCATTAGATTTTTTTGCTCTTTTAAATATCTCTTCTTTTATAAATCCCTTACTATATTTTATAAGTTCAAAAAATCTTGCTGTAATATTATCTATTTTTTCTACTTTAAGTGAATCGTTACAGTACTTGCAAACACAAACTATCTTTTTTTCATAATTCATTTTTTTATCTAGAACTTCTAAAGAAAACTTATATAAATTCCCATTTGCATCATAGTTTAAAGTCTCTATAATCTTCCCCTTACTTAAGATAATAGATTCTTTTTCTTTAAATGGTGTATTTAAAATAAAATAACCCTCTTCTAAACATTTCACATTACACATATATATATTATCTTGTATGATTAATCCTAATTTATCATGTATACTTAAATTAAACATATTTCATACACCTATCTCTCCTTAAGAAAAAATATTAAATATCTTTTTAAATAAAGTTTCAACCCCTGTATTTTCACTATTATTTTTTTCTCCGATTAAAGCATTTCCTATATCCTTTATATTGTTACTAATTATAGAATTAGGAAAATTTATAATAAAGGGCTTTTGTTCCCTTACTGATTGAGTTAATCTCTTATCTTCATATACAAAACCTAAATATTTTAAATCCATGTTTAAAAATCTTTTTGATACATTTTTTAATTTATTATAGACTTCTTCTCCCTCTTTTTTAGAGAAAACTCTATTAACAATAATACTTCCAGTACTTTTCAACTTAAAATGATTTGTTGCTTTAATTAAACTATAACAATCTGTTATTGAAGTTGGTTCTGGTGTTGTTATAAATATTACTTCATCACAGCAACTTATAAATCCAAGTACATTTCTACTAACTCCAGCACCAGTATCCATGATTATATAATCAAAATCTTTTAATGCAGAAAGTTTTTTAAAAAATCTTTCTTTCTCTTCTTCTGTTAGCTCTTCAATTCTATTTACTGCAGAACCTCCTCTTAAAAGTTTTATGCCAGATGGTCCTTCAATAATAACATCTTCTATCTCTCTATCACCGGAAATTACATCAAAGAAATTCCAATTTCCTGTTATGCCCATAAGAATATCATCATTACCCATTCCTATATCAGCATCAAAAATCATTATTTTTTTACCAATACTTTGAAGATATATGCCAAGGTTTATAACAAAGTTACTTTTTCCAACTCCACCTTTACCAGATGTTACAGTTATTATTTTAGCCTTTTTATTATCACATTTTTTGCCAACCATATTTCTCAATTTTGCTGCTTGATCTAACATAAAGTTCTTTCTCCTAAAATAACTTCTAATACTTCTTCTTTTGAAAGTTTTATTATATCATCAGGGACATTCTGTCCTAATGTTATATAACTAAGTGGAACCTTGCTTTCAAATAAAATATTTATTAAAGAACCATAAGCTGAGGTTTCATCAAGTTTTGTTATAATTACACTTTCATATCCTAAAGCTTTATATCCCTTTAATATTCCTTCAATATCTTTATTTTTAATAGTACTACTTACAACTAAATTAATTTTATCTGGATTTGCTTTATTTATAAGAGCTCTCATTTCAGATATTTGCATAGAATTTTTAGAATTAGTTCCTGTAGTATCTATTAATATAACATCACACTCTTTCATGTCTTCTATAGCTTTTTCCATACCTTTTAATGTTGTTACAACCTCAAAGGGTATGTTTATTATTTCACTGTAAGTTTTTAATTGTTCTACTGCACCTATTCTATAAGTATCTATTGTAATGAGTCCTACTTTTTTTTCTTTTATAAGTGCTAATTCTCCAGCTATTTTAGCTATTGTTGTAGTCTTTCCTACTCCAGTAGGTCCTACAAAAGCAATAACTCCTGTATCTATTTGATTATCTATACTAATATTATTTATTAATATCTTTCTAATCTTTTCATTTTTTTCTTCTATAGAATTACATTCTTTTAACTGACTTTCTATATAATTAACTATTTTACTATCTACATCATTTTCCTTTAATGATTCTAGCATAGGTATTTCTTCTTTAATTTCTTTTTCTATAATATTTTTAGAAATTAAACTCTTCATTTCTAAAATTTCTTTCATTAATGGATTATTTTGTTCACTATGTTTATCTAGATTAGTTTTATTAATTAAAAACTTTTCTTCTTTTTTGCTACTTAATACCTCTTTTTTAGGTAAAGTATTTACATTTTCTAAATTATCTAATGGCTTTTTAAATGCATTTAAAATATCTAATTTATCATCTTCTTTTTCATAGCTCTCTATAGCCGCTGTTACTTCTAAAAGTTTAGGGGAAAAGAAACCTTTAATTCCTTTTCCTCTAACTTTTCTTTGTCCTATTATTAAAGCATTTTTTCCAAGTTCATATCTAATTCTTGTCATAGCTTCATTCATATTTTTCACTACATATTTTTTTATAATCATACTATAATGCCACTACTCCTTCAGTTCTAATTTCAACATCATTTGGAACTTCATTAATTGAAAGAATCATTATATGAGGGAACACCATCTCTGTTAACTTTCTAAAAGGTGCCCTAATATTTGGTGATACCAATACAATTGGTTGATTATTATAAAAATATACTGAATCCATTGTATTTTTTAGTGCAGTGAAAATTCTAGTTGTAGTATCTGGATCTACTGCTGGGAAAGAACCTTGCATTGATCTTTGAATATTATTAGCTATAACCTCTTCTATTGATGGATCTAATGTTATTACTGTAATTGCTCTATTTTCATCTATTATTTGATTGCAAATAGTTCTTGCAAGAGCACATCTTACATATTCTGTTAAAAGTTCTAAATCCTTAGTATTTCTTGAATTATCCGCTAAAGATTCCATTATTGTAACCATATCTTTTATTGGAACCTTTTCCTTTAATAAATTTTGAAGTACCTTTTGAATCTCTCCAATTGTTAATAAATCTGGGATAAGTTCATCTACTACAGCACTATATTTTTCTCTTGCATTATCAACTATAAGTTTAACTTCTTGTCTTCCTAATAATTCATATGAATGTAATTTAATAGTTTCTGTTAAATGAGTTACCATAACTGTAGTTGGATCTACAACTGTTAAGCCTTTAATTTCAGCTTCTTCTCTTTGGTCATTATTAATCCAAACTGCTGGTAATCCAAAAGTAGGTTCTACTGTTTGAATTCCTGCCATTTCAGCACCTGCACCACTTGGATCCATTGATAAAAGCATATTTGGCATAAGTTCTGCTGAGGCTACCATTGTTCCTCTAATTTTTATTATGTACTCATTATTTTTCAGTTGAAGATTATCTCTAATTCTAATAGGCTGAACTATTATACCCATTTCTATAGCACATTGTCTTCTAACAGAAGCTATTCTTTGAAGTAAATCTCCACCAGTACTTTCATTAGTAAGTGGTATTAACCCGTAACCTATTTCAACTTCCATAGGCTCTACAGAAATTAAATTCATTACATTTTCTGGCTCTTTGCTTTCCATTTCAATAACTTCTTCTTCTTCTCTTGCTATAGCTTCTTCACTCTTTTCGCGTTGGTCTTTATATAAGAAATATGCTGCAGTACCAGCACCAACGGAAAGTATAAAAAATGTTGCTCCAGGCATTTGTGGTATTAATGCTAAAAACATCATTAATACTGATGCAATAGCTAATGCAATTGGGAATCCTGTAAGCTGCTTAGTCATTGACTTACCAAAACTTTCAGCGTTAGCTGACCTAGTTACTAAAATACCTGATGCTGTTGAAATTAAAAGGGCTGGTACTTGGCTCACAAGTCCATCACCTACTGTTAATCTAACATAGTTTTGAGCTGCTTGAGCTGCAGACATATGTTTCATCATAACACCAATTATAATTCCACCAAGAATATTTATTATAGTAACTATTATTCCTGCTATGGCATCTCCTTTAACGAACTTAGAAGCACCATCCATAGAACCATAGAATCTGCCTCTGCCTGCAAATCATTTCTTCTTTGCTTTGCAGTCATTTCATCTATTAATCCTGCATTTAAATCAGCATCTATACTCATTTGCTTTCCAGGCATAGCATCTAATGTAAATCTTGCTGCTACCTCTGATACTCTACCAGCACCATTTGTAATAACTACAAACTGAATAACAATTATAATTAAAAATATTATAATTCCTACAACATAATTCCCTCGAATAACAAATTCACCGAAAGCTTGTATTATTTCTCCTGCAGCTCCATCTGTTAGGATTAATCTTGTAGATGAGATATTAAGACCTAATCTAAACAAGGTTGTAACCAATAGTAACGTTGGAAATACTGATAGTTGCAATACATTAGTTGTAAACATTGTTATTAATATTATTACTATTGATATTGTTATATTTAATGCTAATAATATATCTAGCATCCATGGTGGCAATGGAATTATAATCATCATTACAATTCCAACAACGCCGAAAGCAACTAAAACATCTAGGTTATTTTTCAATTTAAACCTTGAACTTTTTGCCTCCATTCTTGTTTCCACATCCTTTTCTTAATTTTCTATTTTTTATCTTTTTTCATTTTATAAACTACTGCTAATATCTCTGCTACAGCTTGATACATATCTCCTGGTATTTCTTCTTCAACTTCTACAGATTTAAAAATTAACCTTGCTAAAGGTTTATTTTCAACAATTGGAACATCATTTTCTTTAGCAAGTTCTTTTATTTTTAGTGCTAAATTATCTGCTCCCTTTGCAACCACAATAGGTGCTTCTGTTTTACCTTCTTCATACTTTAATGCTATTGCTAAGTGAGTAGGGTTTGTAACAACTACTGTGGCATCTGGAATAGATTGCATCATTCTTCTTGTAGCCATCTCTCTTTGCTTTTGTTTTATCTTTGATTTAACTTGAGGATCTCCTTCCATTTGTTTAAACTCTTCTTTTATTTCCTCTTTAGACATTTTCATATCTTTATCGTAAAGTCTTCTTTGAACAAAATAGTCTATAACTGCTAATATAACTAGAACCAATGATACTTTAATAAATATTTTTATTACTAGTTCATTAATTTCATCTAATATAGATGGTACATATGTATTACCTATTTGCATAATGTGTAAGAAATTTTCCTTAACAAATAAGTATCCCACATAACTAACAATTACAATTACTATACAGTTTTTAGTAAGCTCTATAAAACTTCTTTTTGAAAACATATTTTTAAAACCATTTAATGGATTTAATTTATCTAAGGAAGGTTTAAGCGGTTCTCCTGTAACTAAAAATCCTGTTTGCATAATTGAAGCTACAACTCCCATAACCATTATAGGAAGAACTACTGGTAAATAAGTTTTAGCTATTCTCCATGCTAAATTTAATATTATTACGCCTACTGTATTAGCTCCTAAATCTTCTTTAAAATTCATGGAAAAAAAAGTTATAATGTTCTCTTTAAGATTTGATGCTATAAAACTATTTAATCCTATTACAACTAAAGTACAGGTAACCATAGTTATTGCTATATTTACATCTTTACTTCTAGGAACTTGTCCTTTTTTTCTTGATTCTGCTTTTTTCTTAGGAGTTGCCTCCTCTGTTTTTTCATCAGAAGAAAATATTAAAGCTAATGGTAAGGCACCAAAAATTCCATGGAAGGTATCCCATATATGGCCAAAGCTTATTACCAAACCTTTTATAATTATAGGTAATCCCACTAGGAAAGCCATTATTCCTACAAATATCTTTAAAGGTAGTCCAAGAATCATAATATTTAGTTGAGGAACTGTTCTTGAAACTAATCCTAAAGTTAAATCTGTAATTATAATAATCAATACTATTGGTATTGCTATTTTCAAACCTATAATAAAATATTGAATAAAACTATTAATTACAAGCATCATTGTGTCACCATATACAATGCTTTTTCCTATATTAACTACATTGTAGCTAGCTACTAATTCTTTTATAAGTAAATGGTGTCCATCAACTATAAAAAATATTAGTATACCTATCCAGTGAATAATCCTAGATAATAAAGTTGTATTATTTTGAGAGTTTGGATCATACATTGTAAGCATTGATAACCCTATTTGCATGTCCATTAAACTTCCTGCCATTTGAAAAATATAAAAACATAAATTTGTTACAAATCCTAAAATTACTCCTGTCATAAATTCATTTATTATATACATTACAATAGTAAAATTAGAATTTATCTCTTTTATAGATGAATAATCAATAATATTAACAAGAATAAGTGAAAATATTATTGTAAAGAAAACCTTAAAACTCTTAGGAGTAGATCGTGGGAAAAAGGCTGTTATTATACCTAAAAAACTTATTAGTCTTATAAATATGAAAAAAATCGCTAAATAATATGCTGTATCTATCAAGGTTCTCTACCTAATGAACGATATTTGATATTAAAGTAAAGATTCTTTCGGTAAATCCAATCATATTATGTGTAATCCAGCTGCACAATAATAATCCCACAACAGCTATTCCTATAAGTTTTGGTACAAAAGTTAATGTTTGTTCTTGAATTTGGGTTGTAGCTTGAATAATACTGATTATTAAACCAACAACAATAGCTACTGTTAAAAATGGTGCCGATAGTTTTAATGCTGTTGCCATAGTATCTTTTATAATTCCAATTACTAAATGTTCACTCATTTAAAATCACCTCACGAAAAACTTAATACTAATGATTTGACTAATAGATACCAACCATCTACCATAACAAATAATAATAATTTAAAAGGTAGAGATATCATAGCTGGAGGTAACATAAACATCCCCATAGACATGAGCACACTTGCTACTACCATATCAATAATTAAAAATGGTAAATATATTAAAAATCCTATTTGAAATGCTGTTTTAAGTTCACTTATAGCAAAAGCAGGAACAACAACTTGTAATGGAATATTTTCTCTATCTAAATTACTCTTATCCATTTTAGATAATTCTACAAAAAGTTCTAAATCTTTTTTTCTAGTTTGACCTAGCATAAACTCTCTTATTGGTTTAGATCCAGCTTCATAAGCTTCATCTTGAGTAATTTTATTTTCTAAATAAGGCTTTAAGGCATTATCATTTATTTGATTATAAACTGGCATCATTATAAATATTGTTAAAAACAAAGCTAATCCTATTAAGATTTGATTAGGAATAGACTGCTGTGCACCTAGTGCACTCTTTAAAAATGAAAATGTAACTATTATTCTTGTAAAACTAGTCATCATTATTAAAAATGATGGTAATATAGTTAGTACTGTTAATAAAATTAACAGTTTAATATTAGAAACATAATCTTTAGCACTACTCCCTCCATCTACTGTAATATTTATTGGAGACATAGCTCCTGTAGGAGCTGCTTGAGCTTTTATACTATTGCTAAAGACTATCATTGCTAATGATGCGATTAAACATATCATTCCAATCTTTATACACTTTTTCATTAATTTTTTCCTCTTAACTTTAACGATTTTAATTTATCTTTTATTTGTAATAATTTATTGTTAACGTCTATAGCCATATTATTTTTTATATCTTGCTTTTCTTTTTCAATTAACAGAATCTCATCTTCACTTATTTCCTTTAAAACTTCACTTTTGTCATTGGAGCAATTGATTAAATATCCTTTTTTACCAGCTTTTATTAAAATTATGGTGTTATTTTTAGTAATTTGCGTTCTTTCGATAACTTTTATATAATTGCCATTTCGCATTTTATTAAGTCTAGTTTCACTTAATTTAAAAGTTATTAAAATTAAACAAACAACTGCAATTAACACCATAATCATCTTAACTATTGCCAAAAAAATTTCCATTACTACACCATTACTGTATTAGTAACTCTTGGAAATGCACTCCATTTATTTGTCCTGCTGTCAAATGTTTATTTACTTCTGTTAATAATCCTTTTTTAATTTCACTTTCATTTGCTGAATTAAAATCCTCTGATTTTTTTCCTTTAAAATAATATATAGCTATATCTTTTAATTCTGGTTTGTCCTTATCAATTTCTTCTTTTAACTTTTCATTTTTACCATCATAAGATAATGAAATTTGAGTTTTTAAATATCTCTTTCCACCTTCATCATTAAGATTTATAAAAGTTTCTCCTAAATCATAATAATCAAGTTTAACTTGCTCAGTTCCTTTGCTCTTAACCATGTTAAGAGTTACAAAGTAAACTCCTGCTCCAACTGCTACTAATAATACAATTACTAGTGCTATTATTTTAGTTTTGTTGCCTTTATTCTCCATTGCAGCCATAACTAACTCTCCTTACTTTGTTTACTATCTTTATTTTCATTAGTAACTATAAGTATATTTACTCTTCTATTTTTAGCTCTATTATCTGGCGTTGAATTATCTACTATAGGTCTATACTCTCCATATCCTGCAGCACAAAATCTTGTTGGATCTATTTTTTTATTATCAGAAAAATATTTTACAACATTTACTGCTCTTGCTGCAGAAAGTTCCCAGTTACTAGCAAATTTATATGTATTTATTGGTAAATTATCTGTATGTCCTTCTATAATTACTTTGTTTGGCATAGATGATAATAATTTACTTATTTTATCTAATACTTCTCTACTACTTTCAATTAAATCAGCTTTACCTGATTCAAATAAAATACTATCTTTTATTTGAAGTATTACTCCTCTCTCGTCTTTTGTTAGACGAACATCAGAAGCTAAATTATTTTCATTTACAAATTGCTCTATATTGTTGTAGGCTGAATCATTCTCATTTACTGTATCACCTGAATCAGGTTTTTCTATATCTTCATTTCCTACTATAGGTTCTGTTCCATTATGTAAGTTATACTCTAATACACTCTCACCTTTTCCTTGAAAGGCCTTTTGCATTGCAGCTGACATTACTTTTAACTTTTGTGAATCTACACTAGACATAGTATATAAAAGTATGAAAAAAGTAAGTAATAAAGTTATGGTATCAGAATAGGTTGCAAGCCATTCATCACCACTTACACCGCCATCACCCTTTTTCTTTTTTCTAGCCATTATCTCTCACTCCTTCTCCACTAGAAATGGATTGAGCTAAATATTCTTCTTTGTCTTTAGGTTCAAGATAAGTTACTAATTTTTCTTCTACAATTCTTGGATTTACTCCTGATTGAATTGCTAAAATTCCTTCTAACATTAAGTCCCTAGTTCCACTTTCCTTTTCACTTTTTGTTGATAAGTTTATTGACATAGGTGTTAAAACTAAGTTTGCCATTAATGATCCGTAGAAAGTTGTTATAAGAGCTTTTGCCATACCAGATGCTATCCCTGCAGCATCACTAAGATTTGAAGAAAGCATTTGAATAAGTCCTATGAGTGTTCCTATCATACCAAATGCAGGAGCATATGCACTCCATGTTTTTAAAACAGCAGCTCCAGATGAGTGTCTTTTTTCCATCTCACCAATTTCAAGCTCCATAATTTCTCTTATAGTTTCAGGCTCTATACCATCTACAACCATTTGTAGACCTTTTTTTAAAAAATCATCGTCAAGACTTGCTATATCATCTTCTAATGAAAGTAGTCCATCTTTTCTAGATTTTTTAGAAAACTCAACAAACTTAGAAATTAACTCTTTGTTAGAGTTAGTACTTTCCTTTGTACTTTGTACAAATAAAGTTCCTACACTTTTTATCTCCTTTATTCCATATGTAATTAGTAACGCACAAAAAGATCCTCCAACTGTTATTAAAATTGATGCAGGATCGAAGAATACTTTTAAGCTACTTCCACCCATCATCATTCCCCAAAGAAGTAATACAATTCCTGTTCCTAATCCTATCAACGTAAGATTATCTGTTTTTTTCATTTTGTTGCCTCCTATTACTTAGAATTAAAAATTCTCTTTTTATATGCTACTACTTTGTCTACAATTTCATCTTGATCTTCTTTTACTCTAAATTTCTTGCCACTTGTTAAGGTGATTATAGTATCAGATATTTGCTCTATCTTTTCTATATTATCTACATTTAAAATAAACTTATCGTTATTTATAGAAGTTAGCTTTATCATATATTCTCTCCTAACCTATGCTTTTAGGCATTTCTTAACTATTTAGTTTTAAAAAGATTCATTAATTTAACTTATTAAATGGGATAGCCTATAGGCTATCCCTATAGCAGACTATCTCTTAAGGTTTATAATATCTTGTAATATTTCATCACCAGTAGTTATCATCTTTCCACTAGCTTGGAATGCTCTATTTGTAACTATCATATCTGTAAATTGTTCTGCTAAATCAACATTAGACATTTCTAGCATACCTTGAAGCATAGCTCCATAACCCTTACTATTGTCATCTCCTCTAGTTCCTACACCAGACTTTATTGTTGCCTCTCCAGAGTTAACTGACTGTGAATAAAGGTTTTTGCCTAGTTTAGTAAGACCTGTTGGGTTCTTAAAGCTTGACATAGCAATTTGTCCTAAAGCTGCAACTCTTCCATCTTCTAGTACAGCATTTATTACACCATTTTTATCTATTGAATAAGTTTTTACTCTTAGCTCTAATCCTGTTCCAGGTACTTTAATTTTTTCTGGAATTTTAAGAGTCTTTAATCCACCATCATAAGATTTTAAATCCTTAGTTCCATCAACAAAATTAACTTCTCCATCAGAACCTAAACTTTGTACTGGTGTACCACCATTTGTAATTCCAGACTCTAATCCACCTATTACATTTGGAGTTCCTGCAACTTCTATTGTTTGGTTTATTCCTTTTTCACTTAAAGCTTTATTTAATTCATTTTGAATTCTTCCAACCTCAAGATTTGTTCCTGTTGCAAAATCTCCATTTAAAATTATCTTTTTGCTCTTTTCATCAATTTCTACAGAAGTCTTAGTTCCAGCAGTTACTCTTCCAATATCAATTGAGTATCCATTTAAAGCAGCACCATCTGATATTGAAAAATTCATTCCATTTACACTAATAGTTTGAGGAGCTTTTTTAGATGATCCTCCATCTATAGTATTTGAAGTTAAACCTGATAATACATTTGATTGACTTCCTTTAACTGTTACTTTTTTATCATCTTTTGTATTATCTATTGCATCTGGTTTTACTTTATTTACGCCCTCTTTAATTGCTTCAGCTAATTGGTCTGATTTTATCTTTCCTAATGTACTAAATGGACCACTTATTACTATTTTATTAATTTTATTAGTTTTAGGATCTAAGTTAGCTTCTGCAGTTATATTTCCTGCATTAATATCTCCAACTTCAATCTCACAGTTATCAAAAAGATCTCCCTTAGGAAGTTGTATATTAAATCCCATTAATTTAACTGGATTAGCTGATTTAAAATCTGAACCATCATTTCCTACAACTGCTGGTTTAGCTAATGGATCTGCTTTATAGTTTCCACTAACTTCTATAGTACATTTTCTAATACCTTTTTCTTTTAATTTATCATTTATAGCTTTTTGTATTTTATCAGCAGGAGTATTTTTTCCAATTGCTACATTAATTTGGTTAGAGGAAATATCTACTTTACAGGTTCCATCTACTAAACTTGTATCTTCATTAGCCACAATACTATATCCATTTAATTCTGATCCTGTATCATCCTTTAATCCCTTAGCTTTAAAAGTAAGTCCATTATTTGCATCACTTATCATGTTAGGTTCCTTGTATATAGATCCTTTTCCAAGCTTTACAGATAAATCAGATATATTTATTGGAGATCCACTATAATTTATTATTTGCATATCTATGCCTTCTGCTTGGAATTTTCCATTTATAGCATTAACTAAATCTTCTCCATTAAAAGCGGCTTTATTAACTAAATCTGCATCTATTGTTATTTTCTTTGCACCTTTATTTATTGAAACATTAATGTCTAAATTATCTTTACCTGCTGGTGGAGCTGTTTTTCCAAATTCAAAAGAATATCCATTTAATGCTGAACCTTCACTAAATTGGAATGTAAATCCTCCAACTGATACACTATTTGGCGCTTCATCATCTTGTCCACCAACAAGATTTGCTGATCCAAGACCTTGAATAGTTACTGGTTTTCCAGTTACAAAAATACTTTGTGCTATTCCCGCTGCTGATAATCCTTTATTTATAGCAGATTCAACTTCTGGTGTTTTTATTGCTCCAGCTGTTGCAAAATCTCCATTTAAAATTACTTCTTTTGAAACCTTATCTACATCACAAGTAGTTGGTGTGTTAGGTCCAATTGAACCTAAAACTACCTTATATCCATTTAATGCAGATCCTGGTCCAAATCTAAAATCTAATCCAGCTGTTGATACTGTATTAGGATTTTTTTCTGTAGCTCTTTCTGCAGTGTCATCATTAGTTAATGAATATCCTAAAACTCTATATCCATCTGATGTTATAAGATTTCCACCTTCATCTAAAGTGAAAGAACCATCTCTACTAAACATTATCTCATTTCCTGAGTTAGCTAATGATTGAGCTGTTATTGAGTGATTTCCTTGTCTGTGATTAACTTCTAAAGTTGCATCTCCAGCAATTTGAGGTCCTTTACTTACCATAAAGAATCCTTCTCCATCTACTGCAAGGTCTAATGTTCTACCTGTTGGTTGCATCATACCTTGAGACATTACTGTATCTATACTTGCAAGTTGAACTCCAAGACCTACTTGGCTAGGGTTCATACCTCCAACATTTGCATTTGGTGCCATTGCATCTTTTACATTTTGACTTAACATATCTTGGAATCTAGCTCTTGATGATTTAAAAGCTGTAGTTCCTACGTTAGAAATATTATTTCCTATAACATCTAACTTGACCTGGTTGGTTTTCATACCACTTATTCCTGAATACATTGATCTTAACATCTTATGTAACCTCCAATTTTTATTATGTGTAAAATAACAATGTTTTGCTTCTATCGTTCCACAAAACTAAGCTTCCCCTTGGTCCAGCTTTTTATAAAATTACTACACTATCTATATTGGTAAAAACATTATCTTTAGTTCTATCTTTATCTATAGCTGTAATAATTGTTTTATTTTTTACACTTGCTATTAAAGCAACATCCTTATAAAGCATTAATGTGTTTTTCGCACCTTTTTCATAAGCTATAGCAAAACCTTTTTCTATCTCTTTATAATCTTTATCTGTAAAATCTATATTTTTTAATCTTTCTGAAGCGTGATTTGATATAGTAAAGCTCTTATCATTTTTTAAAGTAGTATCTAGTACTTCCTTAAAACTGTTTTGTTTTTTGCCATTATTTTTTTCTATTTTATTAGTTGAGTTATCATTAACTTGTCCAAAACTTCCAACTAAATATGGCTTTCCATTAATGATTCTATAGCTCACCTAAACCACCTCTACTTTGATATTTTCGTAATTTTATCCAAAGTATAATCCTTACTAATATTTTCCCCATCTAATTTAACAGTAACTTTGATTAATCCATTATCCTTAAAGGCACTAATCACTTCCCCTTTAAGTAGATTTCCATTACCATCTTTTTCATTTATAGTAACCTTTTTATCTATAAATGAAGATGCTAATAAAAATTGCATATTACCATTTATATTATTTATTCCATTTAAAGAGTAATCTGGAACATTTAAAACTGATGATATGTCATTTTTATCAAAATCTTTAAGTTCATTTTTGCCATTATTATTTACTTCTACTGAAATAGTTATTTTACCACTGTTATCTGTAACAGCTTTAACAATTCCTGTATATGGTATTCCCTTATCATCTAAAACTTTAGTAGTTACCCCTTTACCTACTAATGAATTATCTGCAAATTTTGTCATTGTAGAATTTAAGTTTTGCATTTGTTCCATTGCAGTAAATTGAGCCATTTGTGATATATATTGAGTTGAATCAGTATTGCTCATAGGATCTTGGTTTGATAATTGAGCAGATAATATTTTTAAAAACGCATTTTTATCCATATCACTACCAGGCTTTGAGATCTTAGTTCCTCTTTCAGTAGCTCTGCTTCCATCATATCCAATACTATTTATAGACATTTAAAGCTCTCCTTCTTTATATAATTTTAAGCAAACATATTTACAATTCCATCATCAGTAGTAGTCTCTTTAACTTCTACATTGTCATTTAATATGTTTATTCTATTATGACTTTCTTTATTTTCCCTGTTAGAGTTATTGTTGTTTAAAAAACTATTATTAAATCCGCTTTCATTAGAGCTATTCCTATAAAAACTTGGATCATCATTATATAAATTTATATTTAATTCTTCAATTTTTATATTTTCATTATGAAGAGAATTTTTAAGTTCATTTAAATTGGCTTGAAGAATCTTATAAGTTTCCTTAGAAGTTGCTTCTATTGTGGCCTTCATTGAAGAAGCCGTCATTGTAAGCTTTACTGTCATCTCTCCTAATTCCTTTGGATTAATTTTAACAGTTAATTCTTTAATTCCTTCTTTATCCATGAACTTTATAGTTTTTATTATTCCTTCAACAGGATTTTCTTTTATATTTATTGTTCCTACATCTTCAATATTTTGATTAAAAGAAACATTATTTAGATTTTGCATAAATCCTATTCTATGATTAAATTGATTTTTATTATTTTTACCAATTACCTCATTTAAAAAGTCATCTTCCTTAAATTCTTTAGAAGAATTTTCTTTACTATCTTTTAAATTTGAATTATTTTCTAAAACAGTCTTAAGCTTATTACTATGTTTTTTTATCTGCTCTATATTGTTTAAGTTATTTTTATTTTCATTTGTTTTAAAATCATCTGATTCTTTAAGTTTTTTAATTATTAAATTAAACAAATTCTTAGATGAATTATTATTTAAGCTGTCAGAATTCTCATTTTTAAAACTATTAATTAACTGTTTTATATTATTAATTTCTTTATCACTAAATAATTCTAAAATTAAATTAGTCTTAATGTTTTTACTATTTAATTTATCTGAATTACCATTAAGCATTAAGTTTTCTTTAATACTTTGAATTTTTTTATCTAATAAATCTATCAAATAATTTTTAGAACTACCAATTTCACCATTTAACGCATTAAAGTCTATGGCATTTTCTTGTCCCTTTAAAAACTCACTTAAGTCCCTTGTAAATAAAGTATTTATTAAATCTTTTGATTCATTGCTCTTATTTTTATTATTTAAAGCTTGATTTATATCAAGATCAATATTTTCTTTTAATAAAGACTTTAATAAATTATTTACTTTTTGCAACTTTTCATCGTCTTTGTTATTAGAATCAAATTTATTTTCATTTATAAACATTAATAAAAACTTTAAAATATCATCTTCATATTTTTTATCGTCTTCTATTAAATCTTTATCTTCATCTGTATCTTCAATTTCTTTATTATATTTATTTTCATATAAATTATCTGTTTTTTTAACTTCTTTGCTTTTACTTGCTTCATTAACAGCATCTTTAAATGTAAAATCATTATTTTTATTTCTATTAGAAATTTTAGTATCTTTTTTATTGATAATATTCTTTTTAGATAAATTTTCTTTTGAAATTACTTTTAATAAATCTCCTTGCATTTATTTTCACCTCCTTTCAATTAAATTGCTTTATTTCTTACAAAAGCATATAGAGCTAATTCATCATTATTTATTCTTTCAACTCTATTTTGCTCATTAATAAATTCATTAAATTTTTTATCCTTTAAAGTTTCTACTGTTTTTCTTTCTATTCTTTTCTCATTAAGATCTAATCTTTTAGTTTCTAGTTCTTCTATTTTATTTTGAAGTTTCTTTTCAGTATTTTTTATTCCTAAACTTACTGAATTTAAATAATTTCTTTTGATTTTCTGATAAATAATACTTTCTCCAGATTTAACTCCTTTATATTTATCATAATTATCCTTTAAATCATTAAGACAATTTTCTATACTTATTTTTTCTTTTTGTACTTCCTTAAACTGTCTTATACTTTCTTCTTCTTTTTCTTTTCTTATATCTAATACCTTTTCTAAGTTAAACTTAAATGATTTTTCCATATTTATTACCTTCTAAACATTGAAACCAATCGCTCTCTACTTTCTTCAAAACTAGTACTTTCTTTTATACCCTGCTTTAAGTAACTAACAATTGATTCATTATAATCTATTGCTAAATCTACCTTTCTATTGCTTCCTCTTACATAAGCACCTATATTTATAAGATCTTCTGACTCTTTAAAGGTTGCTAATAAATCTCTAGCATAAGATGCTGAATTTATATGTTCTTCATCTGCAATAGTAGGCATTAATCTACTTACTGAGTTTAATATATCTATAGCTGGATAATGGTTTTTATGAGCTAATGCTCTTGATAAAACTATGTGTCCATCTAAAATACCTCTAACAGTATCTGCAATAGGCTCATTAAAATCATCTCCATCAACTAATACAGTATAAAAAGCCGTTATTGATCCTTTATCAGATGTTCCTGATCTTTCCATAAGCCTTGGAAGCATGGCAAAAACTGATGGAGTATATCCTTTAGTTGCTGGTGGTTCACCAATTGCAAGTCCTACTTCTCTTTGAGCCATAGCAAATCTTGTAACAGAGTCCATCATAAGAATAACTTTTTTGCCTTGATCTCTAAAATATTCTGCTATAGCTGTTGCTGTTAGCGCTCCTTTAAGTCTTATAAGAGCAGGTTTATCGGAAGTTGCACAAACTACTACTGACTTTTTCATTCCTTCCTCACCAAGGTCTTTTTCAATAAAATCTAAGACCTCTCTTCCTCTCTCTCCTATAAGTGCAATTACATTTACATCTGCTTCTGCTTCTCTTGCAATCATTCCTAAAGTTGTACTTTTACCAACACCACTACCTGCAAAAATACCTATTCTTTGTCCTTCCCCACAAGTTAGAAAACCATCAATAGCTCTAACTCCCGTAGGTATAATTTCACTTATTCTTCTTCTTTTAAGTGGATCCGGAGGAGCATTATCTAAAGCATACTCCTCACCAAAAGGAAGTTCTTCTTCATTAAAAGGAACTCCTAATCCATCTATTATTTTCCCTAAAAGTCCATTACTACATTTAACTGATAATGGCTTTCCCTGTGGAATAACTTTACAGCCTGGAGCAATACCTATAAGTTCTCCTAAAGGCATAAGTATTACTGAATCATCTTTAAAGCCAACTACTTCACATTTTATTGCCGAATTTTTTTGGCCATATACTAAACATAACTCACCTACAAAGGCCTTTATTCCTTGAACTTCTATTGTTAATCCAATTACTTTACTAACTACTCCTTCTGAATAAACAGGATTAATATTTTCTACTCTCTTTTTTATATTATTAAAATCAATAGATAACATATCTTCCTCCTGTCTTATTTCAGTGCTTCTTTTAATTTTTCTAAGGCTATGTCAATACCTACTATAGATTTTCCTGTCTCTTTTTCTATAACGGCATTTCCTGGTTCTAAATCTTCATCTTCTAAAACAAATATTTTATCTTTTATAGAATATTTATTTTTCCAAAGATCTATTTCCTGAGAAATTTTTTCTTTATGAATTGGATTGCATTTTATAAGGATGCTCTTACTTCCCTTACATTCTTCAATAACATCTTCTATTATTTTATTTATTCCATCATCTTTTATTAGCTCTTTTTTTATTATTTTCTCAGCCATAAATAATGATAATTTTATAATTTCAGCTTTTTTCTCTTCTAAAAAATTCTCGTATGTTTTATTAGCGGAGAAAAGAACTTTATTAGCTTCCTCTTTTATCTTTTCTCCATCTTCTTTTGCTTTTTTAATATATTCTTCATAAGCTTCTTTATATCCATCTTCATGTCCATTATCTAATCCTAAAGAATACCCTTTTTCATAAGCTTCTCTTTCTATGTCTTTTGCTTTAACTAAAGCTTCTTCTACTATCTTTTCTTTAGTATTTTGGGCTGCTTTTATAATGCCTTCACCAATAACATTATAACTTTTAAGTATTTCCTTCTTTTTTTCTTCTTCATTTGTCTTAAATTCATCATTAAATGTTTCTTCTTTATCTAATTTTTCTATTTCTTTAAAGGATTTATAATCTGTGGATATTTTTTTATCTTTTGCAATAATCACTTCTTTGTTTTTTATCACACTATAAAATGACTGCATCTTCTCCACCTCTTGAAATGATTATTTCCCCTGAATCATCTAATCTTCTAATTATAGATACAATTTTTTGTTGAGCTTTTTCAACATCCATAAGTCTTACTGGACCTAAGAATTCCATATCTTCTTTTAATGAAGTAGCAGCTCTCTTTGATTGGTTGTTAAATATTACACTTGCAACGTCATCTGAACATCCCTTAAGAGCAAGTGAAAGATCTTTAACATCCACCTCTCTAAGAATTCTTTGAATAGATGTATTATCAAGCATAATAATATCTTCAAATACAAACATGCTACTCTTAACTTTTTCAGCTAATTCAACATCCTCTTGTTCTAATCCTTCAGTTATATTCTTCTCAGTTGTTCTATCTACTTGATTTAATATATCAACAAGAGTGTCAACTCCACCTAAAGTAGAAACTTCACTTCTTACTATTGATGAAAGTTTACTATCTAATACTTTCTCTATTTCTTTTATAACCATAGGTGATGTACTATTCATTGTTGCAACTCTATAAGCTACATCACTTTGAACTTCATTTGGAAGTTCTGATAAAACTTGAGCTGCTTTTTCAGCTTGTAAATAGCAAAGTATTAAAGCTATTGTTTGTGGATGCTCATTAGAAATTACATTAAGTAATTGATTAGCATCTGCTTTTCTTGCAATAGCAAAAGGTCTGTATTGTTGAGTTGCCTCTGATACCTTTTGTAAAATTTCATTTGCTCTTTGTGGACCTAAAGCTTTTGAAAGCAATGCCTTAGCATACTCTATTCCACCTTCTAAAATATAATCTCTTGCCCTATTAAGTTCTAAAAACTCTTGTAAAATTTCCTGTCTTTGTTCTGCTGTTACTGAAGTAGTATTTGCAATTTCGTATGTTATCTTTTGGATATCACTTTCAGGAAATTTTTTTATTATACTAGAGGATACTTCTGGTCCAAGAGTTATAAATAATATTGCTGCTTTTTGTATTCCTGTTAATTTACTTGCTTCTTTCGCCAAAACTATCACCTCTCATTTTCTGCAAGCCAAGATTTAATAACTTCAAAGACTTGGTCTGGTTTCTCTTGCGCATAT
This sequence comes from Clostridium fallax, assembly GCF_900129365.1. Classification (GTDB taxonomy): domain Bacteria; phylum Bacillota; class Clostridia; order Clostridiales; family Clostridiaceae; genus Clostridium_AH; species Clostridium_AH fallax. Next base: position 61,758 of record NZ_FQVM01000005.1, read on the forward strand.
TTTTTTATTTCTGCTTCTATATGGGTTTTCTCATCACCTTCACCAAAATCAATTGGATCAAATTTTTGAGTTTCATTGTCAGCTATATTATCGCCTACAACCATATCTAAAATATGTTCATCTTCCTCTTTATCTTTTCTAAATACTTTTATTATTATTATTGCTATTATTATTAGTACTAGTAATCCACCAATACCTAATCCTATATTCTTATAAAGAGATAATTTTTTATTTCTTTCAGCTTCTGAATTCATAGCGTCAATTTCTTTTTGAGCTTTAGCCTTCATAGTAGGATCAAAATCCATTCCAACTACTGAAATATCGTCTCCTCTATCTTGCTTATAACCAATAGCTGTAGAAACAATATTTTTTATAGCTTCTTCTGTAGCTTTATCAATCTTTCCATCTACTACTACTGAACTTGTTATTCTTTTAACTTCTCCAGGAGCACTTATTACTTTACTTTCAGTTTTTCCTGTTTGATATTCAGTTTTTTGTTCTTCTTTTAAGCTTTTATTTGCTGCATTTTCCTTATTATCAATAGTATTACTCATATTATTGTCTACTGGGCTTTCACTATTTGCAGCACTTAAATCTCCATTATTAGTTTCTCTAAGAGTTTGTTGACTTGAGATAACTTTATTAGGATCTACAACTGTTTCTGTTTTTTGTTTTGAATCAAAATCTAAAGCAACATTAATTTTAGCTTTAACCTTATTCTTACCCATTACAGGCTCTAAAAGTTCATATACATTTTTCTCTAATGCTTTTTCATAATTTTGTTCTAGTTTCTTTTGCTTTTCTATAGCTGTTGATGAAGCTCCATTTTCTTCACTTTTTTCATCATACAATCCACTAGATAATAAATTTAAATCCTGATCAACTATTTCTATATTCTCTTTTGGAATATTTTCTGTACTACCTGCCATTAATGAAACGATAGCCTTTACCTGCTGATCACTTAACTTTTCTCCGTTTTTTAATTTTAAATAAACAGATGCTTTTCCTGGTTCTTTATCCTTTACAAACACCGAATCTTTAGATGGTGTTATATGTACTCTTGCATTTTCTACTTGCGGAAAACTTTTTATAGTTCTCTCAAGTTCTCCTTGAATCATTCTTAGTTTCTTAATTTGAAATTCTTCATCTGTCATTCCAAAGCTACTGCCCTCATCCATAAGTTCATAACCACTACTACCATTGGATATGTCTGGGGCTAATTCTAATCTAAGTTCATCTACTTTTTCTGTTGGTACTAATATTTTTTCGCCTTCTACTTTAGTATCTACTTTAAGTTCTTTTAATTTATTAGTAATAACTTGGGCATCTTTAGTATCTAAATTTGAAAATAGAACTTTATATTTATTAGAATTTTTATATACACATAAGGTAATAATAGCTACAAGTACAGTTACTACAGAAACTATGATTGCAATTTTTACGCCTTTTCTAAGTTCTTTAAATTTTTCAAATATATTCTTAAAAGTCTCTTTCAACTTTTCCATCTGTAGCACTCCTTACTATAACTGCATTCTATTAACTTCTTGGTATGCCTCCAACAATTTGTTTCTAACTTGCACTGCAAGTTGTAAAGACATCTTAGCTTCTTCTGTTGCTAACATCACTTGATGTACATTTACATTTTCTCCTCTAATCATCTTATCTGTAAGTTCATTTGCTTTTATTTGATCATCATTAACTTCACCTAATTTTTCCTTAAGGGTATTTACAAAGCTAATGCCAACCTCATTATTTTTCTTAACTTCATTACTTTTATTAAAATCAAATATTTTCTCGCTTGGTACAAAACTATTAACTCTCATCTATCTCACCTATCTTCCAATCTCTAAAGCTTTCATAAACATTGATTTACTAGCATTTAATGTGTCTACATTTGCCTCATAAGCTCTTGACGAAGCTATTATATCTGCCATTTCATTTAACACATTTACGTTAGGCATTGTTACATATCCATCTTTATCAGCATCTGGATGTGAAGGGTCATAAACTTTTCTTAGGGGAGACTTGTCCTCCTCTATTTTTACAGCTTTAACTCCATTCATACCTAAAGCGCCATTTAAATTTTCTTGGAACACCGCAATCTTTCTTACATAAGGTTTTCCATTCTCTCCTCTTGTAGTTCTACAGTTTACTATATTAGAAGTAATTGTATCCATTCTAAGCCTTTCTGCTGAAAGACCACTAGCACTTATTCTTAATGCATTAAACATACTGTTCATCTAATTACCTCCCTCCACCATTGATTACACATTTAGTCATACTAAGCTTATTATTTGCTTGAGTTATTAATGCATTATACATTAATGTGTTTGCAGCTTGATTAGTTTTTTCTATATCTAAATCAACATTATTTCCATCAGCTTTCATGCTAGTTGATTTATCTTTCTCTATTTTTATCTCCCCTAACCCTTTTTCTAAATCAAATCCATTTTTAGAAATTTGTTCATCCATCGCTTTTAAAGTATTTTCAAATGATACAGTAAACCTTTTATACCCTTTTGTATTTATATTAGCCATATTATTTGAAATTACTTTTCCTCTTAAAGTGGAAACATCTAGGGCTCTTTTTATAAGATTATAGCTATAACCATCCGAATCCATTCTTACTAAACTCATTAGTTACCTCCTCATTTTTAATTTTTATTTTAAATTTTACTTTTTTATTAATTGAATTTAACTTTGCTACAAAATAATATTTACCATTTATTTTTTTATAAGACAAAAGTTTAATGACATTTCATATTATACCTTAATATAACATTTTTTTCTATATATTTTTGAGTATTTTCGATTTTTTTTTTGTTATAATGCACAATAATTATATTTAATGCAATCTAACCTGTATAAATTTAAATTTTATTATATATTTTTTGAAAATTCAGAAAATATCATTTTCGACGTATTTTTTTCTATGTTTTAACCATATTTGACATTATTTTCTTTTAATATATTTTTTGTCGTTTTTTTATTTTTTACATCTTTAATACTTAATTAATATTTCCAATTTTATAAATTCTTTTATAACATATAAAAGACCTCTACTTTTTTTAATAGAGGTCTTCCAACTATTTTTGAATTTATTTAATTATTTAAGTCTTTCTAAAATTCTTAATGCATCCTGAGGGAAATTATTAGTTTGAACCATCATAGCATTAGAAGATTCAACTAAAATATTATTTCTTGCATAATCCATCATTTCTTCCGCTAGATCTGCATCTCTTAAATAACTTTCAGCTTTTTCAGATGTACATACTGTAAAATCTATGTTATTTACAGACGTTTCAAGTCTTGATTGTAATGCTCCATATTTACTTCTTATTTTTGATACCTCTTTTATGGAATCATCTATCAATTTAAGATTTTGAGAAATCTTATTAATATCTGTAATATCTAAATCCTTTAAACTTAAAGCACCGTCTTTAGCTAACTTATCTATAGATATGTCAAACCTTGGTATTTTTATATTTTCTCCAACGTTAGTACCAGATACAACCTTTAAATATCTAGGATTATTATTATCAATTACATCATCATCACCAATTAATTTAATTCCATTGAATTCTGTTTCCTTTGCTACACTATTAATATGATCTTTAATACTATTTATTTCATTTTGAATAGTTCTTAAATCTTCAGAGGTATTAGTTCCATTTGAAGCTTGTGTAGCTAATTCTTTAAGTCTACATAAACTGTCAGAAACTGTTGATAAAGCACCATCTACTGCTTGAACCATTGATACAGAATCCTGTAGGTTTCTTTGTGCTGCCTGAAGTCCTCTTATTTGCATTCTAAAAAGTTCACTTCTTCCTAATGCATTAGGATTATCCTTTGCAGAATTTAATTTTATTCCACTACTAATTTTAGAAATTGCATCAGCTCTTCCTGCTAAATCCTTTGTATAGTTTCTATATACATTCATACTCATCATATTATGATTTAGTCTCATTTTTTTCTCACCACCTAATAAAATATAAATAACTTCTCTTTATTAATCGTTATTTATTGTTACATTCTTTATAATTTATGTATTTCATTTATTCAATATATAATTAGGATTTATAATTTTGCTTAAATAATCACCTTATTAATTGAATATAAAATTGATTATTTTATGAATTTACTATAATAAACTTAATTTTAATTCTACTAACAATAAAATCCACTTATTATTTTTTAGTTTAAATTTAATTTTATAGTTTTTTCTATATTTATTTTTAAATTTTCTAGTATTGGAATTATTTCATATTCTAGTAAATCTCCTAATAGTATATAGTCCTCATTTTCTAAAGCTTGTATCATTTCATTCATAAAATTATTTAAGTTATCTAAATCAAATTCTTCCGTTAATATTGATTGAATCTCAATAACAGCTTGACAAACCACTTCAATAGCTTCTGAAATATTTGATATAAAAAATAATCCTTGACTAATTTCATCTTCTCTAAATAGTTCAGCTACATTACTAGCATCTTCTATTAAAGCATTTAAATATTCATCTAAAGTTATAACTGTATCTATTTTCATTTGTTTTAATTCTTTATTTTCCATATTATAATTTTTCTCCTAACTTTTTAAAATTAAATTTGAAACTTTCTTTATCTTTTCAATTACAAAATTTAAATCATCATCACTCATTGCAGGATATAATGGTAATGTTATTATTCTTTCATAAAACTTTTCTGCTTCTTCACATAATCCCTTATTATATCCTATTTTCTTATAATATGGATGATAATAAACAGGAATATAATGAACATTAACTCCTAAACCCTCTTCTCTTAATTTATTAAATACTTCTAATCTACTATAAGTAATTTTATCTAAATTAAGTTTTATTACATATATATGATATCCAGATGTTGAATAACTTTCTTCAAAAGGTATTTCAAATGAATCAATGTTCTTAAAAGCCTCATTATACCTCTCTACTATTTTTCTTCTTCTCTCAATAAATCTATCTAATTTTTTTAATTGGCTTAATCCTAAAGCACAATTTAAATCAGGCAATCTATAATTATAACCTAATTCTAGCTGTTCATAATACCAAGGGCCTTCATTTTTTATCATTAAAGATTCATCTCTTGTTATACCATGGCTTCTAAATAATAAAAGTTTTTTATAAAGTTTATCATCATTAGTAGTTATAATTCCACCTTCTGCTGTTGTTATAGGTTTTACAGGATGCAAACTAAATTCTGTCATATGAGCCTTATTACCAACTTTTATTCCCTTATATTTGCTTCCTAATGCATGAGCAGCATCTTCTATTACAATTAGATTATATTTCTCAGCTATATCCATAATTTTATCAATATCTACTGGATGTCCTGTATAGTCTACCGGTATTATAGCCTTTGTTCTACTAGTTATTTTTTCCTCTATTTTATTAACATCTATATTCCCAGTTATAGGATCTACATCCACAAAAACAGGCTTTGCTCCCATGTATAATATACAGTTACTTGATGCTGCAAAAGTCATTGGAGTTACTAAAACCTCATCTCCTTCTTTTATTCCAGCAGCAAAACATGCCCCATGAAGAGCTGCAGTACCATTAGAAAAAGTAACTGCATACTTACATCCAACATATTTTGCAATGGCTTCCTCAAAATCTTTAACATATGGACCTGTAGTTAGAAAATCACTTTTTAAAGCCTTTATTACTTCCTCTATATCATCATTTTCTATATTTTGTCTTCCATAAGGTATAAACTTATTACACAAAATTCTCATCTCCATTTATAAAAATATTTAACTTTTAAAAATTTTTCTCTATCCATTCTCTTGTTTCTTCTATACCTTCTTCTAAAGTATATTTAGGTTCCCATCCTATTAAATTCTTTGCCTTAGAATAATCACAAAGAAGTTTCATAATTTCAGCTTGAGGATGTATATGTTTTACATGATTTATTTTCACTTTATTCTGTGAAATAATTTTAGCTAACTCATTAATAGTTACATCTCTTCCAGTCCCTGCATTAACAATTTCACCATCAACATTCTTCTCAAGACCACTCATTATTATAAATCTTGCACAATCTTTTACATAAAGAAGATCCCTAGTCTGTTCCCCTGTACCATAAATATTTATATCTTTATTATCTATAGCATTTTTAATAAATATAGCAACAACGCCACCTTCTCCTCCTGTTTTTTGGAAAGGTCCATAAGTATTAAATGGTCTTATTACCACCGTTGGTAATCCATAAGAAAGATAATAAGATTGAACTAAGTTTTCTGCACCTATTTTACTTGCTCCATAAGGAGAAACTGGCTTTGTTGGATGAAGTTCATTTATTCCATCTAATTTATCACATTTATCAAATACCATACAAGTACTCATAAATACTACTTTACAAGGATGATGCTCCTCATTTTCATCTAATATCCACTTGTCTCCATCCATATGTCCATTTTTACCAAACATTTGTATCTTGGCATACTCTAATATATTAAAAGTTCCTACAGTATCGTTATAAAAAGTTGTTTTAGGGTCATCAATAGAATCTTGAACATTTATTGATGCTGCTAAATGATATACTATATCAAATTTATCTGAAAAAACTTTTTCTAATAAAGAGTTATCTTGTATATCTCCTTTTATAAATTTAAATTTTTCATTTTTCTTAAATTCCTCTATATTTTTTTCACTACCATTAGATAGATTATCTAATGCTGTTACAGTATGTCCATCTTTTAAAAGTTGTTTTACAACCCATCTTCCGATAAAACCTGCTCCACCAGTTACTAATATATTCATAGTATTTTCATCCTCCTACTTATAACTTAATTATTTAATAAAACTCCAATCCATAGGAGTTCCCCTTTTTATATCTCTAGTACATTTTTTTCCTAATATATTACTTATGTACTTTGTTTCTAAACCAAATCCTGGTCTTATACTTTTTAAATTATCCTTTGTAAAAATCTCTCCTTCTTTAATATCTTCAACTATAAATAAAGAACGAGAGTGTTCTCTTGATTTTTTTTGCTTATAAGTTAATTCATAAGTAACTTTACCTAAGGCCTTTTCTATACTTCTTATTCCATCAACCATTTCCTTAAATTCGTGAGGTTCCATAGAAAAAGCTGCATCTGGTCCCCCATCTTCTCTTTTTAAAGTTAAATGTTTTTCTATAACTGTTGCCCCTAAAGCTACAGCTCCAATAGAAACTGAACTACCTAGTGTATGATCTGAAAGACCTACTGATACATCAAAAGTGTCTTTCATATTAGGTATAGTTTTTAAATTTATATCTTCTAGAGGAGATGGATAAGCTGATGTACATTTTAATAAAATAACATTATCATTTCCTACTCTTTTACAAGCTTTAATTGCTTCATCAATATCAGATAATGTTGCAATTCCTGTAGACATTATAACTGGTTTACCTTTAGATGCTACATATTCTATAAATGGAATATCATTTATTTCAAAAGAAGCAATCTTATATGCAGGTACATCCATCTTTTCTAAAAACTCTACTGATGTATAATCAAAAGGTGATGAAAAACAAATAAGTCCCATATCCTCTGCTATTTTTTTTAGTTCTGGTTGCCACTCCCATGGAGTATAAGCTTCTCTATATAATTTGTGTAAAGTAGTACCATCCCAAATTGTTTCTTGTTTTATCTGAAAATATTCATTATCACAATCTAAAGTTATAGTATCTGGGGTATAAGTTTGTAGTTTTACCGCATCTGCTCCTGATTCTTTAGCTGCTTTAATTATTTCCACAGCTCTTTCAAAACTTTGTTTATGATTAGCTGAAATTTCCGCTATTATAAAAGTTTTTTCATTTTCTCCAACTTTTCTTTTATCTATGTAAAATGACTTATTCATATAAGGTCTTTCCTTTCTATTAAATATAATAAATCCTTTTAATTATCGTATTTAAGTTTTTGTTCTTTAAAAAAAGCATGTGAAGTATATTATAATTTAATTAAATAAAAATTTATACTATACTTTACACGCCTTAAAATCATTTTATATTATTATATAATCTTTTATATGTTCCATAACTAAACTTATGTATTTATTTACTTTTTCCTTTAAGATTTCGCTTTCATCTAGATTATTATTTTTATTAATTAATTTAATCTTATAATTTTCAACATTTATTCTACCATCCTCAGTACAATTTTCTATAGTTTCAAAGAAAAACTTATGATTCTCATCATTTATAACTGCAGCATAAGGACTTCCTGGGAAAATTGTTTCTGTATAAGTATACTCTCTTTCCTTTTCTCCACCGAACCATTTAGGAATATTTCCATCCTTTATATTGTAATTTTTTATTCCTAGTGAATTAAATACTATTGGAAATAAATCTAACCCTTGAACAAATTCCTTACAAATTCCTTTAGGTATATTTTTTCCCCTAAACATCATAACAGTATTAGTTCTTTCCTCATCTAAAAACTCATCTGATTTAACTAAATAACCTTGTCCATGATCTGATATCATATTTATTATAATTTCATCATCTTTATAATTATCTCTTATATAGTTAAATAATAATCCTAAGTATGTGTCTATTCTTTTAATTTGAGTTCTATATCTATTGATTTTATTTATATTGAAATTTTTTCTTACACTTGTTTCCTCAGTTTTTTCATCAATACGCCATAGAATTAAATCTTTAACTTGAGTACTTATCCTACCTTCAAATTCATCAGCTATATCATGTAAATCTGGAATACAAATCCAAAGAAAATTATTTTTTTCTTTAAAGGCTTCTAAATGCTCTATTGTTTCAGTTATTATTTCATCGCAATGCATTCCCCTTACAGATGGTTGATATAGATATCTATTCATTCCCTTAACATATCCATAAGCTGGTGTACTACGCCAATCACCATCTATCTTAGAACAAAAGTATCCATTTTCATTAAATATTTCAGTATATAATTCTTTATTTTTTATATTATCTGTATCCCATTTAGAATGAAATACCCTATGATTTGTCGTATACATCCCTGTGAAAAAACTAGCTAAACTGACATAAGTCCACTCTCCTGATACATAGCAATTTTCACAAATGGTTCCCTCTTTAAAAAACTTATATGTATTTGGCATTACATCTTCAAAACCATTTTCTTTTAAAAATTTTTGAGATAATCCATCTACAAAAATATTTAAAATTAATTTAGAATTATTATCATTAGTATTTAAATCTATTAAATCTCCTAAAACAAAATCATCCTTACAAACTATTATAACTTCATCTCCGCTTTCTAGCGGATAATAATAAAATCTATTAGGCAAAAGAGACTTAAGTACTAAATCTTCTTTTTTATTTATATTTATAACCAATTCGGAATCTCCTTTTAATACCATAATAGGCATTAAGGATTTATTTTTAACCTTAAATATCTGCTCTTTTACTTTTTCCCCTGGAATAATTTCAGTTTTGGTAAATGTACTTTGATTTAAAGTTAAAGGAACATTTAATCCATCTCTTTCTTCAAAATAATGATCATATATCCCAACGCCATAAGATTTATCATTAAATTTAAGATCTACACTCCCCACATAATCTTTATCAATATCCATAAATGGAAAGCTTTTATTGAAATTATTAAAAAAACTTATAGCTGAATTTTTTATTTTATCAAATTCAGATTTTCTAATCTTTTTTTTCAAAATTGATAACTGAATTTCACATTCTTTACTTTTACTAGAATCAATAAGCATAGCTTTAAATAAATATTCTAAAGACTTTTTATATTTTTTTTCTTGTAAAGCAAATAATGATAAATTATAATTAATATCAAAATTATATTCATATTTATCATATATATCTAATAATATATTCTCTCCCTCTTTATACTCTCCCCTAATAAAACATAGAATTGCCTTCATACTATAATATTCTAACCCTGATTTATTTAACTTAGAATATTCATTTAAAATTGATTGAGCTTCATCTAAGTTCCCAATATTAATAGACTTTTCAAAAGCCTTTTTTAGTAACTTGCACTTTTCTAAATTAATCACAAAATAACTTACTCCTTACTTTTTTGTATAGAATAAACAGCTTTTTATATATTAATAATATACTATTATTAATGTATTTTATGGTTGTATATCAAATTATATTTTTAAATTAAAATATGACTATCATTAAACTAAATATACTTTATATTATAATTTTTACTATTAATAAAGTTTTTGATTTATCATATTGTTTATTTCTAATATTTGATTATTTTTATCTAAATAACACATTACTTCTTGTAAGTCTAAAAAATCATTATGATAAAATTTTTTATATAATAAGCTAATAAGTTCAAAATCTTCTTTAGTATCTAATGTTAGTCTATAATCTCTATATAAATATTTTAAATTATCTTTTAATGGATATTTTTTATTTATAAATTGATTTTTATTATCATAATAATATCCAACAACATGTTCTTTTTGTTTATTTGTAGTTGCTTTTTTTTTCATTTTTATTAAGCTATTAAAACTAAAAATATCTACTCCAAATCCAGTAAATATCTCTTTTTCTTCTTCAACAAAATCAACATTATCATTTATAGCATTTTCTAGCCAATAGTCTATTAATCTCGGCTCTAACAATGGACAATCTGACGTTACTCTTACTATAAAATTAGGATTATATAATTTTGCACATTGATAATATCTATCTAGAACATCATTTTCATTTCCCCTAAAACATTCTATATTATTTATACAGCAAAATTTTTCTATTTCATCATTATCCTTGTCTGTACTAGTTGCAATTATAATTTTATCTATTAATTTACACTTATTACATCTTTCATACACATGTAATAAAACTTCTTTATCGCAAATTTTTTTCATTACTTTTCCAGGTAATCTAGTTGATCCCATATGTGCTTGAATAATTAATAAATTCATCATTATTTCCTCTTTTCTAAAACATATTATTTATTTCTTTTACCAATCTATCTACACCTAGTCCATCAATTAAATTACTACATTTTTCACTTAATTTTAATCTTTCTTCATATGTTAATGACTTAATTACATTGTTAATATTATCTATAGATGCAACCTTTATTAAATCTTTTTTATTCATAGTTTTTGCAAGTAATTCTTGATTATCTATAATCGGAATACCTATAGTAGGAGTTCCACAAGATGCTAATTCATATATTGTTGTTCCACAAGATGATATACATATATCAGCTAAGTCCATTAATTTTTTCATATTTGCATTCATATATAATTTTATATTTTCACACTCATATCCTTTTAATAGTTCTATATTATTAAAACCACTTCCTATAACAACATGTAATATATATTTATCACGTTTCAAATTATCTATTAGTTTTTGTGTAATATTATTATTATCACTTCCACCAACAGTAATCATAATATCTTTTATTATTTTGCTTATATATTTTTGTTTTTTCTTTGTTCTAAATTCATCTCTTAATATTACAAATTTACTTCCTAAAAACATTTTAGTATCTTCATTAACGGTGTACTCTAATTCATTTCCATAAATATTTTGATTAATTAAAAAATCTACATTATAATAAGAACATATATTCTCATCATCTAAACATCCACTTAATTTAAAATTTTCTTTTATAATATTAAAATATTCAACGTCAATATCATAAGAATCTGTAATTATACAATCAGCTTCTATAAACTTAATATCTTGCTTCAATCTATTTTCTTCTATTTCTTTAACTATAAATCCATTTTCTTTTATTAAGTTTATACCTGGAATATATTTATTTGTAAGAGGTTTATCAACTCTACATACAAAAAAAACATTATTGTTTATTTTTAATTTATTTGCTAAAGTCAGCATTCTTACTATATGTCCCATTCCTATAGTAGATCCACCATCTGCTCTAATACATATATCCATAAAAACTCCCAATTTTTAATATTATTTATTTTTAAACTCTTCATATGGCAAAACATATATACCACTAAAATTATTCTTTATTTTTTTAATAGACATATTTTTTAAATCTTCTATGTCTCCAACAACTTTAGTAAGATAATAATGATATCCTATCTCTGATCCCCAATCTTCTTTATATTTAAATATACTTGATCCAATATCATCACAGGATTGCCAATTATAATACTGAAACTTATTATCTATAGAATATTTAATACTTAAGTAATCCATATACGTTCCTACTTGAGTATTAAAATAATTAGAATCTACAACTCTCATAAAGTTGTCTATAGATTTTCCTTGATTTAAATACAATCCTCCTGCTATTATCTTACCTTCACTAATACCATATAGCATTTTTATTTTTTCTTTTTTAATATTAGTAAGAAATACTTCAAATACCTTATATGGATATATTACACAACCTGTTTCTTTAAGTCTTTTCTTATATACATTTTCATACCAATATTCTAAGTCTTTTAAATCATAACTTTCTACTATATCAATATTATATTTCTCTATACATTTTTTTATATTTCTTTTTAAATTCCCTCTAAATTTAGATTTCATATTTTCAAAAATATCTTTTTTTAAATCTAAATACTGATAAAAGTTTTTTCTTTCAAAATCTGGTTTGAAAATATCTTTATAAAGAGTATATTCATCATCTTTAAATGGTTGTGTACAAATAGTTATTAAATCAACATTATTTTTTTTCGCTACTTTATTTAAATAATCAATAACTTTTTCAAAAATTTTATTTTTATTCTCTTTTGTAGCTTCAATTCCACCGTATCCTATTAATGGCATAGAATTTATTATATTAGAAAATTCATTTTTATATATTATAAATGGCATAACTCCAACTACTAAATCATTCTCTACGCAAACTATATAATTATAATTATAATTTTTCATAGCTTCATATATACTGTGAAGTTTATAATTTACTTGTAATATACTATTACCTAAGAATTTATCTATATCATAATTTGAATTTTTCTTTTCATCATAAATAAAACATTTCATAAAATTCACACTTTCTAAAATTAAATAATTCTATTTTACAAGTTGAATTATAAAATTTGAATCCTTATAACTTTCATTATCTATGGTTTCATCCCATTTATCTATTTTTATACTACTAAAATCACTAAATATATTTAAAATTTCATCTTTATCAAAAAAATGCATCTTCATACCATTTTCATTAAAAGCACATTTATTTTTATCATTTTCATTTATTATAAATGTATTCTTCTCTATCTCTAATCCATCTCCATATCTATAATCTTCAGTTGTTCTAACTACTATTAATACTTTTCCACCTTTTTTCATTACTCTATATATTTCACTTGCAGTTTTTGATGCCCCTTTAATATCACAATAGCATAAAACTCCATAATTTATTAAACCATCAAACGTTTCATCACAATAAGGTATATTATCCATAGAGCCAACTTTTAAATCGCCTTCTAACCCATTGTTTTCTAATACATTTTTAGTATAGTCTATACCACTTGAAGATATATCTACTCCATATACTTTTATATTTTCTTTAGCCATAAAATATACATGTCTTCCAGCACCACAGCCTAAGTCTAATATTTTTTCTTCTCCATTTCTCTTAAAATTTCTAAATACATATCTTACAACTACTTCTGATGGATATTTAGGTCTAAACCTACTGTTTTTATGTAAAGATTCCCATAGTTCTTTTGTTTTTTCATTCATATTATTGTTCTCCTCTTATTCTCTATCATATTTTTTATCTACTATATTGTAATTTTTCGTTATATTTTAATTCTAATGTTCTATAAACTAAATCTAAGATAAAACATACAATTAAAAAAATATATAATTCTTGTACTTTACTAAAAATCAAAAATACACTTGATATAATGTCCATAGTTCCAACATCTATTCCTAATATTATTCCCTTATTAAACAAATATTTTTTTAAACCTATTCTTTCTATAGTTTTTAATTTTCTCAATCTGGGAACTATATATTTTGTTGCATATAATCCATAAAAATTAATTAAAAATACTAATAATATTATTAAAATTATATTTATCCTACCCCACCCTAAAAAAATAAATATAAAATTGTAAAATATAAAATCACTTACTTGATCTAAAACTGCTCCAAAATCACTCTTTAAATCTTTATATCTTGCCAAGTTTCCATCTAAATTATCTAAAAATTGATATATCAGCATCATAAATGCGACAATAATAAATCTTTTTTTATAAGCTAAATAAAAAGTTATAAATGATAAAAGTATATTTAGAGTTGTTATTATATTAGGTGTAATCTTTGTTTTTGAAATATAAGGTAATATAGGATAAGTTAAATATTTATTATAAAAAAATTCTGCAATGTGAAATGGTCCTTTTCTTAACTCCATGAAATTTCTCCTATTATTTTAGTATTAAATTTTCTCTTATAAAATTTAAAGATTCTATAGCATTATATTTTCCACATTCTTTTTCACTAAAAATATATTCTTTCGATGGCTTTACATCTTTACCATAGATCAGATATGGAACTGGATCACCTACATGTTTTCCATCTTTGCATCTAGTTTTATGATCCCCACAAATTACCATCCTAAATTCATCTCCAAATTTTGATCTTAGTTCTTTTAATATTGGTCCTACTATTAATTCATCAATTTTTTCAATAGCTTTTATTTTTCCTATATAGTCACGCTGATGTGCTAATTCATCAGTAGCATTTATATGAACTAAAACAAAATCATTATTTTCAATATACTTTTTGGAATATATAGCTTTCTGCTCATAGTTTGTATCGGTATATCCTGTTGCTCCTGGAATATTTTCAAATTCCATATCACCCGCCATAGCTATTCCTTTCAAAAAATCCAGTCCACAAACAACCGCTCCTTTCAAGCCTGTTAATTCTTTAAAGCTTGGCCATTCTATAGACTTAGATGGACTCCATGCCCATAACATTCTTTTTTGATTATTATTATAAGATTTCAATAAGAAGCTCCATAAATCCTCAATCAAATTATTTTTATCTAAACTATTGAGAAATGGTTTTAAGTTATTAATTTTTTCTCCTATATGCATATGAGGAGGATAGCAATTAATATTATCTGCTGATAATTCTGCATCTCTTATTATTAATAAATTTCTATAACTTTGTCCTGGATATATTTCCCATGTATTTTTAGGTCTATTTACTTTTCTTAAGAATTTTTTTGCTTCAGTATCAGATATCAAACCTGCTGTAAAGTCTTTTATAGAATTTTCATCTTCATTTAATTCAACAATATTACATCTAAAAACTAAATCATTTTCTCCTATACTTATTCCTTGCGCCATAGCCTCAAAAGAAGCTCTTCCGCATGGATAAAAATATTTAGGATCATAGCCTAAAATTCCCATTATACAAACCATACTTTCTATGGGGAATCCATTAAAAGCAGTATTAATTGTTCCTATTTGTCCTCTACTTGCAATATAATTAATATTAGGAATAAATGCAGCTTCTAAAGGAGTTCTCATAGATAATTCTTCTATTGGATCATCTCCTATTCCATCTATTATAATCATTACATATTTCATTGAAATATCTCCCTTGCAATAGATAAATCCTTAATACTATCAATTTCAAACCATTTCTTGCCTAATATATCTTTTGCATATATACTATTTTTATTTAAATTATGATATAATACTAAATCATAATATATGTCACATCCAAATAATATAATATCTTGTTCTATCCAATTAATAAAACTCTCAATAATATTTTTATCTACATGAAGTATTCCTATGGACTTACAATGATCATTATAAATTAAATCTAAATTTCTAATTATATCATGGTCTACAACCAAATTATTGTTGCTTTTATCATACTTAATGTATGATCCATCTATATTTTTTACTTTTGAATCAACATACCATGTTATACCATTATAATTAGTATTACTTAGTATTCCTTTATCTAAATATACATCTGATTCAAATATCCATGTTGAATTTTTTTGAATCTTCAAAGCTAAATATAAACTATAAATGTTGTTTGTTATTTCATATTTTTTATTGTATATATAATTTATATCCATATTTAAATATCTTTGTCCTATAGTCTCTCTTATTTTATGTTCTAAATATCCTGTTACTATAGTAACCTTTTCTATTCCATTTTCATTCAATATGTTCAATGTATTCTCTAAAATAGTTTTATTATTTACTTTTACTAAACATTTTGGAATATCTTTTGTTAAAGGAGCTAATCTAGTACCCTTTCCAGCAGCTAAAATTATTGCTTCTTTAGTTTTCATTTTTATCTCCTTTCAGTTTTAATATTTTATTAATTCTTTCTATATCATATTTTATATTTTTTAAACTGCACTTCTCTGTAACCCAAAAATTAACTATATTTTTAGAAATATAATTGGCATTTTTAAATTCTTCATCTTTTTGATTATTATAAAACTTATGTAAACAAGGATACCAGTTACTTATATCTATATTATTTTTTCTTACTTTATTTATAAATTCATCTCTATCCATATCTTTAACCAAAAGACTGAGTCTCCATAATTCACCATTTACATTATCCACAAATTGAAATTTATCTTTATTCAAAAAATTTTTATATAATTCTACTCTTTTTCTTCTCTCTGAAATTATAAAATCTTTTTTATTTATTACATCTAAAAGTTCATTATTTTTTTTAAAATGTCTTAAAAAAATATCTTTACTTTCAATTTGTAATTTTTTCATTTCAAGATAAAACTTTTCATTGAACATAGAATTTTTTATTTTATAATATTTTTCTGTATATACTTTAAAATCTTCACTATTGCTATCTTTTTTTAAATTTGCTGAATAATAATTAAAAAGCTTTTTAAATTCAATATTTTTATAAAATATTGCTCCTCCACCTATGTTAGTTTCTAATAATTTTGTATGTCCAAAACTAGTTATAGCAAAATCATTATAATCTGAAATCTTTAAACTTTGTGCTGCATCTTCTACAACTACTATTTTATTTTCCTTAGCTAGTTTATATATATCTTTCATATTGCATAAATGACCATAAATATGTGTAGGAACAATAATTCCTACATTATATTTTAAAATCATTTTTTTTAAAGAATCTATATTCATTGTAAAATCATCAATATTTACATCGCAAAAGACCACATCATAACCAGCATATATAGCTGCATTAACTGGAGCCATACATGTTATGTCTGGAAATAATATTTTTTTACTTTTCATATTTAACATTTTAAAAATCAAGTATAAAGCAGTTGTTCCATTGCCAGTGAAATATGTATATGCTTTGTCATATTCTTTTGAAATAATTTTTTCTAATTCATTCATACTATATTTTCCTATCAAAAACTATATTATATTTTCATCCAACAAAAATTTTCTGACTAATTCTTTGCTAATAACTTCAGCTTTATGAGATGAGTACTCTTGTATCTCACATTTTTTTATGTTAGAAAAATATTTACTATAGTCCTTTAATGAACACTCCTTATTAGATAAAACATACATATTTCCAAGATCTAATCCCTTATATGATTCATCTTCTGTCATTAACTCTTCATACATTCTTTCTCCCGGTCTTAATCCAATTTCTCTAATATTTATATCTTCATTAATTTTATATTTATTTTTAACTTCTTCTATTACAATCTCTGCTAAATCTCTTAATTTTATTACAGGCATCTTTAATACAAATACTTCTCCTCCTTTAGATATTTTGCAAACATCCATAAGAAGCTTTATTGCCTGTTCCGAAGTCATCATAAATCTTGTCATATTAGGATCAGTAACTGTTATTTCTCTATTATCAAATATTTGTTTTCTAAATAATGGAATAACAGATCCTCTAGATCCCATAACATTACCAAATCTTACTGCTACAAATTTTGTTTTAGCACTTCCTTTACTATGATTAGCTGCTTGTACTAATTTCTCAGCAAGCATTTTTGTAGCTCCATATGTATTTGTTGGATTTATTGCTTTATCTGAACTTGTAAATAGTACGCATTCAACATTATTTTTTATAGCAGCTCTTATTACATTTTGCATCCCTATAATATTTGTTTTAATAGCTTCATCTGGATTATATTCACAAGATGGTACATGCTTCATCGCTGCTAAATTAAATACAATATCTATATCATTCATAGCTCTTTCTAATCTATCATAATCTCTAACATCACCAATTAAAAATCTAATTTTTGAATAGTCTTCAAATTCATTATATCTTTCAAGTTCAAATTGCTTATGTTCATCTCTACTTAATATTCTTATAACTTTTGGCCCTTCTTTTAATGTTTGTTTAACTAATGTTTTACCAATAGTACCAGTTCCACCTACTATAAGTATCTTTTTATCTTTAAAACTTTCCATATTTCCTCCTTAGAGTATTTCAATAAAATCTTTAGTTATCGTTCCTCTTATAATTGCACCTTTGCTATAATTATAAAATCTAATATTTTTATTATCGTTTATTATTTTTTCTATTTGAGTTTTAAAATATAAATATCCTTATGTTATTGCAATATTTTCTGCATTTATATCTTCAACATGTTTTATAATACTATTAGATTCTATTTTAACTTTACTATCAGCATTATATATTCTTCATAACATTTTACATGATGTATATTATTTAAATATGCTAAATCTTGTCCAACTAATATTATTTCTTCTGGCTTACACTTTGTTGCAATACTTATTAATAGCTGTTGATACTATTTTCCTATTGTAATTATATATTTACTATTTTCATTTTCTTTATTAAAAAACATATATTTTTCTTCTAAAAAACTATAAATAACCCATCTTTATGTGATACTTAAAAATGTTAAAGGTGATTCTGCAATTACAATTATAATTCATTTTCCATAAAAATTATTTATATATTCATATATAAATTTTAAGTTTTTCTTCTCTAATTAGATTATATTTACTATGAAGAAATCTTTCTTTAATTTACAAAGTATATAATGCATTTTTAGATTTTATAATCTACATATTAAATATTGATCTCGCCTAATTTTGCTATATTTTTCTTAGAATTGATTATTATTATAACTATATCTACATCATTATTTAAACTTATATTTACTTCTTAAATAGACTAAATTTTCCAATTATTTATCACAATACAAATTATACCGTTAAATTACACAAAAACAGTTCATAAATAAATTACATCGTAATTAAAAATTATACACGAGTTTATTGAAATATGAACGATAAATATACTACTAAATTTTAAAAAATAAAATAAAATTTTAAATACATTAAGTTATTCTACTAGAAAAATTACAAAAGAAATATATATTTCCTATCTCTAAAAATATTTAGAAATGACAAATTATCATACAATACAGAATCAGCAGAAACTAACTATCTATAGAAAAAATATCGAAATATATTAGAAATTAATCTGTAATAGAAAATTGCTTGATCTCCTAAATAAATATCTAATACAATAACTGAAAATACATTGTTTTTAAAAATAATTAATTTAAGTTATTTAATTAATAGAGATTTATCTAAATAACTTGCCACATACTTATCTTTATTTTTAATTTTCTATTGAATAATTTTATACTAAGTATTATAGTTAACTTTATAACCTATCATTAATTAAAAACCTTCTTTTTAATTTTTTTATACTTATGCTATCAAAAATTTCTATTTCCTTATTTTTAACTAATTTAAATGCTCTAACTTTTTTTAGTCCAGTTACAACTAATTTATAATTTTTATCTCTATAAATTTCAAATCCATTTATATAGTCATCTTTCCCTTGCGAACTAAATTTTTCTCTTATTATTTTATTATTCGTTGAAGAAAACTGCATTTTTATATAATCTCTATATTTAACATTTAACTTTCCATCAATTATTCCACATAATAAATCATTTAAATCAATTAAGCTAAATATTTTTTTTATCTTTTGTCTCTTAAATTTATTACTTTTTATTATAAGATTCACCTTAAATCTATCATCATGCCATCCTAGTATAGTATCTAAATAATTTAAATTAGTAGTTGCATCTTCAATTATTTGTCCATGATCTGAAAAAATTATAAAATCATTATCGTCACTTAAAAAATTTAAATAAAACTCTAATTGTTCATCCAGATATTGCAATGACTTTTTATATTGATTTACATATTGATCTCTTGTTTGCTTAAAATTACAATCTCCTGAAGTAAATGGTGTATTATGTATTTCAAAATTTTCTATATAATTTCCTCCCATATGGGGTGCATGACTCTCTTGTAAAAAATATAATAATGATATATTTTTATTATCTGATACAGCCATATCACATACATAATTCCATAAAGTTTTACTACAATAAATACCACCATCTTTATAGTTTATATTATCACTATTAATAAACTTATCACTTCCTAAAACATAAAAATTTATATTATAATTCTTACTTAAAGCTTTTTTTATAAATATACTCTCATATTCCTCTATACTTTGTCTTTTATAATTTTGATTATAATATGGCATTTTTCCACTTAAACAAGATATCATACTTTCATATGTTGTTATAGATGTAGAAAATACATTAGTAAATTTCACGTTATTTTCTGATATTTTCTTTATATATTTCATATTATCATTTACATCTTTATATCTTAAAGCATCAATAAATAATAAAGAAGTATTATTCTTTTTTGTTTTTAATATATTTTTTAAATCCATAAGCATTTCTTCTAAATCATTAAATAAATCATTAAATTTATCATTTTCTGTTATTTCTAATTTTTGATAATAATTAATAGTTTTAAAAATATTTTTAAAATCTCTTAACTTTATATATTCTAATAAAAGATTTTCTAATATAACGCCATTTTCTACATTTTCTTTACATTCTTTTAATTTTTGTAAATATTCATTTATTTTTATATATCCATCTGATAATATATAGAAAGGTAAATTTAAATTTATACCTTTTTCCTGTAAGTTTTCATATATATCAATTATCTTTATATTTTTATCAAAATTCTCTATACTTTTGGTTATTTCTTTTCTTGATGCATAGCTAGATATAAGTATGCAGTCTATATTATTACTATTAATCTCTTCTGGGGCTATTACCTTTAAAGCTTTAAATTTTTCTTTAGCTAATTGTAAATTATTTTCAATAATAAAGCTTACTTTTTTTAAATTTGTGCTAAAATACTTCATAAAATTATCAGTATGTTGACCGGCTCCCCATATTGCACAATTTTTATATTTGTTATTATCTATTTGTATTATGGATTTCTTTATTATTTCCATTACTTCTGCTATATTATTATCTACAAATTTATCTTTTAAATATTTTTTTACAATTTTTAAATATCTATCTTGAAAATCAATCATTTTATGACCATCCTTATTAAATATAATTCGTGTATATAATATTTATTCTTTAAATAATTATATATATTGTTGTATTCTATAGGGGATTTAAAACCTTCTATTACTTCTTTTACCATTAGAAAGTCTTCTTTTCTATCAGCACTTAAATTTATATCTTTTAAGACTATATTTTGTCCCCTTAAATAATCTATTTTAAAAGCCTTTAGATGTTTGGCTCATACTCAATATTTTTTAATCCATTCTCATTACAAACTATCTAATAAACTTTATTTAATCCTTTATGTAAATTATCAAATATATATTTTTTAATAATAAAATACTATATTTTCCATACTGAATAACATCTTGAAAATTTGATGCTACAAATTTTATTTTAATAACTTATCTAGATTATATTGATAAAATAATATTATTCATAGTTATCTTTAATATACTATAATATTTTAGATTTTATATTCTCCATATTAATATAACTTTAATCCAATTTTTCTCCTAATATATCAAATATTAAATTTATTCCTTTATGAATACTTTTATTATTTCAGTATATAAATATTTAATTTGTTTATATTGTAAGTTAATTTTTTCTATTTATGTAGAATTAATCTTTACCTTATATTTTTTACCCTAATGATAATATTATAGCTGCATAACCTTTATAAATATATTTTTAATTGAAATATAATCTTTAGTTTTTATAACCTAAATATTTTTCATTTTTTCTCCTAAAAATTTTATTTTCTTATTATAGTATATTGCACTAAATTCTTTATAAATAATCCTTAAGATGATTTATATTTATATTTTTACATCCAATTATATTCGCACCTAAACTACAATTTATAAATTCTATATTATTACAATTTAACTTTATTGTTCTTTCAATCCAAATTTTCATATCTAAAAAGAATTTTTTAGTATATATTAAATTTCCATCTACACTTTCTGTAATTAAATCCTTATCTGATTTATAATGTTTATGTTCAAAACCATAAATCGTATTATCACTATGAATTTTATTATCAACAAAGGCCAAATCTTGTCCAACAAATATTATTCTTTTTGGATTTCCCTTTATTCCTATACTTAAAGCTGCCGTTGCTACTGAATTACTACATTCTATAACTTTATTATTATTATTTTCAAAGTTATAATAAATATACTTAGGACCTAAATAACATTCTGCTGCTTTATAAGATGCAGTATAAAATAATAATAATGGTATATTGGAATTTTTAAATGGTTTTACTTGTTTATATATAGCATCTAATGGATCTAAAATACAAATTGCATCTGGAAGTATATTTTTACTACTTAATGTCCAAAGTGCAGTTCCCACTGAAATTATGAAATTTTCTTTGTTTTTTGATATTTCTTCTAACGCTTCTATACTATTATTTAATGAAGGGCCTGCTGAAATAATAAATACATTTTTGTTAGTTAAATCATAATTTTTATAAAATGAGTTTATTCCATCTATTTTTAATTTTTTATTATTTATATAATTATAATTTAATATATTTTTTTTAATATTATTAACCTTTTTTTGGGCATCAAAATCCATTAATACATTATATAAATCATTATAATGTTCTTTTATTATATTCATATAAGATTTTAATAATATAATTTCCTCGCATTCTTTTAAATATGTATTTATATAAGTTAATACTTCCCTATATCTTGAAGATATTTTTAATTTTACTCGTGAATTTTTCCTTAATTCTTTAATAAATTTATCTTCAAATATAATCTTTTCTTCTGTTTTATCTAATATATCAAATACATATACAATACACTCTGAATTTTGATTTAATATTTCATATATATGATACCCTAATCCTAATCCAAAAACTGCAACTTTTTTTAAATTTTGAACTTCCTTGCTCTTAATAAAAGTTTTCGCCTCTTTTAATGGATAGTACTTGCTATGTATAAAAATATTATTTATTTTTAAAGTATTTAATTTTATATCTAAAAAGTCTTCTTTTGTTTCTAATAATTCGTATGATTTATCCATAAATCTCTTCCTTATCATATTCTTTTATATACAATAAAATTTTTTCTAAAGATTTAATATATATATCGTATATTTTAATATTTCTTTCACAAATTCTATTTTGTTTCTCTATTTCACTTTCTTTAATTTTAGTTCTATATTCTTTATTCATTTGTAAAGCCTCTAATTCTTCATATGCCGCAAGATTTAATAGTGAAAATAACTCTTTATTTTTATTTATACGTATATCGATATTATCTAATTTTCTAAGTATATCATTTAAATTACCTTTATTGTATTTATATACATTTTTCATCTCAATAGATAATTGTTTTGCTTTTCTACATAAATTTAAAATATTAATTATATCTTTTTTTATATTTTCTATAAGATTAATTTTATTTTCTTGTATATTATTTATTTTATTTTTTATAGTCTTTGAAACATTAATATTTTTTTCACTATAATCTCTTAACGCATCTTTTATACTTAATTTAATTGTTCCATTTATTTTTGCTCCACCTTCAGTAGAATTAATAAATTTTATAGTATTATTTGCTTTTATAAAATCTTCAAACCAATTTTTAAAAGTTATAAATACTTTATTAGTAGGAACCAACTCTTCTTCATTACCTTCAACATAAATAAATGTACTTTTATCTATATCTGTATTTTTCCATGAATTTTCCTCAAATCTAAGTTTTTCACTACTTGAATTGTCTGAGTGATATTTCATATCTGTATATGCCAAATCTTGTCCTATAAAAATTACATTCTTTATTCCCATAAATAAAGCAAAACTTGTAGCTAAATGAGCTACTGACCCTCCATTAGGTAAAGAAATAAATTTTTTATTTAATAATTTACTAATTGTCTCTTTAAACATATTTAAAACAAATATTTTTTTTCCTTTATAGTTTTCTATTAATTTACTATTAACTTGATCTATACATACTAAAGGAATCTCAGAATTAATATTTTTTTCCAATAACTCAAACATTATATTTCCCGGATCAATAGCACATATAAAATCTGGTTTAATATCATTCATTAACAATTCATTTAAACTTCTAGCTACTGCTATTATAACTACCTTATCTTTATATTCCTTTAAATACTTTATATTTTTACTTAATGACGGTCCAGCAGATACTATAACTGCTGTTTTATTTTCAAATAAATTATTAAAATCATAAGCACTTAAATTATTTCCTATATGCTTAAAATTATTAACATAATTTTTTAATGTCTGCTCACCTAAATATATATTGCTATTTCTCAATAAGTTTATATAATTTAAATGATTATTTATACAATTTACTATTTTTACGCATTTTTCTTTAAATGTATTTTCATAATTAGTATATATACTAAATGCATAGGTTTTATTAAAACTTATATCTATCAATGATTTTATTTTTTCACTAAATTCTTCATCATTTTTATATAATATGTAGTTTATATTTTTATTTTTTAAAATCTTATTAGTTTCTTTATTCTCTTTATTTATACTATATATATTCTCATCAGGTTCAATAATTAAAATATTATTATTTGTAGCTATATCTATTAAATCTTTTAAATAACTGCCTAAAGCTAAACCTATAATAACTATGTAATCTTCTCCATCTTTTATATTTAAAGATTTTATAAAAGATTCTATATTCTTTTTTTCATTATATTTACTACCTAAATAAACTAATTTATTATTAATATTGGCCTTTAAAATTGGGAAATTATCTTTTGAAAATTCCATTATATAATTATCATTTTTCATACTACACCTCATAACCTTATATATTAAAATCTTCGTAAATACTTATTAAAACTTTATTAGGTATAAAAAAAGAGTAACTAAAATAGTTACTCTTTTTATAAAAATTTCTTAATTATTATCTTAATAATTGAAGAACTCCTTGTGGTTGTTGATTAGCTTGAGCAAGCATAGCTTGTGCAGCTTGTTGAAGAATGTTATTCTTTGAGAAGTTCATCATTTCTTTTGCCATATCAACGTCTCTTACTCTGCTTTCTGCTGCTTGTAAGTTTTCTGAAGCGTTGTCTAAGTTAGCTATAGTATGCTCTAATCTGTTTTGTATAGCTCCTAATTGTGATCTTTGAGTTGAAACTGTCTTTATAGCTGAGTTTACTGAGCTTATTGCAGCTGTAGCTTTAGCATTATCTGCAACTGATACAGCATCTACTGCTAATGTTTTTGCATCCATTAATCCTATAGTTACACTTAAAGTTAAATCAGCACTTACATTAGCTCCAATTTGTAGGTTAGCTCCTTTACAAGTACCATCTAATAGGTTCTTTTCGTTGAATTGAGTTGTTTTTGCTATTCTATTTATTTCTGAGTTTAATGATGTTATTTCTGCTTGTATAGCACTTCTGTCAACAGCAACGTTTGTATCGTTAGCTCCTTGTACTGCTAATTCTCTCATTCTTTGAAGAATGCTTTGAGTTTCATTTAAAGCTCCTTCTGCTGTTTGAATTAATGAGATACCATCTTGAGCATTTCTTGATGCTTGGTTAAGACCTCTGATTTGTCCTCTCATTTTTTCTGATATTGAAAGACCTGCAGCGTCATCTCCAGCTCTGTTTATTCTTAAACCTGAGCTTAATTTTTCCATAGCCTTTGCAGCACTTCCGATGTTGATTCCCATATTTCTATGAGCATTCATTGCGTTCATATTGTGATTGATTATCATTTTAAATTCCTCCTTGAATTATGTCGGCATCCTTGCCTTTTTTTAATTTTTAAGGTTTTAATCACCTTACATATTTAATATCGTAAAACTTTTTTATCACTTTATACTTTTTATAAAAAATTTTTATTTTTTTATTTAATGTATATACAATAATGAATTTTTATTTAATTATCTAATTACTTTATTAAAAAATATAAAAAACAACTGAAATAATTTTTTGATTTATTACATCTTATGAAAATAAAGGAATATCACTTAATAATTTTTTAGATATTCCTTTAATACTATTTATTATTATTTACTTTTATATTTCTAATTTCATTATTTATTGAGCAAATTGCTGTGAAAGCCAACTGCTTTGAGAATTCATATTATTCATATTTTTTTCTAAAATAGCGAACTTCTTATAAAGTTGCTCCTGTTTTGTAAATATTTTGGCTTCTAATTCTCTTATAAGTTTAGCTTTATCTTGTATTTTTTTAGAAAGATCATTATTAGTTATCCATCTTGTATTTTTATATCCTGCTTTTTTTATCAAGAAACCATCTTTTCCAATTGCAGTTTCTAGCTGCTCTTTTATTTGAGTAAATATTCCTATTTTCTCATTATGACTTTTTAACATATCATTATTTTCTTTTTGTGATTTTGTTTTATCATATTGAAATGGCTTATCATAAGCTGTAAATAACTTTTGCACTTGATCTCCTCTAGTTTCAAGGGCTTCCTTAAACTTATTTTCATCTAATTCAAGTTTTCCTCTATCCCTATAGTTTCCACTAGTAGAAATACCTATATCAGTTAAAGTTAATCCTGCCCCTTCTACTGATTTATAAAAGGCTCCTCTTATACTACTCATAAGAGTTGAAAGCTGCATATCACCTTTTACAAGACCTTTTTTAGCTTTTTCTTCCCAATTTTTTATTTCATCCTCTTTCATTTCTTTCTTTTGTTCTTCTGTAAGAGGTTTAAATTTATATTCTTTTTTCTCTGAAAGTTTATCATTTATCTTATCTAAAATACTATTATATTTATCTATAAAGCCTTTAAACTTCTTAACTTGATCTGTAGCATCAGGAATTACATTTATACTAACTTCTGAAGTTGTAACTTCATTAGCTGTAAAACTTATATTATCAACTAATAAAGTATTTTTATAACTAGTTTTTGTATATGCTTTTTTTTCTCCTGGAGGAGTTATTTTAAATTCTGCATTCTTACCTTGCTCTAATTTTGTGCCGTTAAAAATATCATTTGTAATTTCTAATTTAGCATTTTCTCCAGTTTCTTTAGTTTCAATTGTAAGTTTCCCAGTTAGTTCACTAAAATGAACATCTACTAAATTTCCTAATATAGTATCTCCATTTTTAGCATATTTTATTTTTGAAACTAAATCTTCTATATCTTTACTTGTATCTATTTTAATATTAAACTCTTTATCTTTTATTTTTAATGTTAAGTCAGTT
This sequence comes from Clostridium fallax, assembly GCF_900129365.1. Lineage (GTDB taxonomy): Bacteria > Bacillota > Clostridia > Clostridiales > Clostridiaceae > Clostridium_AH > Clostridium_AH fallax. Next base: position 89,278 of record NZ_FQVM01000005.1, read on the forward strand.
TTTGTAATACCTAAATCTTTTAACTTAGTAGAACTACTTAAATTACTTATACTACTAGAATTTAATGTGATCTCAGCCTTAGCTCCAGTTGCCAACTGGTTAACTTCAACCTTATACTTTCCCTTTGCAGCTCCACCAAAAGCTTTTGCAGTTACTGAATTTTCATCACTACTATTGCATTTAAATCCTGAATAGTTTTCACTTTTAAATAATCCATTAGGATTTGTTATATCAAAATAATCATTTAATTCTTTAAGATCCTTTGTAATGTCTACATATGCTTCTTGCTTCCATTTAAGAGCTTGCTCATCTTGTTTTACTTTGTCTACTCTTGCTCTATCTCTTGATAACATTTGCTTTACCATGTTATCTGTATCCATTCCTGTAGCCATTCCTGTAATTCTATTATAACTTCCTCCACTATTTGAAGCTCCATTAATATTCATTTTCTCACCTCATAATAATTATATTTTTAAATTGACTAGACCATTAATTTTTGAAACATTATTTCCATAAGTTTTATTAACCATCATTGATTTATTATTTTCGCTTAATTTTTTTTTATATTCTTCTTTTTTTTCTCTGTAAATTTTATTTAATTCTTTTTCTAATATTATTAGTTCTTCACCTAATTTAGCATTATTTTCTTTTAAATCTTTTATTTCTAGCAACTCATTTATTATCTTTTGTCTTTCAAATAAATTGCTTTCTAAATTATCTAAGTTATCATTTTTTAGATTTTCTATAATATTTTCGGTAAAAGCTTTATATCTAAGAAGTTTTTCTTTTACTTCCATTCTATATTCCACCTTTGGCTAATTTATTAGCCTCATACCACATATCTCTTGTTTCCTCAATTAAAGGAATAGCTTCGTCTAATTCCCTTATATCTTTTTTTAAATTAGCTTGTACTAACTTATAATTTATAAATTCATAAACAGACATAAGTTTTTGTGCCCATTCTCCAGCATCCATATTTAAACTACTCATAAGTTCTACAAATATATCTTGAGTTCTTACTAAAGATTCATGAGCCTTTTTCATATCTTTATCTAAAATAGCTTGTCTACTAATTTTACTAAATTTAACTGCTCCGTCTAAAATCATAAGAAGTAATTGATCCCTTGATGCAAGATTTACACTATTACTTTTATAAACATTATATGCATTTGCTCCGTACATTTTGATCCTCCTACTTTTTTGTATCTAAAAACACTCCTATATTAGACTTGCTTTTATTTAATGAAATGTCTTTTTCTGCATCTACTTTATAGCTTTTAAATTTTACAGTATCTATAGTTATTTTTTTAGATTTCTTAACTATATCTTTAAAATCTTTATTTTCTTTTTCTTTATTATTTTTTTTATTTTTCTCTTTTTTTTCTTTATAATCTGTATTTTCTATTAATATTTCCTTTTTTCTATGAATCTTACCTTCACTAGTTTCATCTTGAATTTTTTGTCTAAGATCCATATCAATTTTATTCAGCCTAAATTCCATGATTTTATTCCCTCACCAAATATACCCTAAACTCTTTTATCAAAAACTACTCCTGAAAGTTCACATAACTTAGATACCACATCTAAAATTTTTTTAGGAGGTATCTCCATTAAAACTTCATTAGTTTTATCACTAACAATTTTTATCATTAAATCTCCAAATTTTTCATGAAAATCATACTCTGCATGAACATCATCATCTTCTAAGAACTTATTAAGTTTTTTTAATGCTTTTTCTAATTGATCTTTAGAAAATTCTTCTTTTTCATTATTTTCTTTAGGAAAATGATAACTACTATTTTTCAAATTAGGTTCAACAGATATAAATTCTTGGCCATTTATTCCCATAATGCTCATATATAAACCACTCCCATTATTTAAGCTTATTTAAAATACTTAAATCAACTTTCATAGCTTCTTTATTTTCTTCTTCAACTGCTAAAACTAGCTCTTTTCTTAGTATAGAAACATCTTTAGGTGCACTTATAGCTAATTTTACAGTTTTATCATCAACTTTTACTATATTTATTTCTATATCATCACCAATAACTAAACCTTCTCCCTCTTTTCTTTTTATAACTAACATTATTTATCACCTCTATATAAAGGATGCTTTACTTTATATTCTTCTTTATCTAATATTATTTGTTCCCCAAGTTTTGAAATAATATTAATTATTATAGGAGCTCTTAAATTTGTTGTTATTTTTTCTACATCTGAATTTAATGTTATAGTTGATAATATTAAAATTTCTTCTGAACTTTTTACTTTTAAATTTTCAATTGTATCCTTCTTCAGATTAAACTCGTATTCTTTAAAAAAATCAAAAGATGATATTACTATAAATCCAACTTCATCATCTTCTATAGAATGCAAAAGTTTAAATGATGGATTATTATCTAAATCTAAAAGAATAAATTTTTTAAGATCCTTAAAGCCTAAAATTCCTTTTTTAAACTCAATAATATTTTCATCATTATATTTTAAAATACCATGATATTTTGTATTAATCTCCATTTTTACACACTCCTATTTATTTTAGGAAATCCATAAGAGAAGGTTGTATTATTCTAGCACTAGTTTGAAGAGATGCCATATAAACAGTTTGAGCTGTTGAATAATCCATCATTTTTTCTGTAAAGTTAATATCCTCAGTATTAGATAAAAGCTCTGTCATATTAAAATTCTCATCATCATTTTTATTTTTAGCTGATTCCATTCTGTTTTGCTTTGCACCAACCTCAGCTCTTATTTTTAACAAATTCCCCATAGCATCACTTAAATCTTGTAAATTTTCACCAACAACCTTATCCCTGTCTCCTGGATCCTTAGATGAAAGATTATTTGTTATATCATTAAGTAAATCTGCAACGTTTATTTGTCTTCCCTTATTATTAGTAAAATGAAGGATCTCTGATGCAGTGACATTATATTCCATAGTTACTCCTTGAGAAATTTCTACATTAAGTTTAGCTCCTATCATATTTACTTGAGGATTGGATTTTCCTAGTTCTTCCCCAAGTTTTCCTGAATAGTATAGCTCTCTATTTCCATTTATATAACTTTCTCTAACCCCTATAGGTTTTGAACTTCCCTTACTTCCACCAAATATATATTTACCATCAAAATTAGAATTTAATATTTGAGATAATTCTTCAATCTTTTGATTCATTTCATCATTTATTGCATTAAGTTCATCTGAACCATAAGCAGCATTTCCTGAAGCTATCATAAGTTCTCTAATTCTTTGCATTGAATTAGTTGCTTCATCTAAAGCTGTATCTGTAGCATCTAACCAGTTTAAAGTATCACTTATATTTTCGTTGTATTGCTTATTAGCTCCAATATCACTTCTTAACTGTAAACTTCTTGCTACTTTAAAAGGATTATCAGAAGGTTTTCTTATTTCCTTTCCTGAAGTTAATTGAGATTGAAGGGTTTTTAGATTCCCTAAATTTCCTCTCATATCATTTAAAAAATTATCACATAGCATTTTATTTGTAACTCTCATTTTTTAAATCACCTCTTATCTTTTTAATCCATTTATAATTACATCTAATAATTCATCTACTGTTGATATTACCTTTGCGTTAGCATTATAGGCATGTTGAAACTGAACTAAGTTTGCCATTTCTTCATCTAATGAAACTCCTGATTTTTCTTGCTTATTAGTATTTAACTGATGAAGTAGTGCTGATTGATTATCTACAACTCTTGTAGCTTCTTGTGATTGAACACCTAATCTATCTATAGTATCTTTAAAATAACCATCTATTGTCATACCATTAATATTATTTTCTATTTTAAGACCATTTTCACCTAAAATAGCTCCACCTTTTGATAAGTTAAATAAATCTTTTCTACTTTTTATAGATGTATCAAAATTTTGAACTAATAGTAAAGTATTTCTAAGTTGAGCTATTGCTAAAGCTCTCTCTCCATCACTTTCTCCATCTTCAAAGTTTTCACTAGCATAAGAATAGTTATTATCATGAGTTCTAGTTTTTATCTTCATAACATCTTCTAAAATAGCTTTATTTACTGTTATATTTTCTGCACTTATTTCACTTTCTCCCCTTAGAGTATCATCTAAATTAGTTATTTCGTAATTTGTACCATATTTAATAGCGGTACTATTAACAAATAAAGGCATATAGTCTCTATTTGGAACTCCATTATTATCATCAGCAGAAGAAAGTCCACTATGTACGGCGTTTACAGAGAAAGCTATACTTCTTGCTAACCTATCTAATTCTTTCATGTAGTTATTTATATCATTTTGAATTGACATAATTCCATTAAGTTCACCAGATTGAGGTTCAAAGCTAACTAATTCTGAAGCTGATATTATAGAACCATTTTTTATTTCAAATCCATCAGCCTTAGTTGCAACTCCATTGCTACTAGCCCAAAGAACTCTTCCTTCTTCTAAAGTTCTTAGCTGATCTGGAGATACATCCTTTAATATTAAGCTTTGTTTATTTTCCTCACTATCCATATTTCCAAACTTATAATAAGTTAATTTATAAGTTGTTCCTGATGGGTCATTTATATCCTTTTCTATTCCAGTTATAAATGAAAATCTAGCACTTTTCATATTTTCATCAGCATTTACTAAATTAGGTGATTTCATTTTACCTATATCTGATGGTCTTAAATCTATTGCCTCAAATCTATTTTTATCTACTGTGATTCCAAATTTGGTGCTTAAAGAATCTAAAAGGTTATCTCTTTTATCCATAAGGTCATTAGGATTATTACCTGTAGCCTTTACACCTTTTATTTCTTTATTAACTTGATCTATTTGATTTAAAGTACTATTTATCTCTGAAACTGAATTTTTAATTAAATTTTGAGCATTAGTTTTTAATTTTTTTAATTGTCCATATGTATGATTTAAAGTATCTGTTAAAGCTAAAGTTTGTTGAGCAACTACTGTTCTTGCATTAGAGCTTTGAGGTTGCTTTGATAATTGCTGCCAAGAATCAAAAAACTTACCAATTAATGATGATATACCTGTATCTGAAGGCTCATTAAATATTCCTTCTATTTCTCCTAAAAATCTTTCTCGTTGTATATATTTACCAGTAAGACTAGTTTCATTTCTTATTTGATAATCTAAAAACGTATCCCTAACTCTCTCTATCGCTTGTATTTGTGAACCTGTTCCTAATTGTCCTGGTTCTGCTGTACTTGATAAAGATGATAAACTTTGAGGTCTACTAGTTTCAATTTTAGCTCTTTGTCTTGAATAACCTTCTGTATTAACATTAGAAACGTTATGTGAAGTTACATCAATACATTTTTGTTGTGATCCTATACCTCTTTTTGCTATATTAAACGTTGAAAATAATCCTGTCATTTTATCCCTCCACTATCTTTTAAATCCTCCAATAGAATTATATGTTTTAACCTCTCTATTAGGATTTATTATACTTAATAACCTATTAGTCATAGATAATTGCTGCTTTATAAGAAGTTCATTTGTTTCTTTTTGTAATATAACTTCATGTAGTAATTTTTTTATGTCCCTATACTTATTTTCAAGTTCCACATTTTTAGACTTTAAAATAACGTCTTTCATAGAATATCCATTTAAAGAATTTCTTCTTTTTACTTCATACTCTGCAACCTCTTTATTGCAAAGTTTTATTTTTCCTACAACATCTTCTAATTTAAAAACATCATTTGCCATAATGAATTTATATTGTTCATCTAGTAAGCCTAAAAGTTTTCTTAAAGACTTTTCTTCTTCTTTTAAAGTATCAATTAAAACATATAGCATTAAAGCTTTTCCTCCTTAATTTTTTTAATCATAGCTTCTGCTAACTTAGAAGTATCAACCTTATAAGTCCCATCTTTAATTGACTTTTTAATCTCTTCTATTTTTTTGTCATTATTTATTGAAATATTATCTATATTCATATCGCTTAACTTCTTACCTAATGATGATATTTCTATTTTGTCATTATTAGAATTCAATATATTTTCTTTATCTTTACAAACTTTATTGTTGTTATAAACTTTAATAGTATTATTTATTTCTCTAATTTTATTAATATTCATCTTTACCTCCATATACTGAAGTTATCTTAATTATGTTATCGTATAAAAGTTATATATTATTTAGTCTTTATCTTTGTATTTTCTTTATTATAATACTATTATTATAAATCGCCATCTAAAAAATTAAAGCAGGCTTTTAACCTGCTTATTTTTATTATTTACTGTTAATAAAATAGAAAATTTTATTAATCTCTTAAACTTTTAACTCTCTCTGGTCCGCTTACTATATCAGTAATTCTAACACCAAAGTTTTCATCTATAACAACTACTTCTCCATAAGCTACCTTTTTGCCATTAGCTAAAATTTCTACTGGCTCATCTGCTAAAGTATCAAGTTCTATAAGTGATCCATTAGCTAATGCTAAAACATCTTTTATAGATTTTTTAGTTTTTCCTAATACTACAGAAATTTCTAAAGGTACATCTAATATTAAATCAATATTTTTATGAGGTGCACCTATTCTTTCTTGATCTAAATTATCAAAAGTAGCTTCATGCACCTCTACAGGCGCTGAAGGTTTTTTAGTAGCTGGTCTAGAATTTGAGTTATCATTAATTGTACTATTATCTATATTTTTAGTTTGTTCTTTATTTTTCATAACTTCTCTTGACTCTTCTCTACTATTATTTTTGTCACTAAGTTCTGGTTCCTCTCCCATCATTATTGACACTATAGTTTTTGCAGTTTCCATTGGTAGTATTTGCATTATATTACTATCAACTAAATTTCCTATAGTCATTCTGAAAGAAACCTTAACTAAGTTTTCTGTTTCTGAAATTTCTTCAGTTAGTGGACTTGTATCTTCCTCCCAAGTGTTTGATATAGGAGGTGATATATTAACTTCCCTTGAAAACATTGTTGCCATTGAAGTAGCTGCTGAACCTATCATTTGATTCATAGCTTCTTGAACTGCACTTATTTCAATTTCAGTTAAACTAGTACTATTAGAAACATTACCATCTCCACCCATCATAAGGCTTGCTATTACTGCTGCATCTGGTAATTTTATTACTAATATACTTTTTCCTGATATACCTGATACATATTTAACCTCTAGCACAATATTAGGAACATGGAATTCTTTTCTAAGTTCCTTTAATGTTGTAACTGATACAACTGGTGTTGTAATATTAACTGGTTGGTTTATAAGCTGAGATAATGCTGTGGAAGCTGATCCCATTGATATATTACCAACCTCTCCTAATAAATCTTTATGTAAATCAGTTATATCATCCTCTTTAAGTTCATCTACACTTAAATTTTCATCTTGAGGTTTAATGTCTTCTTCAGGTGTGTCGCTGCCTTTTAATAGTGAATCTATTTCATCTTGTGAAAGGAAACTATTACTCATATTTATCCACATCCTTATCTATAATATCTAATATAGCAACTCCCCTGTTCTTACCTATAATACCTGGTTTACCATAATAACTTTCTTCATCCTCTATAATTACTTTTACAGGGCTTGAACATTTATTATCTAACTTTATAACATCTCCTACCACAAGTTGTAAAAAGTCATCCACACTAATAACTGTTTTTCCAAGTTCTGCAGAAATATTAATATCTACTGAATTTAATTTTTCTTTTATTAATTCTTGAGATTCTTCTATATTTTCATTATCATCTGATTGGAACCAATACTGTATAACCAGCTTTTCTAGTATTTTTTCTATACTTAAATATGGTATACATAAATGCATAAATGTATTATTGCTTCCTATTTCTACAGAGAAAGTTATTAATGCCACCGGTTCATTAGGAGCTAAGGTTTGATTTAGCGCAGGATTAGTTTCCAATCCTTCCATTTCTATAGAAACATCTGCAACATCTTCCCATGCTAACTTTAAGTTGCTTAACATTCCTGCTCCCATTTGAGATAAAATATTCTTATCAATTTCAGTAAATTCTTTATTTACCTCACCCTTATTACCTGTTCCACCTAATAATATATCTATTATTTGATAGGCAAGACTTGGATTCATTTCAAATAAAATGGAACCATTTAAAGGCGACATTTTAAATTGAAATAGTATGGTCGGGGTCGGTATTGAATGAATAAATTCTTCATAAGTTATTTGTTCAACAGATTCTATTTTAACCTTAGTATTTTTTCTTACTTGGGCTGTAAGATAATTAGAGATTATCCTTGAAAAATTGTCATGAATCCTCTCTAAGGTCCTTATATGTTCCTTTGAAAATTTTTGCGGACTTCTAAAATCATAAGGCTTTATTTTTTGTTTTTCTTCTTCCTTATCTAATTCTTCTGGTTCTAATTCCCCTGTAGATAAGGCAGACAATAAGGCATCAATTTCGCTTTGTGATAATACATCTGCCATACTACTCCCTCTTTTCCATTAGTTTATCAAAAGTTTTTCCGTATCTAAGAGAGTAATTATTTGATCATTTAAATTAATTACTCCTTTTCTATACGGTTTTTCATTTCTTTCGTCAAACTTTTTTATAAGTTTATCACTGACTTCAAAAACTTCATCTACTTGATCTACAGATATTCCTACTTGTTCGTCTTGAATATTAACTATTATAATATTCTCCTGCTCCTTTAAGTCGCTTTTAACGCCCATTAATAAATTTATATCAAGAAGAGAAATTATATTTCCTCTTAAATTTATAAGACCCTTTATATAATCTGGGGCTTTTGGTACTCTTGTCACTTTCATCATGTCATTTATAGCTTGAACAATTGAAGTCTCTATAGCAAAATGCTCATTGCCTAATTTAAATACCACAACCTGCATAAAAAATGCCCCTTTCTATTTTAAAGTGCTTTTTTAATTGCTTCTAAAACTCTTTCTGCTTGGAAAGGCTTAACTATAAAGTCATTTGCACCTGCTCTTATAGCATCCATAACCATTGTTTGTTGTCCCATTGCACTACACATTATTATTTTAACATTTGAATCTAACTTTCTTATTTCCTTAACTGCCTCTATTCCATCCATATCTGGCATAGTTATATCCATTGTAATTACATCTGGTTTTTCCTTTTTATATAATTCTACTGCCTTAAGACCATTACTTGCCTCTCCAACAATTTCAAAACCATTCTTTTCTAATATGTCTTTTATCATCATTCTCATGAATGCTGCATCATCAACTATTAATACTTTAGCCATTGTTTTTACCTCCATAATTTAAATAACACCTATTGAGTTAAATATTTTTTCTAAAGATCCTGGATTTGGAAGATAGTAAAAATATCCTCCAATCTTCTCTCGGTCTTCTCCTAATAGTGTTGTTTTTATTTCCAAAATATTTTCACTAAATTGTGCTACTTCTGCAAAAGTTGCACTTAATATAGAACTCATCATATCATATGCCAATGCCGGAACTGAAGGCATTATTGATAGATTTGTTAGCTTAGCTATAGAATTCATATATGCTGAAGAAATTATATTTCCAATTTCACAAAGCACTGATGATCCTATCTCTCCAAATTCTGCTCCTTTTTGGCCTGTTAATAATTCTATAATATTAAAGGCCTGTTCTTTTTCAAATATAAACAAAATATTTCCAGGAGCATCACCTAATACTCTAACTAACACACCAGCTACAATTTCATCTTCTGAAACAATATCAAAAAGTTGTTCAAAAGATATAACCTCAACTGCTGGCACAGTCATGTCAATTTTTTTATTTAACAACTGTGAAAGTGCTGTGGCAGCATTTCCTGCCCCTATGTTACTCACTTCTTTAAGAGCATCTAATTGAAGTAAATTTAGCTCACTACAATCCATAATTAACCTCCTAAATTAAATTAATGCTGCTATATCTAATATTAATGTTACTAACCCATCTCCTAGTATTGTAGCTCCAACATATTCCTTCATATTCTCTAAAGTTTTCCCTAAATGTTTTATAACTATTTCTTGTTGTCCTAATAATGAATTAACAAGAAGTCCTACCACTCTGTCTCCAACTTTTACAATTATAATAAAGCTTTTTCCACTATTATCACAGTCAATACCTAATTTTTCATTTAATCTTATTATAGGTATGACATTTCCCCTATAAACAATAACCTCTTTACCATTAGTTGACTTTATCTCTGCTTGATTAAAGTCTATAACTCTATCGATAAAACCTAATGAAATTGCAAAACTTTCCTCTCCAACCTTTACTAATAAAGCTTGTATTATTTGAAGTGTTAGCGGAAGCTTTATAATAAAACTTGATCCTTTTCCCATCTCACTATAAACATCCACAGTTCCACCTAGAGAAGCTATTTTAGTTTTAACAACATCCATTCCAACTCCTCTACCAGAAATATCTGTTACAACTTCATTTGTACTAAATCCTTGAGCAAATATTAAATTTTTAATATCATTCTCGCTCATTCCTTCAGTACTTATACCATTTTTCTCTGCTTTAGCCCTTACCTTTTCAACATCTATTCCAGCTCCATCATCTTTAACTTCAATTACAGCTTTAGTGCCTTCTTGGTAAGCTAAAAGTTTTATTGTTCCTACCTCTGATTTTCCACTTTCAATTCTCTTTTCTCTACTTTCTATACCATGATCAGCAGCATTTCTAAGAAGATGTATAAGTGGTTCCCCTATTTCATCTATAACTGTTCTATCTAGTTCTGTATCTTGTCCCTCTACTATAAAGTTAATTTCTTTATCTAATTCTAAAGATAAATCTCTTATCATTCTAGGAAATCTATTAAATACAACTTCTAAAGGTAACATTCTTATTTTCATAACAAGATCTTGTAAATCTGTAGTTGTTCTTGCTACTTGCTCTAAAGTTTCATTTAAATCTAATAGCTTATAATTACTACTTATTTGCTCTAGTCTTGTTCTATTGATAACTAATTCTGATACCATATTCATAAGTTTATCTAATCTTTCAAGATCAACTCTAACAGATTGGTGAACTTTTTTATGGTCTTTATTAACTTTGTTATTAGGTTTATTTTTTACCTTTTTATCTTCTGCTGGTTTTGTTGGCTTCTTTTCTTCTTGAAGTGAATCCTCTTTTTTCTCTTCTCCATTATTTAATTCGATTTCTATTACTGAAACTTTATCTACTTCAGAAATATTTAATAATTTTTCTTTAATTTCTTCTGTTTTTAGTGTTGTAAGAATAATAATTTCAATAATAAATTCAAAATTTTCATTTTCTAAATCTTCTGTTGTAGGATATGACTTTATTATTTCTCCATTTTGTTCAAGTTCTTGGAATATTAAAAAAGCCCTAGCAGATTTTAAAAGTGTATTAGGGCTTAACTCTATTTGTGCTTGTACAGCTTTAAACCCTTTTTCATTAGCTTGCGCTATTATACTTTTATCATACTCGTTAATATCTAATGCAGACTTTTCTATTCCTTTTACAGAAATAACTTCTTCCTTTTTTTCTTCTTTTTTCTCCTTCTTATTAGGAGCTAGTACTTCTCCGCTAGATATCTGCTCTAATGAGCTCATTATGTTATCAACATCTACTCCCTCATCATTGCCTTCTGATATATTATCTACCATTTTTTCAAGTGTGTCTAGACAATCAAATAATGTTGTTACAACATTTTGAGTAACCTGTAATTCACCTTCTCTAAACTTAGATAAAACATCTTCCATTTTATGAGTTAGCTCTGCCATTTTACTATAACCCATTGTTGCAGCCATACCTTTTATTGTATGAGCCACTCTAAAAATTTCATTTAATTTATCAACATCATGAGGATTCTGTTCTAGTGTTAATAATGAATCATTTAAAGTTTGTAAATTTTCTATAGATTCCTCTAAAAACATTGATAAATATTGAGATGTATCCATTTATTTCCCTCCTACACTTTTTTATATATAAAGGTGGACGCTTTTTCCAGCCCATATTCTTTATAATTATAAATACTTTCTGTGGCTCCTACAAAAAGCAAACCTCCCTTTTTAAGGGACTTTGTAAAATTACGGTAAATATTATCTTTTACATCACTATTAAAATATATAACCACATTTCTGCATATAATTATATCAAAATCACCTTCATATGAATTTAATATAAGATCGTGTTGTTTAAATTGCACCATTTTCTTTATAGAATCATCTATATAATACTTATCTCCTACTGTTTTAAAATACTTTTTTAAAGTTGAAGATAAAATATTTTTCATTTCTATATCTGTATAGATACCTTCTTTTGCTTTTTTTAGTGCTGTTTTATCTATATCTGTTGCAATTATAGTATGTTCATATAAAGAAGCTCCTTGCTCTTTTAAAAACATAGCTACTGAATAAGGTTCACAACCTATGGAACATGCAGCACTCCATATTTTCATTTTTTTGTTTTTATCTAAAAATTCATCTTTAACTATTTTTTCAAACTGATTAAATATATCAGGATTTCTATTAAATTCAGTAACATTTATAGTTATAAAGTCTAAAAATCTTTGTTTTATATTACTATCAGTTTTTATTTTAACTAAAAATTCATCTAAACTTTTTATACCTAATCTTCCCATCAAACTATCTATTCTTCTATGTAGTTGAGTAGGTTTATAGGCTGACAGATTTATTCCTAATTCCTTATAAATGCTTTTTTCAAAATCTTTTATATCCATATTTAATCTATCCTCTTCTTACTAGCTGGGCTAACCTTTTTCCTATTTCATTTAATGGTAAAACCTCATCTACTGCACCAGTTTCAAAAGTAGTTTTTGGCATTCCATATATTACACAAGTATCTTCATCTTGAGAAATTGTATATCCATTAAAGTTTTTTACCTCTACTGTACCAGATGCACCGTCTCTTCCCATACCAGTTAACACAACAGATATTAATTTATCACCATAAATTCTAGCTGCAGATTTAAAAAGTTTATCTGCTGCAGGTCTAACTCCCCATAAGGTAGGTTCTTTTGTTAGTATTATTCTATCCTTTGAACCTATTTCCATATGATATCCTCCCGGAGCTATATATACATGATTTTTTTCAATAATATCTTCGTGAATTGCTTCCGTAACCTTTAATTTACAAGTTCTATTTAGTCTATCAGCAAAGGCCTTAGTAAAACCTTGTGGCATATGTTGAACAATAAAAATAGGTACATCCATATTGCTTGGAAGACTTTCTATTACAGTATGTACAGCTTTTGGACCTCCTGTTGATGCGGCAATTACTATAGCCTTATATATATCATTACCTCTAATATTACTCCTATTTTCATCTCTTTTTAAAATGTTTCTATCCCTTGTAGTACCAACACTTTTTTCCAAAGTTTTGCTACCTGATAAGGAAATAGTTCTTATTTTATTTATTAAATCTAATTTTATTTTATCTATATCAAGAGAAATACTTCCTGATGGTTTTAAAATAAAATCTACTGCACCTTCTTGCAAGCACTCTAATGTTAATTTTGAATTATTTACAGTTACAGCACTAACCATTATTATTTTCTTATTTATACCTAATCTCTTCATTTCCCTTAATGTACTTAATCCATCCATTATGGGCATTTCTACATCCAAAGTAATAACATCTGGGTCATATGTGCTAAGTTTCTTTATTAATTCTTCTCCATTACGAGCACTAGCAACTACCTCTAATTCGTCATCTGCTTTTATCATATCAGAAATCATTTTTCTCATAAAAGCGGAATCGTCTACTACCATAACTTTAACTTTTTTCAATATTATCACTCCATTATAATTCCTTAATTCCTTGACCAATTATTTTTAGAGTTACTTTTCCGTCGCTTGTATCTACAGTCATAGTTCTTCCTTTAACTCCACCTAAATCTGATGCTACTATTGGTATATTTAATGCTTTTAAACTTTCTATTACAGCTTCACCATTTCTTTTTCCTATATCATTTATTATACTTTTATCAGAAAAATTAAACATCGAAGCACCACCGGCAATTTTTGCTTTTAATCTTCTTTTATTACATCCTATCTTTATAAGCTTATCTACTAATATGGGTATTGCTAAGTCTGCAAATTTATAAGGATTGGTAACTTCTTTAAATTGCTTAGAATTAGCTAACATTATATGTGCTAATCCAACAATTTTCTTCTCATAATCATATATAGCTATTCCTATACAGGAACCTAACCCAATAGTCATAATTTTATCAGGGAAATAGGCTATATTTAAATCTGCTATACCTACTTTTATATAACTTTCCATACCCTACACCTTATGCCATTTTTTCTTTTTCATCTTCAGTTAATACCTTTGATAGATCTAACCATATTACTATTTTATCTTCTAATCTTATTAATCCTTTTATATATCTTGTTGATATAGAACTTCCTACTGTTGGAGGTACCTCTATATCATCTAGATTAATATCAGTAACTTCGCATACATTATCCACAGTTACACCTAATTTAACATCATCATCTTTAATAACTATAATCTTACTGTCAGATGATATTTGGCTTTCAAAATTAAATTTTCTAGATAAACTTATTATTGGTAATATATTATTTTCATAATTTATTACTCCTTCTAAAAAATTAGGTACCTCAGGTAATACTGTTGGCTCTTCATAACCTAAAATTCTTTCAACTTGAATTATATCAGTTGCATAATACTCATTATTCAAGCTAAATATTAATATCTTTGCTTCTTTACTCACACCATACACTCCCTTATAATTTAAACTTGTCTAAAACAATTTCACCACTATTGTCTAGATAAACTTCTATTTTTTTAGATGGTTCATCTAAAATACATTCTCTTTCTCCTACTACAAATTTAGTATTAGCATAAGCTTTTTCAACCCAAATATGTCCTTTTTTTCCTACCTTAAGAGTTGTCTTTACCTGTCCAGTACTACCTACAATTTGACATTTAATCTCCTTTTCAGCAGATAGTATTCCTCCCCTTGCTACGCTTTCAGGATTTATGAAATATATGGAATTTCTTGCTAATAATTCTGATGTATACATTCCTTTTCCATTTATAATAATTGAATTTGAAGAAATAATTGTTGAATCTTGCACATAATTTAATTGTACATTAACCTCAAGATCAATATTTTTTTCTAATTCTTGTATTTTAGAATATATCTTATTAATAATTTCGTTCAATTCACTATAATGCTTTATGGAAATAGGAGCTAAACCTATTAATTTCTTTTTTATTAAATTAATAATATCTTCAAATTTACCTTTTTCTATAACATTAAAATTAATTAGCTTTATATAATATTTATTTACATTCTTAAATTTGTTCTCTAATAAAACTTTTATTATTTCTCCATCGGTTCTGTTTTGTCCAAGCAAACTATGATTTTTTATCTCTTCTACAGTTTCAATAAGACTCTTAATATTATTAGAGAATTTTCTTAAAACATCTATTTGCATAGATTTTCTAGCTTCTTTTCCACCAGCTTCTATATTTGAATTTAAAACATTTCCCTTTATAAAAATATCTCCTTTTGAAGTTATTTTAGCTGAGTCTATTCCTCCTTCTACAGATACATATCCTCCGGCATTTACTTCCATTCCTTCGCTGATGCTTCCTTTAATATCTATACCACCAATAAAATCAACATTACCTGTCTTCATATCTACATTAGAATTTACTTCGTAAACTTCTTCTACATAAAAACCATTATTTTTAAAATAAGGACGTCCTTTTTTAAGTGAAACAACTCTATTATCTTTAACTATACATCCTTTTAAAGCTATTAAACTTTTCTTTACCGCTTTTTTGTGAGGCAAAACCTTTCCAAAAATGTTCATTCCATCTTGACCATCTTGTCCTAATATTTTTTCTCCAATTATTTGCCCTACTTGAACGTTATTTATATTATTTCTTTTCCTAAAATCTATTTTTTCGTTTATATCAAAATTATCTCCAGTATTGTATAAAATGTTTATTTTATCGTTTATGCCGTCTATTTTTTCTTCGCCTTCTGCGATTAAAATTCTTTTAGACTCTTTAGCACTTATAAGTTCATCTATATTTTCTTCTTTTATTCCATATATTATCTTTTGATCATTTAAAAAATTAATTATTTCATCCTTAGTAAAAGCAGGTGGACACTCCTCTTTTGAAATCTCTGTTTCTATTTTTAATTCTTTTGAAAAGGATTTATCTTTTAACCTATAAGTAACCTTAGGAACATATCTTATTTCACCATAAGCTTTTATATTATTTTCATCTGTATCTATTGAAAAATTTCTTTTAGCTTCTATTTCTTCACAAGATACTGTTATTTGATCTTCTCCAGTTACATAAACCTTTTCTTCTTCTTTTATTATTTTTCCATTAACTATTAATATAACCTTTGATGTTGGAATTAAAGCTGCTTTTTGTCCTCCAAATAGTGGACTTTTAATATTTATTTTTCCATTTATAATCTCAGCTTCTCCATTTAGTTTATCAGCTTTTTCTTTATCTATTGAAAATTCTGCCTTAACCTTTTTCTTAAAAATACCTTTATTTTCCAGTACTTTGTAATTAATAACTTCCTTTGGTAAATTAAATTCTTTTACCGCTTGTTCAATACATTCTTCTATGTTATGTCCTTCATAAATAACCCTATCCATTTTCATTTCTCCTAAGCTTAATAATAATTATCTTTTTTAAATTATATCTTTTTATTTTTATCGTTTATTTCATGGAAATTCTTAATATTATTTCTAAAAATAATAACTTTTAGTTAATTTTTTATAAACATTAAGAAAAATTTTTTACATTATTTAAATTTAAAATTAAATATTTACAATAAATTAATTCCATTTTAAAATTTTAATCAAATTATTTTTTCCTCTATAATTTATAAGATAGGGATGGCCTACTAAATCAAAAAGCGGTTTGTCTGAAAGGGAGTCTGAAAACATATATGAATCTTTAAAATCAACTTTTATATTTTCTTTTTTTAATTCTTCCATAAGTCTTCTAACTTTCTCTTTACCCTTACAATTTTCTCCATCTATTTTTCTTAAAAAAACTTTATTATCATTGAATCTAAATTTCGTTCCTATTACTTTATCAACTTCTTTTATATTGTAAAGTTCTTTTAAATAAAACTCTGGAGACGCTGAAATTAGATATATCTTATATCCTTCAGATTTTAATTTTTTTATCATATCTACTCCATCTTTATAAAAAATTTTACTTAAAACTTTCTCATAATAGTCTTTAACTATTTCCTTAAGTTTATCTTCATCTATTTTATCTATAAACTTTAAAAAAGTTTCTTTAGTTTTTCTTTCATCAAAAATTTTTAATATAAACATAATTCCTGAAAAAGCAGCCCTAGGTAAGAACCTTATATTTTTTATATCTTTTCTTATCATAAATTTATAAAATTCCATAAGAGTTTCCTTTTTAGTTAAGGTAAAATCCACATCAAATATAGCTAATTTTTCCATTTAATTTTTTTCTCCTTTTTACATCACTTTTATTTTAAAAATACATTTTAAATTTTTACTAAATAATTTTTTCTTTTAATAAATAAAAGGGTATCTGATTTAAATCAAATACCCTTAAATTTGTATACTAAAATTTTATTACTCTGATAGTTGTTCCTCGTAATATTTAGTTACAGCTTGGAACTCTTCATCATCTGGAACAGCAAGACTTCCTTCTTCTCCTTCTGATCTGAATAAGTATACAGAACCATCTTGAGGATTTTGAACTAAAACATATTCTAATTCATTATACTCAAAAGCATCTATTACTTCACAGCTAACTATATTTCCATCTTCATCTTCTAAATCTACTACAAAAGTTTCATATTCATGGTCTCCGCAACCACATCCACATTCATGATCGTCATGAGAATGTTCTCCACATCCGCATCCACAGCTATGATCTTCGTGATTATGTTCTCCACATCCGCAAGTATTTTCGCCTTCATGATCTCCACAACCACAACCACATTTATTTAAATCTTTATCTGACATATAATCTCCACACATTTTACAATGTAATGTGAGGATTCACCTCCCTTAATAAAATTTAGTTATGTATTAATTGTAACCTTAATTCCATAATATTAAAAGGTTTTTTTATTAAATATTAAATACTTTTTTTAAATATATTAAATATAAGTACAAAATATCAGTACTACATAAATAAAGCATTATAATTTAGAAAATATACAAAAAAATAACTTAATAAAAAAATTATAAAAATAATATAAATATGAGTTCTACTTTTACTATTTTATAAAATATAAAAGGCTGAATATCATATGATATTCAGCCTAAATATACAATCTAAATTAAGATTATTGATTAGCTAACTTCTTGTAGTTTTCTAATCTTTCCATTGCATCCTTATGAGTCTTTTCAAATAAAGCCTCAGCAGCTTCTGGGAATGCCTTAGCAAGTGAAGCATATCTAACTTCTCCCATTAAGAATTCTCTGAAGTCTCCCTTAGGTTCTTTTGAATCTAATGAGAATGGGTTCTTTCCAGCATCTTTAAGTTCTGGATTAAATCTATACATTGCCCAGTATCCACATTCAACAGCATTCTTAGCTTCTAATTGAGTTTTACCCATTCCAGCTTTAATTCCGTGGTTGATACATGGAGCGTAAGCTATAATTAATGATGGTCCTTTGTAAGCTTCTGCTTCTGCTATAGCTTTAAGAGTTTGGTTCTTATCTGCACCCATTGAAATTTGAGCAACATATACATAACCATAGCTCATAGCCATCATTCCAAGGTCTTTCTTCTTAGTTCTCTTACCACTTGCAGCAAATTTAGCTATTGCAGCAGTTGGAGTAGATTTAGAAGCTTGACCACCAGTATTTGAGTAAACTTCTGTATCAAATACAAATATGTTTACATCTTCTCCTGATGCAAGAACATGGTCAACACCGCCGTATCCGATGTCGTAAGCCCAACCGTCTCCACCGAAGATCCATTGTGATCTCTTAACTAAGTAATCTTTATCCTTTAAGATTTCCTTAGCTAATTCATTGTTTTCTTTTTCTAGTGCAGCAACTAATTTATCTGCTCTATCTCTAGTTCCTTCACCATTGTTCATATTTTCTAACCAATCATTTAAAGCAACCTTAGTTTCTTCTGATACACCTGATTCTAAAGCTCTCTTAGCAGTTTCAGCTATTCTATCTCTTACAGCTTTAACTCCTAAGAACATACCTAAACCATACTCAGCATTATCTTCAAATAATGAGTTAGCCCAAGCTGGACCATATCCTTTATGGTTCTTAGTGTATGGAGTTGAAGGTGCTGATCCACCCCAGATTGATGAACATCCAGTAGCATTAGCTATCATCATTCTGTCACCAAATAATTGAGTTATAAGTTTTGCATATGGAGTTTCTCCACATCCAGCACAAGCACCTGAGAACTCAAATAATGGTTTTTCAAATTGGCTACCTTTAACTGTTTTCTTATTCATTGGGTTAGCTTTTGGTGAAACTTCGTCTATAGCATAATCCCAAGGTTTTATTTGATCGTGTTGAGTTTCTTGTAACTTCATAACTAAAGCTTTGTTTGGAGCTGGACATACTTGAACACAGTTTCCACAACCAGCACAATCAAGTGGGCTTACAGCTATACTGAAGAATAATGGTTCTTCTGATTTTATACCCTTAGCTGGAACAGCCTTAGTTCCTTCAGGAGCATTATTCTTTTCTGCTTCGTTGTATAATACTGGTCTTATTGTAGCATGTGGACAAACAAATGAACATTGGTTACATTGAATACAGTTTTCTGATATCCATTCTGGAACCTTTATAGCTATACCTCTTTTTTCGTAAGCAGCTGTTCCATTTTCAAATGTACCATCTTCCATTCCAACGAAAGTACTTACAGGAAGTTTATCTCCTTCTTGTCTGTTCATTGGTTCAACTATCTTAGTTATGAATTCTGGTTTATCGCAGTTGCATTCTTTAGCTTCATCTTTTGCATTAGCCCATGCAGCTGGAACTTTTATCTCAACGATTGATTCTATTCCCTTATCTATAGCTGCGTGGTTCATGTCAACAACGTTTTGACCTTTTTTACCGTATGATTTAACAACAGCATCTTTTAAGTACTTAGCAGCATCTTCTATTGGAATGATGTTAGCTAATTTAAAGAATGCAGCTTGCATTATCATGTTGATTCTTCCACCTAGTCCAATTTCAGAAGCTATCTTAACAGCATTTAAAGTATAGAACTTAATGTTATTTTCAGCTATAAACTTCTTATATGATGCTGGTAATTTTTCTTCTATTTCTTCTGGTGTCCATAATGTATTTAATAAGAATGTACCATTCTTCTTTAATCCTTCTAATACATTATACTTATAAACATATGATTGATTATGACAAGCAACGAAATCAGCTTTGTTTATTAAGTAAGGTGATTTAATTGGCTTCTTACCAAATCTTAAGTGAGAAACTGTTATTCCACCTGATTTCTTTGAGTCATATGCAAAATAACCTTGAGCATACATATCAGTATGGTCTCCGATTATCTTTATAGCACTCTTGTTTGCTCCAACAGTACCGTCTGATCCTAATCCCCAGAACTTACAAGCTTTAGTTCCTTCTGGTGTAGTATCAACGTCTTCTTTAACTTCTGGAAGTGATGTATTTGTAACATCATCAACAATTGCTATAGTAAATCCATTCTTAGGATTACTTTCTTTTAAGTTATTGTATACACTTATTAAGTGAGTTGGAAGTGTGTCTTTTGAACCTAATCCGTATCTTCCGCCTACTATAACTGGTTGTTCTTCTGATCCGTAGAATGCATTTTGTACATCTAAGAATAGAGGTTCTCCAGCTGAACCTGGTTCTTTAGTTCTATCTAAAACTGCTATTCTCTTAGCAGTTGCAGGTATTGCTTTCTTTAATAATTCATTTGAGAAAGGTCTGAATAGTCTTACTTTAACGACACCAACTTTTTCTCCCTTAGCATTTAAGTAATCAACAGTTTCTTCTAAAGCATCTGTTATTGAACCCATTGCTATAACAACTCTATCAGCATCTTTTGCTCCATAGTAGTCGAAACAGTGATATTCTCTTCCAGTTAATTTAGTTATTTCAGCCATGTAGCTTTCAACCATTGCTGGAACTGCTTCATAATACTTATTAACAACTTCTCTTTCTTGGAAGTATATATCAGGATTTTGAGCAGTACCCCTAGTTACTGGGTGATCTGGGTTTAAAGCTCTTCTTCTGAATGCTTCAACTGCATCCATATCTACTAATTTAGCTAATTCATCATATTCTAAAACTTCAACCTTTTGAATTTCGTGTGAAGTTCTAAAACCATCAAAGAAGTTTACAAATGGAACTCTTGATTTTATAGCTGTTAAGTGAGCTACAGCTGATAAATCCATAACTTCTTGAACTGAACCTTCAGCAAGCATTGCAAAACCTGTTTGTCTTGCTGCCATAACGTCTTGATGATCTCCAAATATATTTAATGAGCTAGTAGCTAGTGATCTAGCTGATACATGGAATACTCCTGGAAGTAATTCACCTGATATTTTGTACATATTTGGTATCATTAATAATAAACCTTGTGATGCTGTGTAAGTTGTTGTTAATGCTCCACCTTGTAGTGATCCATGAACTGCACCAGCAGCACCTGCTTCTGATTGCATCTCCATAACTTGCACTTGTTGACCAAATATATTTTTTCTTCCTTGTGCAACCCACTCATCAACGTGTTCTGCCATTGGTGATGATGGTGTAATTGGATATATAGCTGCAACATCAGTAAATGCGTATGAAATATGAGCAGCAGCAGTATTACCATCCATAGTCTTCATCTTTCTCATTGCCATCGTGTTGACCCCTCTTTCATTAAATCTATTAATTTTTTTAAATAGAATATATTTAAGTATATTTCTAAAAACTTAATATGTTAGAAATATAAATTAAGCTTTTTTATCTTGTAAGTAGTTCTGCTAATTCTTTTGCTTTTTGCAATTGTTCCTCTGTAGGTGATTCTTTAACTGCTAAGCTTCCAATAACATCAAATCCATAATCCTTCATTCGTTCAACCCATTCTTCCATGAATTTTCCGTCATCCCAACCATAAGATCCAAATAAAATTATTTTTTTGTTTTCCACAGGTAATAATTTAAATTGGCTTATAAAAGGTTCCATATCATGCTGTTCTATTCTATTATTATCCATAGACGGACTTCCAAAAGCAACTGCGTCAGCCTCTAGGACATCTTCAACCTTTGCATCAGTAACATGTTTTATAATAGCTTTTGCACCTAAAGACTCTATTTTTTCTCCTATAGCGCTTGCTAATACTTCAACATTACCACCATTGCTCCAATAAATTACTGATATTTTTTTCATATAAAAAGCACCTCTCTACTTGTTAATAATTTAACATAACCCTATTTTTTGCCATTGGTTTTTACAGTAACTACATATTTATTATACCCCATGAATTTTTTTTTGCAAGTTTCATATATACGCTATTTCTCCAAATTCCTCTATTTTTTTAACATTATATATAATACATTTAAATATTTTAGCTCATTTTAGTTTTTATATATTCTTTACAAACCCTATATATCTTTACATTATTAGAATTTTCTCAAAATTGCTCCTTTTTTCTATATACTTTATTTTCTTGAAATCACCTTCTAATCCTGCTATCTAATTCTATAAAATAAAAAGAAAATAGCTATATAACTATATAATTAAATGATATATAGTTAACAAGCTATTTTAACCCTTATAATTTATAAAAACCTTATACTATTTTCTTATGGAATTTAATATTACATTTATGATATTATCGACTCCATTTCTACTTTTACTATTCTCCATATTTTTTATAAACTTTTCTTTATTATCTTTTAAATATTTTATTTTAGTCATAAAATCAGCATCAGTAAGATTTTCTTCTTCTATAACAATGCTATATCCACTTTTTTCAAAGGATTTTGCATTAAGAACTTGGTCTCCTCTTGATGCCTTTTTAGAAAGAGGAATCAAAATATTAGGCTTTTTTAGTGCTAAGATTTCAAATATAGAATTAGCCCCTGCTCTTGATACTAAGTAATCAGCTGCGTTTATTACATCTGGTAATTCTTCTCTTAAATATTCAAATTGTCTATACCCTTTAATGTTTTTTAAGTTTTTATCTAAATTTCCTTTACCGCAAAGATGGACTATATTAAATTTTAATAGTAGTTCTTTCAAATTATTTCTTATAGTATCATTTATTATTTTTGATCCTAAGCTTCCACCCATTACGAGAATAATATCTTTTTCCGTTTCAAAATTTAAAAATCTTCTACCATTATTTTTATTTCCTTCAAATAAACTTTCCCTAATTGGAGTACCTGTAACAATTCCTTTATTCCCCTTTACAAGTTTCACACTTTCAGGAAAAGTTACACAAAGCTTATTACAAAAAGGTGATGCTAATTTATTTGCAAGTCCAGGAGTCATATCAGATTCATGAGATACCACTGGAATATTTCTCATTGATGCTGCAATAACTACTGGAACTGTTACAAAACCACCTTTTGAAAAAATTACATCT
Organism: Clostridium fallax; assembly: GCF_900129365.1. GTDB lineage: Bacteria > Bacillota > Clostridia > Clostridiales > Clostridiaceae > Clostridium_AH > Clostridium_AH fallax. The sequence continues at coordinate 112,804 of NZ_FQVM01000005.1, forward strand.
GGTTTTTCTCTTCCTAATATTAAAAAAGCATCGCAAACACCTTTCATTACTTTAAAAGGATCTGTAAAATTTTTTATATCAAAATATCTTCTAAGTTTTCCTGATGATATTGAATAATATTCTATACCTTCTTTTTTTATTATATCCTTTTCTATTCCATCCTTACTTCCTATATACTTTATTTCAAACCCTGCCTTTTTAAGCTTAGGTACTAAAGCCAAATTTGGTGTAACATGACCAGCTGAACCTCCACCAGTCATTATTATTTTATATCTATTCAAACTAAACATCCCCTTTATAAAAATCAATAATTTTATTTATATAATTATAACTTATTTTCTATAAAAATTATCTTATATTATCAAACACATTTAATTATATTCTAAATATTATTTTTTTTGCAATGGAATTATTATTAAAGAGGATTATTTTTCTATATCGTCCATCAATTATATAAAATAAAATTTATTTAAAAGGACAATATAATATTACAAAAATAATTAAGGAGGTGCTTAAAAATGGCACAAAAATTAGTACCAGAAGCTAAGAATGGATTATCAAAATTCAAAATGGAAATCGCAAAAGAAATGGGAGTTCCATTTACAGATTATAATGGAGAATTAAGCTCAAAACAATGCGGTAGCGTTGGTGGAGAAATGGTTAAAAGAATGGTTGAGCAATACGAAAAAGGACTATAATATTTATATTCCTTTCTATAATTAAACTAAATTTATATAATTATATTTAAGAAGATAAAATCTATATAAATATATTAATATATTTATACAATTAAGACTTCTTAAAAAGTAAAATATTATTTTAAGAGTAAAGGGAGCATCTTAAAATGAATTTTATCATTAAAAGATGCTCTCTTTTATTTAATATATTTTTTTAATAAATAAACAAACCATAAAATTTTTAATTTATAAGGACTTTAATTTAATATGTAAAACTTATTTATTTCCTATCTTGTTATCACTATTTGATAAATTATATTCACATCTATTGCCGATACATTGCTTATTATATTTTGAATATCCACAAAATATTTTATCTGACTTTCCAATTAAAGTTATACTAAAATTTTCTTCTAAAAATTTATTAGTTTCTGTTATTGCTGTATAAACAGATCTTTTGCAGCAACGTGGGCCACCCATCTTTGCTAAATGAATTAAAATCCTACCAGTTATTTCATTACACTTAGCCCAACTATCTTCTGAAAGAGGTGTAGATTCTGTCATTATACTCATAAATATGCCTGCCCCTACTGCTGCACCACAATTTCCATAATATCCACAAGAACCACCTGGAATTGTCATTGCTCTAGTTTTAGCAATAGCTATCTTTCCCTTTTTCTTTTCTTTTTCACCTATTCTATTAAAATAACTACACAATAAAGCTGCTGGAACTAAAAAATGATGTTCTGGTCCATGCATATTTATTTTTTTATTATTCATTAAATTTTCGCAAATATCTAATGGATTTAATTCATCACTATTTACACAGTATTCTTCTATTAAAGAATATCCATCTTTTCCATGACATTTATCACAAACAAAATGTCCATTTTTACAGGAAACATTAGTTATAAATTCTTTTTTACAATAATAACAAACTGCAATTTCATTATTCTGCTTATAAACCAATTCCTCTCCACATACCATACAATCCATATTAGGTTTGTTTTTTAATTTTATTATTTCCATAATAATTCTCTCCCTTATAAATAGTAACTATAACCTTAAGTTTTTAACTACAAGTTGAATATTCCTATTTCCATTAAATTCATTAATTTGAGGATAAAATATAAAATCCATATAGAAACTACAATAACTAGTATTTATAATTTCATTAAACCTCTCTTCTCCAAATTTTTCAATATATAAATTTTTAAAACTTTGGAATCTATCAAAGGAAATACAATCTATATAATTATTACTATCATTTATTTTACATCTAAACTTTACTATATTTTTTTCTTTTCCTAAAAGCCAAACTCTTTTAACCTCTACACCTTTTGCTCCAAATATAGGTGATGGGTTTCCTTTACCAAAAGGTTCTAATAAATTTATAAACTTTATTAAATTTTCATCTATGTTTTTTAATGATAAAGGTAAATCTATTCTTATCTTATACATTAAATCCTCTTCTGTTAAAGTACAATTATCTAAAAGCTTCTTTCTTAATTTTTCAATAGCATTTTTCTCTAGAGAAAGTCCTGCTGCCATAGGATGCCCACCAAACTTACTCATAAGATCTTTGCATTTTGATAGTTCATAAAACATATCATATTCTTCAATAGATCTACCAGATCCTTTAGGCATATCCTTTCCCTTAGTTATCACTATAGAAGGCACATTATATCTTTCTCTAATTCTTCCTGCTACTATCCCTGCAATACTTTCATGAACATAATCATTATATATTAGAAGAACCTTATCTTCTTCCATTTTATTTCTTTCTATTTGTTCAATTATTTGTTCTACACTTTCCGTAGTTAAATCCTGTCTTTTTTTATTAAGTTCATAAAGCTCTTTTGCAAGATTTTCTGCCTTATTTTCATCTTGTGTTATTAAAAGCTCAACAGATAAATCTGCTGTTTCAAGTCTACCAGTTGCATTTATACAAGGTCCTATAACAAATCCTAAATGATATGCAGATATTTTTTTATTGGCTAAATTTGTAGCTTTTATTAAAGCTTTTAATCCTAAATTTTCAGTAGAATTAATTAACTTTAGACCTTCTTTTACAATAATTCTATTTTCATCTATCAAGTCAACTACATCACATACTGTTGCTATAGCACAATATTCTATAAGCTTAGTCCATTTTTCTTTAGGAGTTTTTAATCTATCAAAAAGACACTTAGAAAACTTTAAGGCTACTCCAGCTCCACAAATCTTTTTAAAAGGATAACCGCAATCTTTTCTTTTAGGATTTATAATTGCATCTCCATTAGGAATAAAAAATTCCTTCTCTCCCTCTTCATTTTCTTTAAAAGGAATATCATGATGATCTGTAATAACTACTTGAAACCCCAATTCTTTGGCATAATTTATTTCATCAAAGGCAGCAATACCATTATCACAAGTTATTATAACTTCATATCCCTCTTCTTTTAAAATTTTTATTCTATTACTATTCATTCCATAGCCTTCATCTTCTCTATTAGGAATATAATAGTTAAAATTAGCTCCACACTCTTTTAAAGTTTTATATAAAATTACAGTACTTATAACTCCATCACAATCATAATCACCATAGATTATAATTTTCTTTTTTAATTTTATAGCCTCTTCTATTATAGAGATACCTTTATCCATATCCTTCATCATATTTCCAGAATATAAGTCCTCTATATCTCCAAACAAAAATCTTTTAACGTCTTTTTCTTCCTCTATACCCCTATTAACAAGAAGTCTTGCAATAAAAGGTGAAATATTACATTTCTCTACTATTCTTTTTATTTTCTTTTCACTTTTCCCTATAAGTAACCATTTTTCCTTCATTAGTTACCACCTTTACTTTAAAATTTGTATTGTATCTTCTTTTAAAATCTTATTAATTGTTTTTTCTACTAAATCTATATCTACAAAAATCTTTTCTAATAGTTCATCTTCTAGTATAGAACAATCACTATACATTATTTCATATATAGTTAATCTATTAGCTAATACTATACTCTTTTCTAAATCTAATGCTCTTTTTAATTTTAATCTTTTTTTCAGTAAATTAAAATTTTCATGGGAAATTATTTTAGAAAACTCTAGGCTCTCCCTCTTTACCCTTTTTATTAAGTGAGAGACCTTTAAAATATTTTCTTTACTAGAACTACAATATATTATAAATTCTTTTATTCCTTTTTCATTTTTTATATAACTACCTACATCATAAGCTAAACCATTTTTGCTTCTTATCTCATCATAAAGCTTTGAGCTAACTCCTTCTCCAAACCACATATTAAATAATTTTAGAGCCTCTATTTCTTCAATATTTAAATGAGATATATCATATACAAATATAATTTTTGAACCTTTAAATCCTAAAATTTCTTTTTCAAAAGTTCCTTTCTTGTTATCTTCGTATGTAATGTTTAGAGGTAGCTTTTTATTTACCTTTTTTGTAATCTTACCAAAGACTTCATATATTTTATCATAAACATCTTCTAAAGGAATAGAAGTTACAACAGACACTACTAAATTAGTTGATATATAAAATTCATTATAAAATCTTTTTAATTCATCTATAGTGATATTTTTTATACTTTCTTCAGTTCCTATTATTATTTCCTTAATTCTTCTTTTTGAAAAGGAATTATAAAAAACTTCATCTTCACATAATTGATCTAAATCTTCTTTCCATTCTCTACACTCTTCTAATATAACAGAAATTTCTTCTTTAAATCCTGTTTCTTTTAATGAAGGATTTAGTATTATATCTCCATAAAGTCTTAATCCCTCATAAAAATCATCATTAGTAATTGTTCCATAATAAATAACATATGGAAAATTAGTCATTGCATTATTAAATCCAAAAAGTCTATCACAATCCTTATTTATTTCATCTTCACTTTTAGTTTTTGTTCCCTTAAAAACCATATGTTCTAAGGCATGGGCAACACCTAAATTATATCCATCTTCACTATTTGCTCCAGCCTCTAATCCTATTGAAAAAGAGGTTATCTCTCCTTCTCTATATTTATATATAAATCTAACTCCGTTATCTAAAACAAATTTTTTCATATTTTTCTCCTAATAAAATTATTCTTTTTATAAATTTATATAATAAAAGACTATTTAAATATATACCCTTTAAAATATTATAACTTAAAAAAGAAGTATCTCTTGATGAAACCTCAGCAAAAGACACTTCTTATTATATTACAAATTAATTTATTTAGTAATTATTTTATTAAATCCTTAACTAACATACCTTCATATAAATTTTCTGCTTCTCTTTTATATCCAAAGTAATTTAAAATTTCATAAGCAAAAAGCATAGCAGTAGCTGGTCCCCTAGATGTTATTATATTTCCATCTCTGACTACTAAATCTTCTTTATATAAACAATTTCCTAGTTGTTCTTCAAATCCTGGATAAGAAGTTATAGCCTTACCTTCTGTTAATCCTGCTTCACTTAAAACTATAGGAGCTGCACAAATAGCAGCTATAAGTTTATCTTTCTTATTATAATCTCTAATTAAATTCAATACTTTTTCACTATCTCTTAAATTAGTAGCTCCTGGAAGACCTCCTGGTAAAATTACGCCATCATAATCTTTAACAGATTCATTATCAATAGAAATGTCTGCTATTACTTTAATATCATGAGTTCCTCTAACCTCTTTTTCTTCTAATGTACACATACTACATTTTACATTAGCTCTTCTAAGAATATCTACTACAGTAAGAGCCTCAATTTCTTCAAAACCATCAGCTAACATTACTAATAATTTTTTCATTTCAATCCCTCCTATGTTAAAACAACTTCCTTTACATAGTCATCCATGATAAGTACTATTAAACTATTTCCTCTTCCAGCTCTATTTTGAAGCTTTATATTATTTATATAAGTTTCTTTAATATCCTCATTTTTAGATATTAAAATCAATTTTTCATATCCATCATAGGTAGCTGCAATTTCATTACCTTCATTATACTCTTTATTAAAGAATACAGAAATAACATTTCCGTAAACAACCTCATCTTCATCTTTTAAAGATATTCCTGTAACTCCAGATGCAACTCTTCCCATAGGATTTACATTTTCACTTTCAAATTTTATTCCCATACCTTTTTTAGTTACTATAACTATGTGATTTTTCTCTTTAGAAGAATACTCTATAGATACTAAAATATCATCTTCTGTTTTGAATCTATAGGCCATTTGATTATTATAGCTTCCTTCAAAATCTTTCATCATAGTTTTTTTAATTAAACCATTTTTAGTAAAGAAATATATATAGTTATCTTCATTAAATGATTTTTCACTAACTACTAAAAGTATTTCCTCATCCTTTTTAAATCCATCAACAAAATTAGAAATATCTAAAGGTTCTTTGATATTTTGAGCCATAAAGGAAGGAAATTTGTAAACATTCCCCTTATTTGAGAAGGCTAAAATAAATTCTCCTGAACTTGTTCTAACTTTATTATAAGAATCGGAACTTAATCTTGAATAAATTTTTACCTTTCCTTTTCTACTAACTCCTAAAATAAATTCTTCATATTTGTATTCATCTTTAAATTCTATATTAACTATTTCATCTTCTGATGTAAGATTGCAAATTTCTGTTCCTAATATATTTCTATCTACTATATCAAGTTTAGGTTCTTCTATATAAAACTCTATATTCTTTTTAGTTTTTACATATATGAATTTTTCTTCTTCATTAACATCTATAAATCTTACATATAAAAGCTTATCGGAATCTTTAAGCTTTAATGCCATAAGCTTTGTATACCCTGTTATAAACTTATCTAAAGAAGTCTTTTTTATAAATCCCTTTTTAGTTATAAATTGAAAAGCTTTATTTGGAGTAAAGTTTTCTATTGACTGTACTGATATAATTTTTTCATCTTCAAGGTTTAAGCCTCTTATTAGACTATCAATTCTTTCTCCTTTTTCTTTCCAACGACATTCTGGTATTGAATTTCCTTTTATTTGATACATATTACCTTTATCAGTAAAAATAACTATAGTATCTTTGGTATTAGACTTAAATAAATACTTTAAGGAATCTCCTTCCCTATACTCAATATCTGAAGCATCTGAATTAGATCTATTATAACTTTTAATTGGAGTTCTTTTTATAAACCCTTCTTCTGATAATGTAACCATTATATCTTCTACTACTATAAGTTCTTCTAGATTTATTTTAGCCTCTGACTCATCTTCTACTATATCAGTTCTTCTAGGTGAAAAATACTTATCTTTTATTTCTATAAGTTCTGTTTTTATTACCTTTAATAATTCTTTTTCACTTTCTAGAATCTTTTTAAGTCTTTTTATAGTTTTTTCTAATTCCTTATATTCTTTTTTAAATACATTTATTTCAAGACCTGTTAATCTATAAAGCATAAGTTCTAATATAGCTTCTGCTTGTATACTAGTAAACTGAAATTTATTAATAAGCTTTTCTGCCGCCTCTTTTTTAGACTTGGAAGCTCTAATTTCTGCAATTATCTCATCTATTATATCTATAGCTTTTATAAATCCTTCAACTACATGAAATCTTTTTTCTGCTATATCTAACTCTCTTTTAGTTCTTCTTGTTATAACATCCTTTTGATGATTAACATAATGACCTATTATAGTTTTTAAACCCATAGTTTCTGGTTTACCTTCTGCTAAAGCCACCATATTAAAACTTATATTACATTGAAGGTCTGTCTTTTTAAATAAATATTTTAAAACTTTATCTGCAGTCTCTTCATCTACTGACTTTTTAAATTCAATTACTGCTCTTATACCAGTTCTATCTGACTCATCTCTAATATCTGTTATAGACTCTAAAGCCTTTGAATGTCTTTTATCTCCTGTCATTTCTGATATAGTTTGAAGAAGTCTTGCCTTATTTCTTCTATATGGAAACTCTGTGATAACAATTCCGAGCCTTCCATTTTCTAATCTTTCAATGGAAGTTTTAGCTCTTAAAGTTACCTTTCCTTCCCCTGTTTCATAGGCAGAAATTAAAGAATTTTTACCTATTATAACTCCACCTGTTGGTAAATCTGGAGCCTTTATATAATTCATAAGTTCTTTAGTTGTAATCTCTGGATTATCTATATAAGCTAAAGTACCATCACAAACTTCTCCTAAATTATGAGGTGGAATATTAGTTGCTAATCCAACAGCTATCCCAAAAGCTCCATTTACTAATAAATTAGGATATCTTGCTGGTAATACCTTAGGTTCTACATCACTATCTGAGTAGTTTGAAACCATATCAACTACTCCTTTTTCTATATCCTTAAGCATCTCCATAGATATATTAGAAAGCCTTGCTTCTGTATATCTCATGGCTGCGGCTCCATCTCCATCTATTGATCCCCAGTTACCATGTCCATCAATTAAAGGTTCTCTTGTTGAAAAGTTTTGAGCTAAAATAACCATGGCATCATAAACTGATGAATCTCCATGAGGATGGAATTTACCTAATATATCTCCAACTATTCTTGCTGATTTATAATAAGGCTTATCTGGAAATGCCTTAAGCATATAAGCACCATATAATATTCTTCTATGAACTGGTTTTAGTCCATCTCTAACATCTGGAAGAGCTCTTTCCTTCGCAACCTCCACAGCATATGGAAGGTAATTTTCAGGCATCGCTTCTTCTAGAGGTACTCTTATTATATTGTTGTCCTTTGGAATAATATTATTTTTTTTTGCCATACCTGCTACTCCAATCTTTTTTTATTAGTATATAATCTAAAATTCACCATACTTATACATATAATTTTTTCTTGGCTCTACTACATCTCCCATAAGAAGTGAAACCATTTTTTCCGCTTTAGATGCATCTTCTATTGTAACTTGTATTAAAGTTCTAGTTTCTGGGTTTAAAGTTGTTTCCCAAAGCTGCTCTGGATTCATCTCTCCAAGACCTTTATATCTTTGTATAAGTGCCCCTTTTCCTATTTCTTTTTTTGCCTTTTCAAGTTCTTCATCACTATAAGCGTACTTCACTACTTCACCACTTTTAGTGTTCTTATAAACTTTATATAACGGTGGTTGAGCTAAATACAAATGATTATTAGCAATAAGTGGTCTCATATAACGATATATATATGTCATCCATAAAGTTCTTATATGGTATCCATCTACATCTGCATCACTCATTATTATTATTTTGTTATATTTTAAATCTTCCTCTTTATAATTATCTAAAGTTCCAGTACCAATTGCTGTGTTAAATATTTTTAGCTCCTCTGAACCTAATACATTTTCAAGCTTTTGTTTTTCCGTATTCATTATTTTACCTTTAGATGGCATTATTGTTTGGAATCTTCTATCTCTAGCTTGTTTTGCAGAACCACCTGCTGAGTCTCCCTCAACTACTATGAATTCATTAACAGAATTATCTTTTAATGTGCAAACTGCCACTTTACCAGCTAAAGGCGCTGCACCTTTACCTATTTTTTTCTTTTCTGCGTCATTTATTTTTTTTATTTTTTCTCTTCTTGCAGCAGCATCTAGTGCGTTATTTATAATACTTGTAGCTATTTCTTTATTATCTTCTATCCATTCACAAAGTTTAGTATAAGCTAAATCATTCATCATAGTATAAGCTTCGGTATTACCTAACTTTGTTTTTGTTTGTCCTTCAAAAACTGGATTAGTTATTTTAATTCTAACAATAGCAGTTATACCTTCTCTTAAATCATCACCTTCAAATTCTTTATCTTTTTCTTTTATAAGTGATAACTTTCTTGCCCACTCTTTAAAAGCTCTAGTCATACCAGTTTTAAATCCAGTTTCATGAGTTCCAGCTTCCGTTGTTGGAATATTATTAACATAACTTGCAATATATTCTGTTGTAGAATCTGTAAATTGCATACAGATTTCTCCATACATATTAATATTTGATACTGTTCTTTCCCCTTCAAAAAGAATAGGCTGTTGATGTATTGGTGTTTTGCTTTCATTTAAATAGTCAATAAAATCAAGAAGTCCCCTTTCTGAAAAGTATTCTTTTTTAACTTCTTGATCTTTTCTATTATCTATAAGCTGAAGTTTTATTCCCTTATTCTGGAAGGCTAATTCTTGAAGTCTTTCATCTATAACGTCAAACTTAAAATCTATTGTAGAAAATATAGTATCATCTGGCATAAAAGTTACTTTAGTTCCAGTTTTTTTTGTTTCTCCTATAATTTCTAATCCTTTAATAGGAGTTCCTGGCATAACTTTTTTTAGCTCTTTATCATAAGCATTTTCAAATCTTTGCTTATATATTTTGCCATTTTGATAAACCTCAACTTCAAGCCATTTAGAAAGAGCATTTACTACAGCAGCTCCTACTCCATGAAGACCTCCTGAGGTTTTATAGTTTTTATTATTAAATTTACCACCGGTATGTAGTTCTGTAAAAACCATCTCTACTCCAGATTTCTTTTTTATTGGATGTATTCCTGTAGGAACTCCTCTACCGTTATCCATTATAGTTACACTTTTATCTTTATTTAAAATAACAACAGCTTTATTTCCATATCCATTAGATATTTCATCTATAGCATTGTCTAATATTTCCCAAATACAATGATGTAATCCCTTTGATGATGTAGAGCCTATATACATTCCTGGTCTAACTCTAACTGGTTCTAATTTTTCAAGGGAAGTTAAATCTGTAACATCATAACTAATATTTATCTTCTCTTTATCTGAACTCATAATTTGCACCTACCTATTTTTGTTATCCTTTATAAGTGGTTTGAATAAATTCATCATTTAAAAACTCACTTCCATTTATAATTTCTAATGTACTATTTTCTTTTAAATTATTATATATATCAATTAATTTAGCAACTGCCTCTTCAATAGATGATATATGTATTTTATCTAAAAAATCTCTCTTTTTTGAAGCTCCCATATACATAGGATCATAATATTTTATCATTAAATCCTTTGCCACTTCTTTAAACTCATTATTATTTACTAACTCTTTATATTTTTCAATTCTTTCTTCATTTATATACTTTTTCATATTATCTAAGGCTTTATTTATTTTTAAATTGGCATTTTCAAAGTCTGTATACTCTTTTACTAATCTTTCTGCTCTAAAATCTAAATCAGCAGTTATATAAATATTCCTTGATTTTAATATTTTATTCCAAATTTCATCTGGCATAATAATCTTACAGATTCTTCTGCTTTCCCCTTCTGTAAATACCAAATTACTTTTTCTATTTTTAATTTGCTCATAAACTAGAGATTCAAACATCTTTTGAGAATTACATCTTCCAAGTCCAACTCCTCCTAATAAAGAACCTCTATGATTAGCTGCTCCTTCAAGATCTAATACATCATAACCTTTGTTTTTTAATTCTTTGAGCATATCAGTTTTTCCTATGCCAGTATTTCCATATAATGTTACAAGCTCAATATTTTGAAACTCTTTAATTAGTTCTGCCTTTAAGCATTGCCTATAAGCCTTATATCCTCCTTGAAGTTTATAGATGTGGATTCCTAAAGAATTCATAAGAGCATGAATACTTCCACTTCTCATTCCACCTCTTGCACAGAATACTACTATTTTTTTCCCCTTATTTTCATTATAAAGATTTTGTATTCTACTAAAGATTTCTGGTAACCTTTTAGAAATATATTTTATCCCTACTTCCTTTGCAATTTCTGTACTTTTCTGTTTATAAACAGTTCCTACATCTTCTCTCTCTTCATTGCATAAAATAGGAATGTTTATAGATCCTGGTATAGTTTCTTCTTCATATTCCTTTTCACTTCTAACATCTATAAAAATGCAATTGTCTATATCTTTTAATAATTCGCTGTAGCTTTCAATTCTATACAACGAATTCACCGCCTTTCCTACACTAATTAAGTATAAATATATCTTTATTTGTTGTCAAACACTTGTTCGCAGGTTGTTATTAAGCAAAAATAAAGAACACTATGATTTTAATCAAGTGTTCTTCATCATTAAAATTTATTCTTTCTTAAAATTATACTTCGTAAATACCTATTTGTCTAACATGCTTAGTGTGACTCCACTCTTTATTATTTTTATTTAATATTCCTTGAACTGTTATAGGTATCCAAGTTAATGTATATAATGCATACAATAAATATCTAAAGAATAATAAAGTATTTTCTTTTCCAGTAATTAAGTATGTAAGTAATAGGAATCCTAAATTATAAGCTAAATAAACTCCACTTACAAACCAAATGCTTGAACCTTCGTGTATAATTTCTGGGAATACAAATACATTTAATGAGTAAAATAATATAAGAACAAATAAAGGTTTTCCAATCTTTCTATCCTTAATTAATATATAAGGTGTTATTATAAATTGTACTGCACTAAATATTTTCCAAGTAGTATTATTAAATAAATCATTTATAACAAATATATTTAATCCTGTTGTACAATTTTGTGCAACAGTTAATATCATTGATACTGCTAATAATAAAGTTACAAATGGTTGAACTACATATAAAGCACAATCAAATGTTACAAAGCTTCTTTCTTTTATTGCCTTTTTTATAAGCTTCATAAAGTATCTTGATGCTACATCTGAAAATCCTTGCATCCATCTTTTTCTTTGATTCCATGATTGCTTTAATGTAAGAGGTTTTTCATCATAAACTATAGCATCATGAGCCCAACCTACTTTCTCTCCATTTAAAACAAGTTTACAGCTAAATTCTAGGTCTTCTGTTAAGCATGTAGCTCCCCAACCTAATTCCTTTAATATATCAACATCTACTACAAATCCAGTACCACCTATTTGATTTGATAATCCTATATTAGCTCTTGCTAATTGGAATAATCTATTTGCAGACCAGAAAGCTATTGAATAACTTTGAGTTATCCAAGAATCACTTGGATTTTTAGAATCTATATAGCCTTGGACTACTTTATAGCCTTCACACATTTTTGCATTCATTTCCATTAAGAAATTATCTGAAGCTATATTATCTGCATCAAAAATAGCTATTGCATCAAACTTTTCATCCATTTTAAATATTTTATCAAACATCCATTCTAAAGCGAAACCTTTTCCTCTTTTTTCTTTGTTTGATCTTTCAAAAACTCTTGCACCATGTTCTCGTCCTATTTTTGCCGTACTATCGGTACAATTATCCGCAATAAGGAAGATGTCATATAACTCTTTAGGATAATTTTGATGTTTTAAACTTTCTATTAAGTTAGCTACAACCAATTCCTCATTGTGAGCTGCTATAATTAAAGCAAACTTTTTCTTAGGCGGATACTTTTTAACTTCCTTCTTTCTATGAAATCCAAAAAAACCCAGTACTAAATAGTACATAGTTAAAATGAATATAGAAATTTGGAAAACCGCTGTAGCTGAAAAGATAAACTCTTTCATTTAACTCACTCCTAATTTTTTAGTATGCTATTTTAAATTACCTTTTTTGTTTCTTTTCACATAAAATACCATTTTCTTTTGTAGATTTATCTATATATCATACTTCATATAATATATTTCAAATATAATTAAAAATCAAGTACTTATATTATTAATTATATAAGTAACTTTTATAAATTCTTATGATATTTATTATATTAACATATTTATATAAATAAAAATATTGTTTTATCATTTTTAAATGTTAAATTTTATTTTTTTTTAATTGATTAATAATTTTCTATAATGCAAATAAAAGAGGAAATTTAATTGAATTATTAAAATAATAGGTAATCCATATTTAAAATACCAATGTTTCGTTTTATGTCTAAACCTATACATACCTAGTGTTTCTCCTAAACTTCCACCTAATATTGCTAAAAAGAAAATATTTTTTTCTTTTATCCTCCATTTCTTTTCTCTTGCTCTTTTTTTATCTAAAAACATTATTAAATATCCTAAAATATTTATTACCAATAAATAAATAATAATCATATTCATATTATAACTCCTAAAAATTAATTTAACATTAAATATAAATTTTATTTTTATTAACTATCTAAAAATATTACTAAAATTTCTTCAATAAAACAATAATATTTTTGTAATGCTTATATATTTAAATACTTTTTATTACATTTCCCTATTTTGATAAGAATTTTCAAACAACTTTTATTGTCAAAATATTTATATATTTCATATATACTTCTTAGATTTTTATTAAAAAATAGAAATTTTTTCAATAAATTGTTTATATAAGTTATAGATTTGCCTATTAATATTTATTTTGTTAAATACTATCACCATTTAAAAGCTTCATTAATATATTAAAAATATACAAAGGAGGTTTTTAAATGGATATACTTTCAGCATTATTATTTGTATTTTCTTGTAGTATTGATACATTTATAGTTGCAATAGCTTATGGAATAAAAAATATTAAAGTAAGTACTGGTGCTAATTTAATAATTGCATTTATGTCTGCCTTAGGAACTTTGGTATCTATGAATTTAGGATTATATATATCTAATTTTATTCCAATAAAATATATAAGTATATTAGGAAATTTATCTCTCTTATGTGTGGGGCTATACTTTTTTATAGATGGAATGATAAAAAAAAGAAGAGCAAAAAAGCAAGATTATATACTATATTCCCCTGAGAAAGCGGACCAAGACTTATCTGGCTATATAGATTTTAAAGAATCTATAACACTTTCTTTAGCCTTATCTATCAATAACTTCGCTTTAGGAATTGCAGGAAGTCTTGCTGGATTAAACCTTTTAATTACTACTACTATAACTTTTATTTTTTCTATAATATTTATTCCTTTAGGAATAGTTATTGGAAAAAGATTTATGAAAAAATCTATTAATGATAGTAGCTCTATAATATCAGGATTAATAATAATTATAATATCTTTTCTTCAAATAATAATTTAATACATTAAAATATAAAATAAATTATCTATAATATAAAGTTATAAATAAACTCACTCTTTTATAAAAACAAATTTAATCTATCCTTACATGAAAAGAGGAATGCCCAAAATAATTTTACATTATTTTTTTGCATTCCTCTTTATTAAATTATTTTTATAACTTATTAATACTTAAATTTTTCAATTTGACTTTGTAGTTTTTCTGCAATATCACTAAGTTCTGCTGAATGGTTTGTTAAGCTTTCAGTATTAGAATTTACCTCTTCAACAGTTGCAGATACTTCCTCTGTACTAGCTGCTATCTCCTGAGCTACAACTGATACAGAATTTATCTTATCTACAGCAGCATCTTTTCCGCTGGATATTTTGTTTATCCATTCCACTACTTTTTCTACTTCTAAGGATAAGTCTTTAACTCCTAATAATATTTCATTAAATACATTTTTAGTTTCATCTACTGATTTATTTCTAATCTCAAAGCTCTCATCTGCATTATTTAAGGCTTCCATTACCATATCATATTTAATTTGCATTTCTTCAATTATACTGCCAATTTCTTCTGTAGAAATCCTTGATTGTTCTGATAATTTTCTTATTTCATCAGCAACTACTGCAAATCCTTTTCCAGCTTCTCCTGCTCTTGCCGCTTCAATTGCTGCATTTAAAGCTAAAAGATTTGTTTGTTCTGTAATATCTGTTATAACCTTTGTTATATTACTAATTTTTCTGTTACTTTTATTTACTTCATTAACTACATCATTAACTTTTCTAGAAGCATTTCTACTATCATTAGAACCTTCTTCTAAAATTTTAATCATGCCTATTCCTTTTCCAGTTAGATTATCTGATTTTAGAGCAAGTTCTTTCATAACTTCAGTTTCAGATATTACTTTATTAATCATGTCTGCTAAACCATTCATCTCACCAACACTATCTTGAGAATTTCTAGCTTGATCTGTAGAGCCGCCTGCTATTTCTTCTATAGCTTGAGCTATCTGATTCATAGCATCTCCATTCATACTTGTCATTTCAGCTAGACTTTTAGAAGTTTCAACAACAAATTCTGTAGTATTTACTGTTTCACCTATTAAAGCGCCTATAGAATCACAAAATCTATTATAATCATCAGCTAATTCCTCTAATTCATCTCTTGAATTAACTATTACCTTTTCGCTAAAGTTTCCTTCTGCAGCTCTTTTCAACCCTTCTTTTATTTTATCAATATTTTTTGTTAAATGCTTATTGAAAATAATAGCTAATAAAATTACTGCTACTAAAATAATAACAAATAATATTAATGAAGTTTTTAAAACATTATTACTTTCTTTATTAATTTCATCATTTGTTATTGTTGAAATTAATTTCCATCCTGTTAATTTATCTGTATCAAATATTGCTATTTTATTTTTTCCTTCAAAATTATATCTTACTATTCCATCGTTATTTGTTGATACTTCCTTCCAAAATGGTAATTTTGAAAATGTATCTTTTCCTAAAAATTCACTTTTATTATGTGATACTGTGATTCCATTTCTATCTAATATATATATATATCCTGATTCACCAATCTTAATATTGCTTAATTTATTTGAAAGTTTATCTATATTTATATCTATCCCTAAAACCCCAACTAAATCATTTCCATTATAAACAGCTTTAGATAAAGTTATAACATTATTGTTATCTACAACATCTAAATAAGCATCACTAATATTTATTTTATTCTGTCCTTCAACAGCCTTTTTATACCAATCTCTATTTGATCCATCATAGCTTTCCCCTAAAATCCCACTAAGAGAAGAATATAATTTTCCATCTGCAGTAGAGAAATATACATCTTTTATAAACTTATTACTTTCTTTAACACTATTTATAACATTTTGAGCATATGTTTCAACTTCTAAGCTTTTATGTATATCTATAATATTTTTATTTTGTGATAAAATTTCTACTTGATCTATAAATTCATTGAAAAATGTATCTACTGTATTTTCTGCAAGACTTAAATATTCTTTAGAATTTTGTTCAAATTGGTTTCTCATACTTTTATTAGTTTTTATAAACTGTATTCCTCCTAGGATAACCATAGGAATTACAGATAAAATTATAAACATAATTAAAAGTTTAGTCCCCAATTTTATATTCTTCTTTTTCATAATTACTAACCAATTCCTTTCTATATCTTCTTCTAATTCAATTAAATTATCGTATATTTTTTAAATAAATTAATGTTATTTGACTATTTTGTAAAAATCCTTATAAAAATTTGTTGTATTTTGTACATTTTAAAATATTGACAAATGTATAAACTCTATTTTATTTTCATATAATTTTAATTAATACTTATTTTTATGGAAAGGAGATATTTATGAAAGTTATAAAAAGAAATGGTCGAACTGAAGAGTTTAACTTTGATAAATTAAAAACATCAATATATAGTGCTTCTTTAGAAGCAGAAATTCCTATGACAGAAAGTGATTTAAAAATAGTTTGTAATAATGTTTTAAAGATTATAGAAACCATAAGAAAGGATAATACTTCTAGTTATGAAATTTTTTCAGTAACAATTAATACTCTTATAGAAAATAATTTTTCAAAGGTTTCTAATTCATATTTCTCATTCTTACTTAAATAACTGTAATTAATAAAAAATTATTCTAAAAAAAATAAAATAGGTATAGGTTCTTTTAAAAACCTATACCTATTTTATTAAGAAGTAAAAATATAATATACTAATAATTTATAAAACTTTTTTTCCTGGTATTCCTGGATGAATCATTGCCATAGCATCTAAAACAGTATTTACTTCATCTTCTTTAAATATTCCTTCTTCTAAAACAATATCTTTAACAGCTCTTCCAGTTTTAATAGCCTTTTTAGCTATTCTAGCTGCTTCTTTATATCCAATATAAGGACAAGCTGCTGTAATTATTCCTACACTCTTTTCAACTAATTCCTTACATCTTTCTTCATTAGCAGTAATTCCCTTTATACAATTATCTACAAAGGTATGAATTCCATTAGTTAATGTGCTTATTGATTCAAATAAATTGTAGAATATAACTGGTTCAAAAGCATTTAATTCTAATTGACCTGCTTCTGCAGCCATAGTTACTGTCATATCATTTCCTATTATATTAAATGATATTTGATTTATAACCTCAGGTATTACTGGATTTATTTTTCCTGGCATTATAGAGGAACCATTTTGTTTTGATGGTAAATTTATTTCTCCTATACCTGTTCTAGGACCTGAAGAAAGCAATCTTAAATCGTTTGCAATCTTAGATAAAGTTACTGCACAAGTTTTAATTACTGATGACACTTCTACATATTTATCCAAATTTTGAGTAGCATCTATTAAGTTATCAGCTTGTTTTAGTTCAAGATTTGTAACTAAACTTAAATTAGGTACTATTCTTGTTTCATAATTTTCATCTGCATTTATACCAGTACCTACTGCTGTTCCTCCAATATTTACAGTTCTTGCTACATCAATAGCCTTCTTTAATCTTCTTATATCCCTCTTAACAGCAGAACTATATGCACCAAATTCTTGTCCTAATGTTAATGGAACTGCATCTTGAAGTTGAGTTCTTCCCATTTTTATAACATTACTAAATTCTTCAGCTTTTCTATTAAATGCATCATCTAATATTATTAAAGCATCAACAGCTCTATCTAATAATTTTATTGTAGTAATATTTCCTGCTGTTGGTATTACATCATTAGTTGATTGTCCCATATTTACATGGTCATTTGGATGAACAACGGAATAATCTCCTTTTTTTCCACCTAATATTTCAATTGCTCTATTTGCAATTACTTCATTAGCATTCATATTCATTGAAGTACCTGCTCCACCTTGAATTGGATCTACTATAAATTGATCATGAAGTTTTCCTTCAATTATTTCATCACATGCAATTATTATTGCTCTCCCAATTTCTTTGTCTAATACTCCTACTTCCATATTAGACATTGCTGCAGCTTTTTTTATTTGAGCAAGACTTACAATTAATTCTTTTTGTAATTTTTGTTCAGTTATTCTAAAATTTTCTGCACCTCTTAATGTTTGCACTCCATAATATGCTTGTTCTGGCACTTTCATTTCTCCTATTGAATCACTCTCAACCCTATAATTCATATATAACACCTCTTATGCAATAAATCTTTTATTTTTTTGTTAAACACGAAATAATTACTTCATACCTTTATTATATATCTACCAATTTTTATTGACAACGTTTAAGCAAGTTTTTCTTCACTTTTTATTTTAAAAAAGTGATTTATGCAATTTAACCATCATTTTTGTGACACTTTACGATTTAATCCCTTACTTTTTTGGCACTCTCTTAATTGAATTTATTTCCATTATACTTTTATATGTATTTTTCATTAATTTTATAGAAAAATATATATTATATGAATTTATTAGATTTATCTTAATAATCTTATATTTATTTTTTCACAATAACCCCTTTATCTTTCATATTCTAGTAATTTAAATATTTTCATCTTATAAATTTAATGAAAAATATATTTATTTAATTTATAAAACGTGTTAGAATATACATGCATCTTTATGATGTGGGCGGTGGAAGGGACCAATTTCGAAAGAGAGGATATTATGAACAAATTTTTTCAACTAAAGAAAAACAATACTTCTTTAAAAACAGAAGTTATCGCTGGTCTTACAGCCTTCTTTTCAATTGTCTATATAATCGCTGTAAACGCTAGCATATTACAGGATGCAGGTATACCTATAGAAGCTGGTATATTAGCAACTGTATTTTCATCATTAGTAGGATGCTTTTTAGTTGCTATTTTCAGTAATGCACCACTTATAATAGTTCCTGGAATGGGAATTAATGCTTTATTTACTTATACAGTAGTAGGTAAATTAGGTTTAGACTACAAACAAGCTTTAGCAGCAGTATTTGTTGCTGGTATACTTTTTATAATAGTAGCTTTCTCTAAACTTTCAAAAATTCTATCAGAAAGTATACCTCATGGTCTTAAGGAAGCGATTACAGTAGGTATAGGTTTATTTATTGCTTTTATAGGATTCCAAAAGGGAGGATTAGTTGTTTCTCATCCAAATAACTTTGTTACATTAGGTAACTTATCTTCACCTATGGTTTACGTTACAATAATAAACTTAATTATTACATTATTTTTATTTGTAAAAAATGTACCTGGTAACTTCTTAATAAGTATAATCTTAGGAACTGGTACATCTGCACTTTTCGGACTAATTGATTTTTCATCATTAGCATTTACAGCACCATCTTTTAGTGATTATTCAGGTGTATTTATGTCAATGGACTTTAGTGCTATAGGAAGTATACCTTTTTGGACTGCTACATTCTCTTTAGCATTAGTTTTAGTTTTTGAAAATTTAGGACTTTTACACGGTCAAGTAGTAGGAATGCTTAATTCAGAAGAAAAACTTTCTCCAGCTTTTAAAGCTGTTTCAATCTCAACATTATTCTGTGGAATTTTTGGAACAAGTCCTACAGTATCTACTGTTGAAACTGCAGCAGGTATAACTGCTGGTGGTAAAACTGGATTAACTTCTGTAATTACAGGATTATTATTCTTATTAACATTATTGTTTATGCCATTTATAAAATTAATACCAAATAGTGCAATTGCACCTATTTTAATAATAATAGGATCTCTTATGATCTCTAATGTTTTAAATATTGATTTTAAAGATTATACAGAAGGTTTCCCTGCATTTTTAACAATTGTAATGATACCGCTTACCTATAGTATTGTAGACGGTATTGCCTTTGGATTCGTTGCATATCCTATTTTAAAAATATTTAGCAAAAGATCTAAAGAAGTATCAATTGCTATGTATGTAGTGTCTGCTATATTCTTATTAAATTTTATTCTTCATTCGGCATATTAAAATGCTAAATCAAATAAAGTAGCCATTAATTTTACATAGTATTAAAGAGAGTTTGAATTAAAATAAACCTTATTTAAGGATATTTTAATTTTAAAACTCTCTATTTATTTTAACGTTAAAAATATATATAAATTAAAGTTATAAGTTTAAGTTTACTTTTTCTTTTAATAACTAAACTTAACATATTGTAAATTTAATAATAAAAATATTTTTTGTATTTTTATTATTTTTTTATTAAATTTCATTATTTTTATTTATTTATCTAATAATATATAAATATTTTTTATTTTATTTTATTTTTAACAATA
>NZ_FQVM01000009.1 GCF_900129365.1 Clostridium fallax
GGGGCACTTTAATCGCTTCCATTAAAGTGCCCCCTTATTTATATATTAAACATTAAAATTTGTATAAGTATTAATAAATATAAATTTCCAAAAACTTTAAAAAAATTATATTAATAAAAAATAACCTATTTGTTTAAAAATTTATTAATGATAAAAACTGGTAGTTATCACATTGACAAAAGTTGTTTACAATAGTAAATTATATATTGTATTTTAATGTTTAATATATAAATAAGGGGGCACTTTAATGGAAGCGATTAAAGAAGAAAAAGCTATTGATGATAATAGCAAGATAAAAGAAAAACATCCACCTGGATTATATCTATTGTTTTTCACAGAAATGTGGGAAAGATTCAGTTATTATGGTATGAGAGGACTTTTAACTCTTTACTTAACAACACAATTTGTTAAAGGTGGATTAGGATTTGATACTGCTACTGCTGCTCAAATATATGGAGTATTTACAGCTTTAGTATTTTTCACCCCAACAATTGGTGGATATATAGCAGATAGATTCTTAGGCCAAAGAAAATCTATTATAATTGGTGGCTTTACAATGGCCTTAGGTCAATTAACATTATTTGCAAAGCAAGATAAATTATTCTTATACATAGGACTTGCACTTTTAATTATAGGTAATGGTTTCTTTAAATCTAATATCTCAACTATAGTTGGAGAATTATATTCAAAGAATGATAAAAGAAGAGATGGGGCTTTTACAATATTCTATATGGGAATAAATCTTGGATCATTTTTAGCACCACTTATTTGTGGTACTCTTGCCGAAAAATGGTTAGCAACTAGATTTGGTGGCGAAATTATTCATTATGGATTTAAATATGGATTCTTAGCTGCAGCTATTGGTATTGTAATAGGTCAAATAGCATTTATAACATTATCAAATAAATATCTTGGGGATATTGGAAAATATGCCGTTGGAAAAGCTAAAGGAGAATCAGCAGCTGATGCTAATAAACCTCTTACTAAGGAAGAGAAAAATAGAACTATTGTTATTTTAATTCTTACTGCATTCGTTGTATTCTTCTGGGCAGGATTTGAACAAGCTGGTACATCATTAACAATGTATGCACAAAATGCTGTAAATAGAAATTTAGGCTCAATGGAAGTTCCAATAACTTGGTTCCAATCATTAAATCCTTTATTTGTAATATTATTTGCACCTATTTTAGCTAAAGTTTGGATAAATCTAGCTAAAGATAATAAGGATTTAAGTATTCCAAGTAAAATGGCTTTAGGTATGCTATTACTTGGTTCAGGTTATGTTCTTCTTGTATTAGCTTTACTTGGACAAGGAGTAAACGGAACAGCTGTTACTGCTAAAGCTAATATGATTTGGCTTGTCGGAGTTTATTTCCTACATACACTTGGTGAACTTTGTTTATCACCAATAGGGTTATCAATGGTAAGTAAATTGGCACCAGTTAAACTTGCATCTTTCTTAATGGGTGTTTGGCTATCAGGTCAGTTTCTTGCAAATATCATTGG
The DNA here is from genome assembly GCF_900129365.1 of Clostridium fallax. Taxonomy (GTDB): domain Bacteria; phylum Bacillota; class Clostridia; order Clostridiales; family Clostridiaceae; genus Clostridium_AH; species Clostridium_AH fallax. The sequence goes on from NZ_FQVM01000009.1 coordinate 1,507, forward strand.
TAATGTATTTATAGCTGCTCATCTTGAATCTTTAGGTTATCTACAAATATTTGGTTCAATTGGTATAGCTGCTATAGTTTTAGGATTAATCCTATTTAGTATAAGTAAGAAATTAACTAAAATGATGAAATAATTTAAGTTTAAGATTATAAGAGTCTTTGAGATATCTCAAGGACTCTTATTTATTTAAGTTTTATTTAACATTTAACTATATTTTTAAAGATAACTCTTATATATTTTAATGCAAATTTATATATAAAAAGTATAACTTGCTATATAGTTATTATATAACAAGTTATACTTTTAAAACTTTCTAAATCTTTCATATCTAGCTTTAATTAGTTCTTCTTTATCTAAAGTTAATAAATTCTCTAATTCATCTTTTAAGGAATTCTTAATAGATTCTGCTACTGATTTAATATCATTTTGCGCCCCTCCAGAAGGCTCCTCTATAATTTTTTCTATTATATTTAAATTTAATAAATCATAAGAGGTTATTTTCATAACTTCTGCAGCTTCATGAGTTCTAGTAGAATCTTTCCATAAAATAGATGCAAATCCTTCTGGTGATAATATGGAGTAAACTGAGTTTTCAAGCATCCATACCTTATCTCCAACAGCTAAGCCTAATGCACCTCCGCTACCACCTTCACCAATTATTATTGATATTATAGGGGTTTTTATTCCTGCCATTTCTAAAAGGTTTCTAGCTATTGCTTCTCCCTGTCCTCTCTCTTCAGCCTCTACTCCACAAAATGCTCCTTTAGTATCTATAAAACATATTATTGGTCTATTAAACTTTTCTCCTTGTTTCATAAGCCTTAAAGCTTTTCTATATCCTTCTGGATTAGGACTTCCGAAATTTCTTTTTATATTTTCCTCTATATTTCTTCCTCTTTGAATACCTATTATAGTAACAGGAATATCTTCTAAATATCCCAATCCTCCTACAATAGCTCCATCATCCTTTACTCCTCTATCGCCATGTAGCTCTATAAAATCATCAAATATTTCATTTATATATTCTAAAGATGTAGGTCTTTTAGCCATTCTTGCTAAGGTTAATCTTTCCCAAGGGGATAACTTATTATTCATCTTTTCCCCTCCTATTTATATTATGAATTTTTAATAGTTTTCCTAAAGTATTTTTCATATCCTGTCTTTTTACTATTTTATCTATAAATCCATGCTCTAGCATAAACTCTGCTGTTTGAAATTCCTCTGGTAATTTTTGATTTATTGTTCCTTCTATAACTCTTCTACCAGCAAATCCTATTAAAGCCTTAGGTTCTGCAATAATTATGTCTCCTAATGATGCAAAGGACGCAGTAACTCCTCCTGTAGTAGGATCTGTAATTACTGATATATATAATAATCCTTTTTTATCATGAACTTTAAGAGCTGCAGAGGTTTTAGCCATTTGCATAAGAGATAATATTCCCTCCTGCATTCTTGCTCCTCCTGAGCAAGTAAAGATTATTATAGGTAATTTTAGTTCTGTTGCTTTTTCAATTGCTCTTGTAATTTTTTCTCCTACAACAGTTCCCATGCTACCCATCATAAAATTAGAATCCATTATAGCAACTATAGTTTCTAGTCCATTAATTTTTCCCTTCCCAGTTATAACACCATCATTAAGGGAGGATTTTTTCTTCTCTTTTTCTAATTTTTCATTATATCCGGGAAAAGAAAGAGGGTCTTTACTTATCATATCAGAATCAAATTCAGTAAAAGTATCGCAATCTATAATACTTTCTAGTCTTTCCTTTGCTGATAATCTAAAGTATCCACCACAATTAGGGCAAATTTTATAATTTTGTTCTACTGTTTTTCCATATGATATTTTGTTGCATTTAATGCATTTAACCCACATACCATGTGGTATATTAGGTTGACTAGCATCCTCTTCTCTATCTTTATTTACTAAGTTAATAGTAAAGTATTTTCGCTTCTTAAATAATCCCATAAAAAACCACCACTACTTTTTAAGTATTTCCTTTTCAATAAATCCTGTATGGAATTCACCTTCCATATATTTTATATTATTTAGAATTTCTAATTGGAAATCTACATTTGTATCTACTCCATCTATGGTTATCTCCCATAATGCAGTTTTCATCTTTTCTATTGCTTCTTTTCTATCTTTTCCATAAACTATAACTTTTCCAAGCATAGAATCATAGTAAGGTGGAATAATATATCCATTATAAACTGCAGTATCTACTCTTACATTATTTCCGCCAGGTAAAAATAAAAACTCTATTTTTCCTGGAGATGGTGCAAAGTTTCTCTCTGGATTTTCTGCATTTATTCTACATTCAATTGCATGACCTTTTATCTTAATATCTTTTTGTTTTAAAGACAATTTAATTCCACTAGCTATTTTAATCTGTTCTTTAACTAAATCTACTCCAGTAACCATTTCTGTAACAGGATGTTCTACTTGAATTCTAGTATTCATTTCCATAAAATAAAATTCTCCATTTTTATCTAATAAGAATTCTATAGTTCCTGCATTTTTGTAATTTACAACCTTAGCAGCTTTTATAGCTGTTTCTCCCATCTTCTTTCTTAATTCATCATCCAAAACTTTTGATGGAGATTCTTCTAAAACTTTTTGGTTTCTTCTTTGAAGAGAACAATCTCTTTCCCCTAGATGTATTATGTTTCCATAATTATCACCAAGAATTTGAACTTCTATATGTCTAGGATTTTGTATAAACCTTTCCATATATACTCTATCATCTCCAAAAGAAGCCTTAGCTTCACTTTTAGCACTTAGATAAGCTGATTCAAGTTCTTTTTCTTCTTTTACTATTCTTATTCCTTTACCGCCACCACCAGATGCCGCTTTTATCATAAGAGGAAATCCTATTCTTTTTCCATTCTCTAAAACTTCTTCTAAAGTACCTACTGTACCTTCAGTTCCCGGTATTACAGGGACTCCTGCTTTTATCATTATTTCTCTGGCTCTAGACTTATCTCCCATAAGATCTATAGTTTCTGGATCTGGGCCTATAAACTTTATATTGCATTCCCTGCACATCTTAGCAAAAGTGCTATTTTCTGATAGAAATCCAAAACCGGGATGTATACCTTGTGCACCTGTAAGTACTGCTGCACTTATTAAATTTCCCATATTTAGATAACTATCTTTAGCCCTTGAAGGTCCTATACAAATAGCCTCATCTGCTATTTGAGTATGCAGTGCTTCTCTATCTGCCTCTGAATATACTGCTACAGTAGATATACCTAGTTCTCTACATGCTCTTATTACTCTTACTGCTATTTCACCTCTATTTGCTATAAGAACTTTATTAAACATAAATTCACCTCTTTAATTAACGAGAACCTATAACGAACATAAGCTCCCCTTCTGCTGCCTTTTCTCCATCAACATAAGCTGTTCCTTTTCCAACTCCTGCCATACCCCTACATTTTATTATTTCAACTTCTAACCTTAAAGTATCTCCAGGTACAACTTTTCTTCTAAACTTAGCTTTATTTATTCCACCAAAATAAGCTATTTTGCCTTTATTTTCTTCTATAGATAGTAAAGCTACTGCTCCTGTTTGAGCTAAAGCTTCTATTATTAAAACTCCTGGCATAACAGGTTCCTGTGGAAAATGTCCCCTAAAGAAATCTTCATTAATAGTTACATTTTTTATTGCTACTACTTTTTTTCCTTCTTCCATTTCTATAACTTTATCTATTAAAAGAAATGGTGGTCTATGAGGTAATATCTTTTGAATTTCCATTATATCCATAATCATAAAATCTACCATCCTATTCTATAATGAATAAAGGCTGACCATATTCAACCATTTGTTCATTTTCAACTAAAATTTTAACTATCTTCCCGTCTCTAGGGCTTTGAATTTCATTCATTATTTTCATAGCTTCTAAAATGCAAAGTACATCACCTTTTTTTACATTATCTCCAATTTTAACAAAGTTATCTTTTCCTTCTCCAGGAGAAGAATAGAATGTTCCTACTAATGGAGCATTAACCATTTCACCATTAATTTCTTCTTTTTCTTCTATATCTTCTATTTTTATTGCTGAATTAATACTTTCTTCCTTTAATTCACTTCTTTTCTTTTCTACTTTTGATTTAGATTCATGATGTGTTTCTTTTAAATCCTCATCTTTTTTTTGAGATGAGGATTCTCCTTTTTTCATTTTTAACACCACACCATCAAGTTCCATCTCAAAGGTAGTAAGCTTTGAATCATTAATTATGCTTATAAGTTCCTTTATAGATGAATAATCCATTTATTTACCTCCAGTCCACTTCTTAAATAAAACCACTCCATTATGTCCACCAAAACCTAATGAATTAGACATTGCATAGTTTACTTCTACTTCTCTTCCCTTATTTGGTACATAATCTAAATCACAATTTTCATCTTTTTCCTTATATCCTATTGTTGGAGGTACAAAATTATCATTTATAGCTTTTATACAAACAATACTTTCTATAGCTCCTGCTGCTCCTAAAAGATGTCCTGTCATAGATTTAGTTGAGCTTACTGGAATTTCGTAAGCTTTATCTTTAAAAACTTTTTTAATAGATAAAGTTTCTATCTTATCATTCATTTCTGTACTAGTTCCATGAGCATTTATATATGAAATGTTCTCTTTTTCGACATTACCTTCTTTTAAAGCAAGTTCTATAGCCTTTGCTGCTGCATCTCCTTCTGGATCTGGAGACGTTATATGGAATCCATCACAAGTTGAACCATAACCTATAATCTCTCCATAAATTTTAGCTCCTCTTTTTAAAGCATGTTGAAGTTCTTCTAAAACTATAATTCCAGAACCTTCTCCCATTACAAATCCTGATCTTTCTTTATCAAAAGGAATTGATGCTCTTTTTGTATCTGTAGTTCTTGAAAGTGCATTTAATGAAGCAAATCCAGCTAAGCCTACTGGAGTTATAGAAGCTTCACTACCACCAGCAACAATTATATCACTATATCCATGTTTTATACTTCTAAATCCTTCTCCTATAGCATGAGTAGATGATGCACAAGCAGTTACTATAGAGGCACTAGTTCCCTTTAAACCATATTTAATCGCAATGTTTCCTGCAGCCATATTTATAATTGCCATAGGTATAAAAAATGGTGATACCCTAGAAGGCCCTTTATCATTTAATTTTTCTACTTGTTCTTCTATAGTTTTAAGTCCGCCTATACCAGAAGATACTATAACTCCTGCTCTATATCTATCTATAGAATTAAGATCAAGACCTGAATCTTCCATAGCCTCAGTTGCTGCTGCTAAAGCAAGCTGACAAAATCTATCCATTCTTCTTGCTTCTTTTCTATCAATAAAATCTTCTGGTTTAAAATCCTTAACTAAAGCTGCAAGCTTTACCTTTTGCTCTGTAATATCAAAGGTATCTATTTCATTTATTCCACATTTACCAGATCTTATTCCATTCCAAAAACTTTCTACATTATTTCCTATAGGAGTTACAGCTCCCATACCAGTAATAACTACTCTTCTTTCCATATAATTCACCTATCCTTTTGCTACATTAACATTCCACCATCTACATTTAATACCTGGCCTGTTATATATTTGGCATCATCAGAGGCTAAAAATGCTACTGCCGCTGCAATATCATCAGTTTCTCCTAATTTTTTTAGAGGAACTCCATTTATTATAGATTCTCTTACCTTATCTCCTAAAACATTTGTCATATCTGTAACAATAAATCCTGGAGCTACAGCATTACATCTTATTCCTCTTCCCCCTAATTCTTTCGCTACAGATTTAGTTAATCCAATTAATCCAGCCTTTGATGCTGCATAGTTACTTTGACCAGCATTACCTGCAACTCCTACAACTGAACTTATATTTATAATTACACCTTTTCTTTGCTTCATCATTATTGATGATATAGCTCTTGTTGTATTAAAAGCTCCTTTTAAATTTATATTTATAACATCATCAAAATCCTTTGATTTCATTCTCATTATAAGACCATCCCTTGTTATACCTGCATTGTTAACAAGAATATCTAAAGATCCAAATGTCTTTACTGCTTCTTCAATTAATTTATTTGCATCTTCTTCTAAAGATACATCTCCTTGAATTGATAATACTTTAACTCCTAAGGATTCAATTTCTTTTATAACATCTTCCGGAGAAGTGCTTCTATAGTTTAAAACTATATTAGCTCCTTCCTTTGCTAATTTTAAAGCAATAGCTTTCCCTATTCCTCTTGCGGCTCCCGTGACAATAGCAGTTTTTCCTCTTAACATTTTATAGTACCTCCTTAAGAGTTTTTTCTAATGAGGATAAATCCTCAACATTTAATATTTTTACTTTTCTATTTATTCTCTTTACAAGTCCTGATAAAACTTTTCCTGGTCCTATTTCTATAAATGTATCAAAGCCATCTTCTACTAATCTATTTATAGTATCTTCCCATTTTACAGAAGTCATAACCTGTTTTACCAAAAGATTTTCTATATTTCCTTGACCATTTACATAGTCAGCTGTTACATTAGATATTAAAGGTAATTTATTTTTATTTATTTTTATTTTTTTTAATTTATTTTTTAATTTATCTGATGCTGGTTTTAAAAGAGAAGTATGAAAAGGGCCACTAACATCTAATTCCTTTACGGCTCTAGCTCCTTCTTTTAAAGCTAACTCAGATACTTTTTTTATTCCATTTATTGTTCCACCTAAGACTAATTGAAGTGGACAATTATAATTACTTATTTCAACTAAATCTTCTTTTTGAATTTCACTTACTATTTCTTCTACTTTTTCTCTTGAAAGCCCTATTACAGCTGCCATAGTTCCTTCTCCTACTGGAACAGCTTCTTGCATAAACTTTCCTCTTTCTCTAACTAAAGAAATTCCATCTTCAAAACTTAAACTTTCTGAAGCCACAAGAGCTGAATACTCACCAAGACTAAATCCCGCTACAGCTTCTGCCTTAACTCCCTTTTCTTCAAGAATTCTTAAAGTTCCTATAGAAGCAGCTAATATTGCTGGCTGAGTATTTTCTGTTTTGTTAAGTTCTTCTTTAGGCCCCTCAAAACAAAGATTACATAAATCTATACCTAAAATTTCAGATCCATTATTGAAAACATCTCTAAAACACTGAAAATTTTCATAAAGTTCTTTTCCCATTCCAACATACTGAGAACCTTGACCTGAAAAAATAAATGCTATTTTCATCTTTTTACTCCTAATCTATTAGATTTTTAAATTGAGAATAAATATCTTCTATTATTTCTTTTGAACTTTGTTCTTTAGAAATTAGTCCAGCTATTTGTCCTGCCATAAAAGATCCATTCTCAACATCCCCATCTTTTACTGCTTTGCTAAGAGCTCCTCTTCCAAGTTCTTCATATTCTTTCAAGTCTGCTTTTTCCTTGTCAAGTTTTTCAAATTGACGAGCCAATTTATTTTTTATAACCTGTACTGGATGACCAGTTGCTCTTCCTGTAACTAAGGTATCGATATCTTTAGATTTAATTACTAAGTCCTTATAATTTTGATGTATAGTACATTCTTTAGATACCAAAAATCTAGTTCCTATTTGCACAGCTTCTGCTCCTAACATAAAAGCCGCTGCCATTCCTCTTCCATCTCCAACTCCACCTGCTGCTATAACTGGAATTGAAACACTATCTACAACTTGAGGTACTAAAGCCATAGTAGTTAATTTTCCTACATGGCCACCAGCTTCGCAGCCTTCTGCAACTACTGCATCTGCTCCTGCTCTTTCCATCCTTTTCGCTAAAGCCACAGAAGCTACAACTGGTATAACTTTTATTCCATGCCCTTTCCACATTTCAATATACTTTCCTGGATTTCCTGCTCCTGTTGTAACTACCTTAACTCCTTCCTCACAAACTATTTTTGCAAGTTCAGACGCATTATCGCTTAAAAGCATTATGTTAACTCCAAAAGGTTTATCTGTTAAACTTTTAGCCTTTCTTATTTGTTCCCTTATATATTCAACTGGTGCATTAGCTCCAGCAATTATTCCAAGTCCACCAGCATTAGATACAGATGCAGCAAGGGATGCATCTGCAACCCAAGCCATTCCCCCTTGTACTATTGGATATTGAATACCTAAGAGATTACAAACTCTATTATTCTTCATTATCCACTCTCTCCTTAACAAAGTTAACTGCATCCTCTACTGTTTTAATCTCTTCAACATCTTCTATTTTTATATCAAATTTATCTTCTAAATCCATAATTATTTGGAATAAATCCAAAGAATCTGCTCCTAAATCTTCAATAAAATTTGTTTTTAAAGTTACTTCCTCTTCCTTTACTCCTAATTGATCTACTACCACTTCTCTTATTTGTTCGAATATCATATTAAATTCCTCCTAAAAATTAAAAATTATCTTTACAATTTTTTATATAAAGCATCTTTTATGCTTAATCTCTTATATTTCTAAAAGTATAGCCCCCCAGGTTAATCCTCCTCCAAAACCTACTAAAATAATCTTATCTCCTTTTTTTACTAGGTTCTTTTGAATAATTTCATCTAGTGCTATTGGAATACTAGCTGCTGAGGTATTTCCATACTTATCTACATTTAAATAAAATTTATCTATATCTACATTTAATTTTTTTGCTGCTGCATCAACAATTCTAAAATTAGCTTGATGAGGTATTATATATTTAATTTCATCTAAAGAAATATTAGTATTTTCTAACACCTTATTTACGCTTTCTGGAATTATTCTTACTGCAAATTTAAATATCTCTTTTCCTTCCATTTTTATAAAAGGATTATATTCTCTTCCTTCTTTCACAAAAGGAGATTTTATTCCATAATCTCCACAAACTAATGCATTCTTTCCCCTTGATCCATCAGACCCTAAGTAGGTATTATAAATACCTTTTTCTTCTGTCTTTTCTATAATCACAGCTCCTGCTCCATCTCCAAATAGTATACATGTTCCTCTATCTTCCCAATTAACTACCTTTGATAAAACATCAACTCCTATAATAAGAGCTCTTTTATGTGGTCCTGCTAATAGCATTTTATATCCAACATCTAACCCATATATAAATCCAGTACAAGCTGCACTTATATCAAAGGCAAAGGCATTGTCTGCGCCTAATAAATCTTGAACTAAACAAGCAGTAGATGGAATTGCACTATCTGGAGTACTAGTTGCAACAATTATTATATCTATATCTTTAGGTGAAATACCTGCTTTTCTTATAGCTTCCTCTCCAGCTTTCCATGAAAAATAAGAAGTATTTTCTCCTTTAGATATTCTTCTTTCTTTTATTCCTGTTCTTGTTATTATCCACTCATCATTGGTTTCTACAATTTGAGATAATTTTTGATTATTTAATATATAATCAGGTGTACACCTACCTGTTGCCAAAATTCTAACATTATTCATAGATAACTCCTCATATTTCTTAATGGTTAAATATATTGTTTTAAAGAAGTTCTAAGGTTTTTTAATGCTTCTATTAATAACTCTTCTTCTTTTTTATCTAATCCATTTATTGTTGATTTAACCATATCATTATGGAACTTAGCATGAGCCCTATAAAGAAGTTTACCTTTTCTAGTTAAACTAATTTTTACAACTCTTCTATCCTCTTCTAATCTAACTCTTTCTACATATCCCTTTTTAACTAAATTATTTATTGCTATAGTTAAAGTACCTACTGTTATTCCTAATGTCTTAGCCACCTCACTCATACTTTTTGCTTCATACATCCCTATTCCTTCTATAGTATGTACTTCAGTAATAGTGACATCATTAAATATTCCCTGCTTTAAAGCAGTCTGCTCTATCATAAGAACCTCATTAAATATTTCAACTAATAATTTATTAATTATAGAATGAGATTTTTCCATTTTTTAAATCACCTCCAAAATCATTTGATACTAAAATATTTTGATTAATTTATATTTTGATTATCAAAGTAATTTATTCAAAGTATAGTCTACTTATAGAAATTGGTCAATATTAAGAATTTGATTATTTTTCCTTTTTATTAATCAATATGTTAAATTATATGAATTTATCTCTATATTCATATGTTTTACTCAATATTTCTTTTGCTTTTGATATTTTTTCATTATTTATTAAAAATATTACAAATTTTATTAACGTCAATTCATTTTATTCATATATTATTTACATTTTCTTCTTTAAGAAATAAAAAAAGTTAGTCTTATGTTTTCCATAAACTAACCTTTATAATCTATTTTAACTATTTATTTTTAATATTAATTATAAAATTACTTTTTATTTTTACTCTTACACTTTTTGCAAATTCCCTTTAATACAAGTTCATGATCAGTTAATACAAATCCTGTTTCATTTTTTAGCATTTCCATAACAGGTCTCATAGGGCATGGTACTTCTATTTCCTTGTGACATATGCTACATTCTAATATATGTTTATGATCTTTTTGTTTTATTGAAAAAGAATACTTTCCATCTCCTAAATTAAATTTTTCTGTAATATTCTTTTCATCAAAAATTTCTAAGGTCCTATATATTGTAGATAAATTTAAATTCTCTCCAATTTCTTTACATTTATCATATATATTATCTGCAGTAAGACTTTTATCACTATTTTTTATTATATTATATATAGCTATTCTTCCCTTTGTAATTTTAATTCCCTTTTCTCTTAAAAGGTCTCTAATTTCCATAACGTACTCCTCAAATAATTATATATCTCAATTAGATTATAACATAATAAAAAATTTAAGAAAACATCATCTTAATACCAAAAAGTATAAGCATCGCTCCTCCTATATAATCAGCATATTGAGTTATAAAAAGTATTTTTCTTGCGTATTTTGATAAATAAAAAGCTCCATAAGAAAGAATTAAAGTAATTAGTCCTATAATTAATGTTCCTTTAAGTATACTATAATAGTTATTTACATTATTAAAGGCAGTAAATCCTACAACCAAAGCATCTATACTTACTGATATTCCTAAAATAAGATACATTCTAGGTTTTACTAAAATACATTTATCCTTTTCTTCAAAGCCTTCCTTTATCATCATAACTCCTACAAAGGCAATTATCCCTCCACCTATAACTTGAGGTATAGAAGTAATATATGTATTAAAAAGAACTCCAAATATTGCACCTAAAAATGCTAAAAAAAACTGAAAGAATCCAAAGGATAATCCAAAAATCAATTTGTTTTCTCTTTTCACAGAACAGTTAATTCCAATACTTAAAGCAATAGCTGAAGCATCCATAGCTAAGGCTATACCAATTATTATAATATCTTTAAATTCCATAAAATCCCTCTATCTTTATTTTCTTTATTTTATCATTGATATTTTCAATATTAAGAATATGCTAATAGCTTAAAATATATACAAAAAATATTTTTGTATACTTTTATAATATATAGCGTACTCTTTTTAAAAAATTTTTTAAAAAAATCTTTATTTTTATGATATTTTGTTGTATATTATTAAATATAGTATACTTTTTAAGTAAATAGTATATCATATATAAAGGAGAGAACTAAATGAATTGCATAATAGCTCAATCAGGTGGTCCCACTTCAGTAATAAATGCTAGCGTAGTTGGATTAGTTGAAGGTAACTTTGAAAAAAATATATTTAAAAATGTTTATGGCGGTTTAAATGGAATTGAAGGTATATTAAAAGGAAATATAATTAATCTATCAAAGATGAGTAAAGTAGAATTAGATACTTTTAAACATACTCCATCTTCTGGATTAGGTTCTTGTAGATATAAATTAAAAGATTATAAAATAGACGAAACTGATTATATAAAATTAATAGATATTCTTAATTCTTTAAATATAAAAGCATTTTTTTATATAGGTGGTAATGATTCTATGGATACTACCAATAAATTAAGTGCTTTTGCTAAAGAAAAAAATATAGATATACAATTTATTGGAATACCTAAAACTATTGATAATGATCTTGTTTTTACAGATCATACTCCTGGATTTGGAAGTGCTGCAAAATTTATTGCCACTTCCACTTTAGAAGCTTATCTAGACTCAACTGTTTATACAAACAATGGAATATTCATTTTAGAAACTATGGGAAGAGATACTGGTTGGCTTGCAGCAAGCACAGCATTAGCTACTATAGAAGGTAAACAAGTAGCTGACTTTATATATCTTCCTGAAGTTCCATTTTCAGAAGAACAATTTATTTTAGATGTAAAATCAAGATTTAAAGAAAAAAATCATGTTTTTATTGTTGCATCAGAAGGAATTAAAAATAAATATGGTGATTTTTTAGGTTCTATAAATGATAATACAACCCATGATAGCTTTGGACATGCACAATTAGGTGGCGTTGCTAACTACTTAAAAAATTTAATTATTCAATCTAAAGTAACTAATAGAGTTAAAACCCTTGAATTAGGAGTGTTACAAAGATGTGCTCTTCATTGTTCTTCAAAAACCGATTTTGAAGAAGCTTCAATGGTTGGAAAGGCTGCTTTAAATTATGTATCTTCTGGGTATTCAGGATACATGGTTGGAATAAAAAGAGATACTAATACACCATATAAATCATCTACTTTTTTAGTGGAAGCTAATAAAGTAGCTAATAAAGTTAAATATTTTCCTAAGGAATGGATAAATCCTAAAGGAAATAATATAACAAAGGATGCTTTATTATATTTAAAGCCATTAATTTCGCAATTAAACCAGTTAAACTTTTATGATTATTTACCTAAATATAAGGTTTTTAATAGATAAATCAATCTTTACACCACAATTAATTAACTAAATTTAAATTTTTCTTCCTAAACAATAATAAAAACTCTTAATAAAAGCTTCTTCTTTTATTAAGAGTTTTTGTTTTAAATAAATAATTTATAAAAGATTATTAATTTCTTTATTTTATTACTTCATATTGACATAAAAAATTATATAAAGCTCCAATTAAGTTAGAATCATTAGAAAATCTACATTTTTCTACTTTAATATCTAATGTAGCAATATCATTTTTCATTTCTTTTAGTTTAACATTTATATTATCTATAAAATCTTCTCTTTCACTAATAGCTCCACCTATCAATATTTTTTCAGGATCTATTATATATTGAAGATTAAAAATCCCCCTAGCTATTCCTTTATACCATTTATCAATTATTTTTATTATATCAATATTACCCTCTTCTGCCATTTCAAAAATTTTTTTACCATTAAGATTATCTATTGGTATACTTAGTCTTTTAGATACTTCAGTAACTAATGCAAAAGTAGAGGATTTTTTACTCCAAATCTTCCCTATAGGATCTTGGCTATCTTCTAAAAGCATATATCCAAATTCTCCACCATGAAGATTAGCTCCTCTTAAGATACTATTATTAATTATTATACATCCTCCTATTCCAGTTCCAATAACTAAGCAAATATAATTCTTATTATTCTTTGCAGCTCCTAACCAACCTTCTGCAAGAGCTGCACAATTTGCATCATTTTCTATAGAAACTTTTAATCCAGTTCTATTTTGTAATAAATCTTTTATGTTAGGACCATGGATACAAGGAATAGAACTTCCTCCTCCTATAATTCCCGTTTTAGGATTTACTGCCCCTGGAAAACTACAAGCTAATCCTAATATATTATTTTCTAACTTATATTTGTCTACTATATTTCCTATTGAATCTATAAGTTTATTGGCATCTTCTTTTACTGTTTTTATACTACCCTTTTCTAAAACTTCTCCCTTTTCTGTCATAAGTCCATATTTAATTGATGAACCTCCAACATCAATAACAATATAAAGTTTCTCCATAAATATAATTTAGCAAAAAATTTTTTTGCTAAAAATTCACCCCCTATACTTTGTATAAATATAACTTTATCAACTTAAAATTACGTTTTATATTATGTAAAAAAAAGATTGTCTTATGAATTTAATAAGACAATCTTTTTGTTTTAAATTTATTTATCTATTTAGAAGTTTTCCATTCATCTATTTGTTTTTGCATTTCAGTTATAATCTTATCAATTCCAGCTGCTTTAAGTTTCTCATTCATTTTATTTACATATTCATCTACTGGAACAGATCCACTATATAATGATGGACCGAATTCATCTAAAATGTTCTTAACTGCTGCAATTTCTGTTGTTACATTAGTTGGGTCGAAGTTAAATCCTAATGCAGGTGATGCTTTTGCTTCTTCATTACACTTCTTAAATTCTTCCCACTTATTATCTGGATCTGATTCTAGAAGATAAGTTATAAATAAGTTACCTAGTGAGAAATAAGGTACTTGATAATTCTTTGAATCATCAGTTAACTTAATCTTATTATCAGATATCTTTTCATAATGAGTTCCTTCTAAACCAAAGTTAACCATATTTCTAACATATGGGTCTGTATTTAATAGGTTTAAAAACTCCATAGCTTTTTCTGGATGCTTTGAAGTTGCAGATATACATTGTAATGAACCTGTTGTAGAACCATTAGATACATATGGATCTATAATTTTTGAAGAAACTACTTCATATCCTAAATCCTTTGACCATAATGTCTCAGCAAATGGTTGTCCATCAGCTTTAGCTATAAATCTTTTAACTGTCTTATCAGCTTGTGCAGTAGCTGCATCTTTATTTATATATCCCTTTTCATAATAACTTCTCATTGTTTCTAAATCTTTTTTCATTTCCGGTGTATCAAATACATTAACAACTTTAAGGTCTTTATCATTTAATTTAACACCAATTGGATCCATTAATTTATCAAATTGAGTTATTATAGAATAATCTTTTGTTATATATAATGGAGTTACATCTGGCTCATTTTCTTTAATCTTTTGAAGCCATGGCTCTAAGTCTTGTAATGAATGAATATCTTTATATGGAATATTGTATTTATCTACATATTCTTTTGTAAATACCCACTCTGGCATTACTCCAATTTCCTTATTAGTTGGTACTCCATAAATCTTTCCATTTACTTTAGCACCTTCCCAGAATCTCTTGTCTACAGTTTCTTTGGTTTCTTTTCCATACTTATCTAATAAATCATCAATTGGAATAAAAGCACCTTTTCTTGAATTTAAAAGATAATCATTTGCCCATGAACAAGCAAATGCTATATCATATTCTTCTCCTGAGTTAATAATAACTTGCATTTTTTTAGTATAGTCGCCAAAATCAATTTGCTTCATTTCTACTGTTGCATTTATCTTATCTTTAAGATATTTATTTAACTCATCAGTTACTTTTTTAGTATCTTTTTGTGGTGCACCTATTGTATACCAAACTAAATTAACTGCCTCTCCTTTATCTCCTGCTGCATCTTTTTTCTCACCACAGCCTGTTAATGCTACTGATGAAGCCATAACAACACCCATGGAAAGTGCAAACAACTTTTTAAACTTTGTCATCTCAATGCCCCCCTAGTTAATATTCTTTAAAATTTTTTAACTTCATGCATATATCGTTTACACTTATATTATATTGTTTTTTGTAAAATTTTTGTAGTGTATAAATTTTATATTTTATTGCAAAATTTCATATAGTAATTGTTTACATGAAGTATTATAATTAATTTTTCATTGTAAAATTATTTTATAAATTTATAGGACTTAATACTAAGTCCTATAAATCTATATTTATTTTTAAATTATTATTTTAATTTAATTTTTAAAGTTTTTATTTCAAATGGTTTTATTAATAATGATATTTTATTTTTATTAAATGAAACTTTTTCTAAATCCCTTTCCATTAAGTTACACTCTATTGCATCCTCTATATATCTAAAGAACTCTAACTCTAAGTTAGTTCTCTTATTGAAATATTCATACATTCTAACAATTAAATAATCACTATCTTCCGCCTTCTTAATAACTTCAATAATTACATTTTCCTTATTTAATTTAACAATAGATAATTTTTCTTCTAGCTCACCCTTATGACTTTCTTCAACCTTAGTATATAGTGGTACATTTAATTCATATGCCATTTGCGCAGTATTAGCTTCCTTCCATGTACCTTCATGTGGATATAATGAATATGTGAAGAAATGTTCTTCTTGGTCTGTTGTAGGATTTGGTTCTATTCCAGATTTAATTAAAGTAAGTCTCATATTTCCATCTTTAATATCATGTCCATATTTGCAATTGTTTAATAAACTTACACCATAATCCCCTTCTGAAAGATCTGCCCATTTTTGTCCGCATACTTCAAATCTAGCCAAATCCCAAGATGTATTATGATGAGTAGGTCTCTCAACATTACCATATTGAATTTCATAAGTAGCTGTATTTGAATTTAAATCTACTGGGAATGCTACCTTTAATAATACTTGTGATTGCTTCCAATCTACATAAGTATTAAAGTCAACTCTTGGTAGATCATTATATACATGAACCTTTTGCTTTATAATTGAATCTACAAATTTTCTCTTTATTAAAAGAGTACTTCTTACAGGTCCTCTTTCTATAACTTCAATACTTTCTATATCATTAACTTTCCACATTTTTTCTGTATAATAAATATCTATATCCCAGTTATCAAAATTCATTGGCTTATCTTCAAAAGCTTCTAATACATTTGCTACCTGACCTGCCTTTAACACTTCTCTTTTACTTCTTTTATCAAAGAATGATGTTATATGACCTTCATCATTAAATTTTATAGTAAAGAACTTATTGTCTGCCATATCACTAGAAATTTCAACCTCTTTACCATTCCTAGTAGCTTCTACTATTTTAAATACTTTATATCCATTAGCAGGTACTCCCTTTGCAAAGAATATTGCTCTTCCATTCTCTACTCTTTGACAAACTAAAACCTCATCATTTTCATCTAAAACTGCAGGATTTTTTATGCCTTTTGGAATATCAAATTCTGCAATATCATCTCTTTTAAAAGATAATGAGTTAAATACTACTACAGATTTAATATCTAAGTTAATATTTGAAGCTATAAAATCTATTCCTTCATTTAAAATATTGTATCCTTTATTTATAAGTTCTTTATATTCTTTCTTAGTAACCTCATAAACTTCTTTAATTGATGATCCTGGTAATATATCATGGAATTGATTTAATAATATATTTTCCCAAGCTTTATTTAAATCAGCATAAGGATAAGTTTTACCTAAGATCATTGATAATGAATTAAATTTTTCTGCTGCTTCATAAAGATTTTCACAAATTCTATTATCTCTTTTATTTCTAGCCATTGAAGTATAAGTTCCTCTGTGATACTCAAGATATAACTCTCCTACCCACTTAGGTAATCTTTCATTTTCTCCAACAGTTTTTTCAAGTTTCTTAAAGTAGTCTAAAGATGTTCCCATTTTAACTTTAGGACATCCTGGTATACCTTTAGCTAATCTTCTACCAGTTTCTAGCATTTCATAAGTAGCTCCACCGCCACCATCTCCAAATCCATAAGAAATTAAAACATCATTATTTATATCTTTTTGTTGATATCTGTCCCAAGCTCCTATTACAGCACCAGGATGTATTTGTCCATTATATGTTGTAAAGTGTGAATTAGGATCTTGATATGGATCTTTTGTTGTTATAAAGTGAGTTAAAATTTCTGTTCCATCAATTCCTCTCCACATAAATGTATCATATGGCATTTTATTAAATTGATTCCATGCAATTTTAGTTGTCATAAAATAATTTACATCAGATTTTTTTAAGATTTGTGGAAGTGCTGCTGAGTAACCAAATACATCTGGAAGCCATAATACTTCGTTATCTACATTAAATTCTTCCTTAAAGAATCTTCTACCATGAAGTATTTGTCTTACTAAAGATTCTCCTGATGTTACATTACAATCGGCTTCAAGCCACATAGAACCTTCCGCTTCCCATACTCCCTCTTTAACTTTTTCCTTAACTTTTTTATAAATTTCAGGATAATCTTCTTTTAAAAATTTATAAAGTTGAGGTTGAGATGACATAAAAATATATTCTGGATATCTTTCCATAAGCTTAAGTACTGTTGAAAAACTTCTTGCAACCTTTTCTCTGGTTTGAGCTACAGTCCAATGCCATGCTACATCTATATGAGTATGTCCAACACAAGTAGCTATAATGTCATCTTCTCCACAAAGTTTTCCATAAAACTCTTCTTCTAAAAACTTATTTGCTTCCTTAACAGAGTCATTATATTCTTTAGATAAAGGCTTTCTTAAATCAAGAATATTTACTGCATCAGTTAGTACATTTAGCATATCTATTCTTCTTTTATCTTCTTTATTTAATTTCTCACACACCCATATTGGAGTTTGTATATTAAAATATAACTCTCTTGTTTCTAAATCGATAGTTACTAAAGCACCATTAAGTGTTGCCTTTCTATCAGCAAGCATTCCTGCATAGGCATGTAGATCTATTTCATACTTTGTACCAGGCACTGCATTATCTGATAAAATAACTTCTCTATGATTTATGTCTATTCCTTGAATTTCCTCACCATTAACATAAAGTATAAACTGAGGATTTATTGCATCCCAACCTTCTTCAAAAGTATAAAAATTTAATGCTATTGTTTTTCCTTTAAAGCTTTCTGGAACCTCTACTGAAGTTTTAAACCAACAATGATAATCTCTACCTCCCCATAAATCTCCAGTTTTAAAATCTTGCCATTTTCCTTTAGCATTATTTATTGCTTCTAATCCAAGATAATTTCCTTCAAGCATTTTATAGTTGTTTATTTGTACTTTGTCTGTGTAAACATAATTTTTTAAGTCATTACAAATTTTTTGTATTCTTTCTAATGCAAAAAACATTTTAAATTCTCCTTTTACATATAATTAAATTTAATAAACTATATATTATATTTGTCTTTTTATAATGGCCAAATATTTTTGTCTATTCTTTAACAGCACCTATAGTTAATCCGTTTACAAAATACTTTTGGAAGAATGGATATGCAAATATTATCGGTGCAGTAGCTAATGTAACAATTGCCATCTTAGCTGTTTCTTTAGGCAACGCATTTGCAGCTTCAATTCCTTGAGTACCCAACTTCTGTGCATTATCTACTAAGAATGAAATAGAGTTTTCTATTCTCATAAGCAAATATTGAAGTGGAATTAAATTTTGATCATCTATATACATCATTGCATTAAACCAATCATTCCAATATCCTAATGTTAAGAATAATGCTATTGTTGCAATACCTGGTAATGATATAGGTAAAACTATTTGGAAAAATAATCTTAACTCTGATGCACCATCTATTTTAGCTGATTCTATTACAGCTTCTGGTACTGATATTTTAAAGAAAGTTCTTAATACTATAATATAGAAAGTATTCATACAAATAGGCAATATCAAAGCCCATATTGTATTTTTAAGTCCTAACATCTTTGATATAACTAAATATGATGAAACCATACCACCGCTAAATAACATTGGAATAAATGCAACATAAGTGAAAAACTTTTTATATGCATAAGTCTTTCTTGATAAGGTATATGCATAAGTTGATATAAGTAATAATCCAATTATAGTTCCTAAAACTGTAACTGTAATTGTTACTCCATAAGATCTTAAAAGATCTCCAGACTCTGTTACATATTTATAAGCTCCAAAACTTAATTTTTCTGGTATAAATCTATATCCATTGATTTGCAATGATTTTTCATCTGTAATAGATATTATAATTACAAATATAAATGGTATTAAACATAATAATGATAATACTGATAAAATTACATTCATCACAATATTTGAAGTCTTTGAAACCCTATTAAATTTATTAGGTTGCTCCTCAAATTCTTTTTTCTTATTTTTCATATTAAACAATTTATTCACCTCTATTTCTAATTAAAATAATGCGTTGTCGCTATCTACCTTTTTAACAATAAAGTTAGAAATCATAATTAAAATAAATCCAACTATTGATTGATAGAATGCAGCCGCAGAACTCATTCCAACTTCACCCATAACCATTAATCCTCTATATACATAAGTATCTATAACATTTGTAACAGGATATAATGCTCCTGAATCTTTTGGTAGTTGATAGAATAATCCGAAATCAGAGTTGAATATTTTACCTATTGACATAATAAATAAAATTGTTATAACAGGTTTTAATAATGGTATTGTTATATATTTTATTTGTTGCCACTTTGTTGCGCCATCAATCATCGCAGCTTCATAATAAGTTCTGTCTATTCCACATATTGATGCTAAATAAACAACTGTATTATAACCAATTCCTTTCCATTGACTCATAAATATAATTATCCAAGGCCAATACTTAGGTTCTGTATACCATGCTACCCTGTCCATTCCAAAACCTTGAAGTATACCATTTACAAGTCCTCTTTCTGGACTTAAGAAAGCAAATAAGCAATAACTTACAACAACCCATGATAAAAAATATGGTAAAAACATTGCACTTTGATAGAACTTTGCAAGTTTTTTACTTAATATTTCATTAATCATAATTGCAATGATTACTGGGATAACTATACCTAATACTATAAATACTAAATTATAAAGTACTGTATTTCTAGTTATTATCCAAGCATCTGAACTTTTAAATAAGAATTCAAAGTTCTTTAATCCGACCCACTTACTATTGATTAAACTTTCTATAAATCCACCACTAATTCTAAATTGTTTAAAAGCTACTATTATACCAAACATTGGTATATATGCAAATATAAAGAACCATATAGCTCCTGGTAATGATAGAAGTAAAAGTTCTCTATTCATCTTAAATCGTTTAAACACCTTTTGCATTTTTATTACTCCCCTTCCCATATAGTAAACGTTTGCTTTATTTAAATATATCACAGTGCTATATATGGTTAAAGTTGTAATTATTTAGATTTAATGTACTTTTTTTAGTTAATAGTTTTTAGAATTCCTTAAAGTGCTTGGACACACTCCAAAATACTTCTTAAATTTTCTATAAAAATAACTTGTATCAATATAACCAACAATCTTAGCTATATCATTAATTTTCATATTAGTATTTAAAAGAAGTTCTTTTGCTTTTTCATTTTTAATTCTATTTAAATAATCTGAAAAGGAGCAGCCAACTTCTTTAGAAAATATTTGTCCAAGATAAGATGTATTAATGTTATATTTATTAGCTAAAGTTTTTAATGAAAGTTCTTCATTATAATGGTCATTAACGTAGCATAAAACTTGCTTTATAACAGGACTAAATTTTCCATTATTATTGTTTATCTTATCTATTAACTCCTCACTTTCTCTTTGTAACATTTTTACTAATTCTTCCTTACTTTTTTTATTACATATTTCTAAAATTAACACCCTTAAAAAATCATCATTATATCGACCTTCAATATTTAGATCCTTTGCTGCCTCTTTAATTGTAAGCATCATTTTTATTGATATATCTTTTAATTTTTCAGGAGTTAAAGTTTTTAATTCATAAATATCATTAAAAGTTTTAGTAATATATTTATTTACTTTTTCTACGTCCTTTGCTAATAAAACTTTTTCAAAGTCATCAAAATTTATATGTACATCTTGTATTTCATCATTGGTTCTTTTTAAATCATTAAAAGATATTATATTACCATATCCTCTTATTAATATATACTCTTGAAGTTTTATTGCACTTTCATAAGACTTACTTAAATTTTTACTTTGTTCAATAGTCTTTCCTATTGTTATAAATACTGAAATATTAAATTCAGTCTTTATATCATATATTAATCTAGTAAATATCTCTTCAAAGTTTACTTCCGGACTATCATTCCATCCATTTATAACAATAATATTGTTTTCAATATCTACAAAAACTTCTTTATTAGAATAATCAATTCTTTTATCTATAAAATCTTTTATTTTGTAAGCTGTATCTTGCTTGTTAGAGTTTTCATAATTCAACTTTATCGATACTACATTATAATATTTATTATAAATACTAATAGAAAGAGCAAACTTTCTCTCTTCTAACCCTAAATCTGTTATATTATTTGCCACCCATCTATTACATATGTTTTCATTTAATGTTTCTAATTCTTTATTTTCTAAAATAGGTTGATTTTTTTTCCCTATTTATTTTATTAACTACAGTTATTAAAGTTTTCTCTAACTCCTCTTCGTCAATTGGCTTTAATATATAATTTTCAATACCTAAATAAATAGCCTTTTTTGCATAAGAAAAATCATCATATCCACTTAAAATAATAAATTTTGTATTTTCACAACCTTCATTTTTTAATTTTTCTATTAACTGTAATCCTGTTAATTTAGGCATTGTAATATCTGTAATAATTATATCTACAGGATTCTTTTTATATTTTTCATAGGCTTCTTGTCCATCATTTGCTGTTTCTGTAACTTTAAGTCCTATAGAATCCCAATCAATGATATTTAATAATCCATTTAAAATAAGCTTTTCATCATCTACTAACATAACTTTACACATTATTATCCACCTCTCTCTTAGGTATCCTCATAGTAATTTTAGTTCCATTACTATCACCTTTTTCAACAGTTATGCCATACCCCTTTCCATAAGTTAAAAGTATTCTTTCATGAACGTTTATAACCCCTATTGATTTACCATTATTATCACATTTTTCTATTCGTTCTTGTAACTCTTTTAACTTATCATCATCAATACCCTTACCATTATCCTCAAGTTCAATAATTATAATATTTTCTACTTCTCTTACAGAAATAAGTAAGAAATTATCTTTTCTAGATAAATCTATCCCATGAACTATAAAATTTTCTATAAGAGGTTGAAGTGATAACTTTATTATTTGTTTTTCTAATATATCCACTTCGCAGTCTATATCATACTCAAATCTATCTTCATATCTAAATTTAAATAAATCTAAATACATTCTACAGTAATCAAGCTCACTTTTTACTGTCACAATACTACTTCCTTTAACTACATTTCTAAATAAAGTAGCCAAATTATAAAGCATTTTTCCAGTTTCTTTATCTCCATTACAAATGGCCCTCATTCTAATTGACTCTAAAGTATTATAAAGAAAATGAGGATTGATTTGACTTTGAAGAGCCCTTATTTCTGCCTTTTTCTCATTTAATTTTGCAACATACATACTTTTTATATGACTATCTAATTGTTCACACATACAATTAAAATTTTCAGAAATTATACCTATCTCATCTTTGCATTCATCTATAGGAATTCTAGCTTGAAGATTTCCATCTTTAACCTTATTCATAGCTTTCAATACATTAGAAGTTCTTTTTTCAAGCTTTCTTAACTTCATATATATAAGACTCTCTCCAACAATACTTAAGACTATAACCAGTAATTGAATACTTATAACTATTAATTCAGTTTTCTTTATTACTGTTCTTTCTGGAACTGCAGATATTAATATCATTCCTGAACCATTAGGAGAATAATCTAAATAACATTTTTGTCCAAGATAAGCACTTTCCTTATTTTTGTGTAATTCATCAATATAAGGATAAGTTTCTCTTATAAATCTTCTTTGAGAATCATAGTAAACTTCTCCTGATGAAGATAAAACTATAAGTTCTGAATTAGATTTCTCATATTTTTCTACTATTTTAT
The DNA here is from genome assembly GCF_900129365.1 of Clostridium fallax. Classification (GTDB taxonomy): domain Bacteria; phylum Bacillota; class Clostridia; order Clostridiales; family Clostridiaceae; genus Clostridium_AH; species Clostridium_AH fallax. The sequence continues at coordinate 25,034 of NZ_FQVM01000009.1, forward strand.
CCAAAGGAGACAAGTCAAAGGTAAATATTAACATGCCTACGTTTTCAAAAATATGTGGATCTTTTATTTCTTTACTTATTGTATAACATAAAGAATCTGAATTTGAATGTTCTTTATTGAAGTATTCTAAAACTTCTCCGAATTTATTATTTGTATTTTGTATATTATCATTTATGTCTTTTTTAGACTTTATATCAACCTCATGCATCTCCCCCTTTTTATTAAATATAGTTAATGTTTTATTTTTATAACTATAAAGAGAAATCTTAGATAAAGTACTATTCATATCAAAAGAACTTTTTATATAGCTGCTCATACCCTTATAAAAATTTTTATTACTCATAGAAAATATATCTAATTTATTAATAAGATATTTATTTAAATCATTATTTAAATAATATAAAATATCATTCAATTCAGTAGTAGATTGATATAATTGATTAATCATAGTTTTTGTGTAATCTTTTTGATTGTTTAGATATGTATTTGTATCTTCTATTATCTTTCTATTTAAATATAGCTGTTCATTTATTGTTGTATCTATTACTTTTTTCGTAGTATATATATCAATAATTGAAAGAGTAAAAATTATTATTATGGAATAGGTTATAAATAATCTTTTATACATATTATTTTTATAGTTAATAAACTTCATTGTTCCCAACCTTTATAATATTTTGATTTTTTTGTATTGTATTATATCACAATTTTTTTATATTAACTAATTCAGTCACCGCAAAGTAAATTTATATTAACTGGTATTTTTCTAGAAATATTGTATTTTTTTTATTTTTTTATTTTTTTTTACAATAATCTATTGAAAGATGACTCTATCTAATCTTACACTAATAGTAAACTAATATTTTTTAAGGTGATAAAATGGTTAACGGATTTAATTTAGAAAAAATTATGACTTTTTTTAATTATATTTTTTGGTTTTTTATGGGGAATGTTTTATTTTGGTTTTGTAATTTACCTATGGTACTTTTTTTCTTATTCATAGGTTTCCAAAATGTATTAATATACTTACCTTTATTTTTAGCAAGTTGTATATTATTTGCTCCTGCTTTTACGGCTCTACTTTATACTATGGGCAAATTGTTAAGAAATAAAGATATTAATATATTTTCTGATTATTTTAAATCATATAAAGATAATTTTATTCAATCCTTTTTTTTAGGAATTGTATTATTACTTTTCATATTAATTCTATACTTTAATATATCTTTTTTCAAAACTTTAGATATAGGAATTTATTTAACTCCATTTTTTGTAGTTATATTAAGCTTATTATTACTATCAATTCCTTATATTTTTATATTGTTATCAAGATATAAGATGAAAAGTATTAATCTTTTAAAAACATCAATAATTTTAATAATATCTAAACCTCTAGTTACTATTTCAAATATTATAGTATTTTTATTTTGTCTTATGCTTTTTGAAATTAAACCTTCATATGCAGCACTATTTATAGCTACCATCTTTTCCTTTTTACTTATGTTCGTAAATAAACATTTATTAAATTCCTTAGAAAACAAAAAATAGTGCTGTATTAAGGATTGTTTAATTATATAAAAGGCTATATCATAATAGTTTAGCTATAACAATATATGCCAATGCATTTAATTATAAATACATAATATACTGTATAGATTTTAAACTTTGATATAGCCCCTTTTATTATATAAATTTTATTAATAATCTTAAAATTCATTAAATTTATTAATATATTCATTTTAAAATATATTCTTATACAAATTATTTTTTAATAAATTATTTTTCTTTTTATATTAATTATTATCTCTAAAGTATTTAAAAGCTCATCTATTTCCTCTAAAGTATTATAAAAACCACAACTAACTCTTACCATACCTGGTTTTAACTTTTTAGGATTATATAAAAATTCTTTTGCTTCTTTTTCACTTATATCTAATAACCTTCTTACATATGGATGAGCACAAAAGCAACCACTTCTTACTGATATTCCTCTATATTTAGATAATAAATCTCCAATTTCTTCATGATAATAATTATTTACATTAAAACTTGCAATAGCCAATTTATTATTAAAATCATTATCTGTATACACTTTAATATCTTTAATCATTCTTAAACTATTTATTAGATGAATTTTTAACTTCTCTTCTCTTTCTTCAAAAACATCAAATCCTATTCTATTTATTTCTCTTAAAGCGCCTACAAGACCTACAACTCCTAATACGTTAGGTGTTCCTCCTTCATGAGCTTCATGATATGGTGCCCATGCCTCATCATTATCTCCAACATATAATATAGTTCCGCCCCCTTTTATAAGAGGTGCTTTATGATTTAAATAATCTTTTTTTAAAACAATAACTCCTATTCCATAAGGTGCATAAATTTTATGAGCAGAAAAAACTAAAAAATCTATATTCTTACCCCTTTTATTTAAGAAAACCTTCTTATGTGGAACTAATTGAGCTCCATCTACTATTGTTTTTGCTCCATATTTATGAGCTAAATTTGAAATATAGTAGATATCATTTATATATCCTGTTACATTAGATGCACCGGTAATTGAAATAATTTTAACCTTACCTAAATGGTCATTTAAAAGACTTTCTAAGTGATTTAAATTAATTCTTCCACTTTTATCTATATCTACATACTTAACTTTCGCCTTAGAATACCTCCAAGGTAAATCATTAGAGTGATGTTCCATTCTTGTTGTTATAACTATATCTTCTTCAGAACTTACTAGATTATTTGCAAGTAAGTTTAATCCCTCTGTAGCATTTTTTACATATATTATGTCATAATTGTCTCTATCTTCTACATCAAAAAAACTTAATATTTCATTTCTTGAATCATTAAAAATCTCAGTAGTAAAAAATGAATTAAATCCCTTTCCTCTCCCTACAGATCCATAATAGGGCATAAATCTTTTTATAGATTTAATTGAAGCTATTAAAGGTGGTGTAGTAGCTCCATTATCAAAATTTATAGGCTCCACACTTTTACCATTATAAAGTAATACATTCTTATTAGATTTTAATACTTTATTTTCTAAATTTATAAAAGCCATAAAAATTACCTCCTAATTTATAATATTCCCTAAAATAATTGTTGCCACTATACCAATGCTATTTGAGTAAATATATAAAATTTGAAATATATTTATATTTTTAATCATATATTAAAATAGACACTTTTAAAGGAGGTTTTTTTATGATAGATAATAAATCAATATCAAAAGATTGTATTCATATTAAATTTGAGCCACTTTTTAATAATATAGAAAACTTAAATAACTTTGACATGAATTCAACTTTTTCCATTCCTTTTGAAAACAGTATTTCTAAAAGTTTTGATGTAAATCCCTTTTTAAATCTACCACCACTTAATAACATTTTTGCTCCTAATCCCCTAGAAATACTTTCAAATATAGATTGGAATCTAGAAGAAGATTCAATAATAGATGAAAAATGTAATCACATATTTAATATAATTAATAAAAATAATTCTTCTTTGCTTAAGTCTTTAGAAACTTTTAATATACCTCATAATGTATCAAAATTATTATTTAAACAACTGATAAAATTAACAATTAAAGAAGTGAATAAGTCATAAGGAGAGATATTAATGTTTTTTTCTAATGCATTAAATTATACCAATTCTTTACCTATTATAAAAAGCTATGTAAGATTACTTCATGCCTCTCCAGATAGTCCTTCTGTAGATGTATATATGTCTGGTAAACTTATAGCTTCTAATATTTCTTTTGGAGAACATACTAATTATTTTGAAATTGCTCCAGATGATTATAATGTAGAGATTTATCTATCTGGTAAAAAAGATACTCCTTTATTTTCAAAATATATAGAAATATATCCTAAGAGTTACTTTACTATAGGCATTATAAATATGTTTGAAGATATAGATTTAAGAAGAATATTAGACGGAAGCTCTGGTAACAATCAAAACATATCATTTTTAAGATTTATACATTATTCTCCTAAGGCTCCACTTTTAAATTTATCTTTAGGAAGAGTAAAAACTCTTTTTAAATTTATGGAATATAGAGAAAGCTCTGGATATTATCCTTTATCTCCAGGTATATATACTTTTAATCTTTCTGCATCTAATGCTAGTTTTTTATCATTTCCAATCCCTAACATAAAATTAAAGCCTAATAAATTTTATACAATATACTCTATAGGATTAACTTTAGACAATCCTAGAATAAGAACAATAATCCTTGAAGATGGAAATTTTACCAAATAATATTTTAATTAAATTTATATAAAATTTTCAACTTATCACTTTCATAAAAACTATGAAATTAAATTTTAATTTCATAGTTTTTTATTATAAAAATAGTTTTGTTTATATATGTAAAATTGATAGTATCTCCTTTAAATAGTATAATATTAATGAATTTATAATGAAGGAGAAAAACCATGATTGTATTAAGCTGCAAAGATATAGAAAAAAGTTTTGGTATAGATGTAATTTTAAAAAATATAACTTTTAATATTAACGAAGGAGACAAAGTAGGCTTAATTGGACCTAATGGTGAAGGAAAGTCTACTTTATTTAAAATTTTAACAAAACAACTTTCCTATGATAATGGAGAGCTTTTTATAGATAAAAATAAAACTTTAGGCTATTTATCTCAACACCTTTCTTTAGAAAGTAATAATACTATATACATAGAAATGCAAAATGTATTCCAGGATCTTTTAAGATTAGAAGAAAAAATTAAAGACCTTGAAAACAAATTAAATGAACCTTATGATCCATCAAAAGAAAAATATCATGAAAAACTTATAAATGACTATGCTCTTAGCCAAGAACTTTATGAAAATAGAGGTGGATATACTTTTAGAGGTGAAATTTCTAGAGTATTAAAAGGATTAGGTTTTTTAGAAAAAGACTTTGATAAAGAAATTCAATATTTAAGTGGAGGACAAAAAACTAGAGTTGCCCTTTGTAAACTACTTCTAACAAAGCCAGATATATTACTCCTAGATGAGCCTACAAACCATTTAGATTTAGATGCTATTGAGTGGCTTGAAGATTACTTAAAAAGCTATAAAGGAACTGTTTTAGTTATATCTCATGATAGATTTTTCCTAGATAGTGTAACTAATTCTACTATTGAACTTATTAACGGTCACGTAAATTGTTATAATGCAAGTTATACAAAATTTTTAGAACTTCGTGAAAAAGATTATGAAGCAAAGCTTAAAGCTTATAATATTCAACAAGCTGAAATTAAGCGTCAAGAAGAAATAATAGATAGATTTCGTTCCTTTAATAGAGAAAAAAGTGTTAGAGCTGCAGAAAGTAGAGAAAAAGCTTTATCTAAAATGGAAAAATTAGATGCTCCCGATAAAATAAAAGAAGCATCTAAAATCAAATTTGAAACTTCTGTAAAAAGTGGTAACGACGTATTATTTATCAACAATTTAGCTAAAAGCTATGGCGATAAAGAACTTTTTTCTAATGTAAATTTAGATATTAAAAGAAGTCAAAAAGTAGCTTTAATAGGGGAAAATGGTAGAGGAAAAACTACTTTATTTAAAATAATATTAGATAGAGTTAAACAAGATTGTGGTGAAAAAATATTAGGTAAAAATGTTATTCTTGGATATTATGATCAAGAGCAATCAGATCTTAATGAAGATAAAACTATTTTAGATGAGATTTGGGATGAATTCCCTAGCCTAACCACTACAGAAATCAGAAATTATTTAGCATCATTTTTATTTACTGGAGATGATGTTTTTAAAGAAATTAATAAATTAAGCGGTGGAGAAAAATGTAGGATAAATCTTTTAAAACTTATGCTATCAAAGTCTAATTTTTTACTTTTAGATGAGCCTACAAATCACTTAGATATTATGTCTAGAGAAGCTCTTGAAAAAGCTATTTTAAGTTATGATGGAACTTTAATAGTAATATCTCATGATAGATATTTCTTAAATAAAGTAATAGATAGAATCTATGAGTTAGAAAAAAACGGAATAAAGCAATACTTAGGTAACTACACTTATTATATAGAGAAAAAGAAAAACCCTAATAGATATGAAGGTTTAGAAGAGGATACATCTGGAAAAACTAAAACTCAAATAAAAGAAGAAAGAAAGAAAAAAAGAGACATAGAAAAGCAACTAAAAGCAAACGCCCTTAAATTAAAAAACATAGAAAAAGAAATTGCAGATAAAGAGGAAAAAATAAGTAATCTTCAAAATCAACTTTGTCTTGAGGAAATTTATTCTAACCCAACAGAATCTGAAAGAGTAAATAAAGAAATATCATCTACTCAAGAGGAAATTGATTTACTTTATGTAGAATGGGAAGAATTAGCTGCAACAATTGAAAACTAACTATTTATATGAATAAAATTCAAATAAATAAAAATCTATAAAAACTCAATTTATATTTATAAATAAAAAACTATGAAGCTTAAATTTTAAATTCAATCTTCATAGTTTTTTATAATCATAAATTAATTTATGACGAATCTACAATGCTTTGTGTAATTTAATCTATATAGTAGTTATATAACCAAAAGTTTTATTTTTAATTATATTTTTATAAACTTCTATACATTAACTAAAATTTATTTTAATTTTTAGGCTTATAATTATTTTAATCCAGTAGAACCAAATCCACCTTCTCCTCTTTCACTTTCTGAAAGTTCATCTACTTCAAAAACATTAACTCTCCATACAGGCTTTACAACAAGTTGGGCTATTTTCATACCTTTTTCTATTTTAAAATCGTCTTTACCATGATTTATCATTATAACTCCTACTTCACCTCTATACCCTTCATCAATAGTTCCTGGAGAATTTACAAGAGTTATACAGTGTTTTAATGCTAATCCACTTCTAGGTCTAACCTGTCCTTCAGTATTTTTAGGTAATTCTATTTTTATTCCTGTTTTTATTAAAGTACTTTGGGAAGGCTTTAAAATTTTTTCTTCTACAGAAAATAGGTCAAGTCCAGCATCTCCTTCGTGAGCATAACTTGGAATTATAGCATCTTTATGTATTTTAATTATTTTTAAATCAAATTTTTCCATAATATATATTCTCTCCTTTTTTATTTATAATATATAGCTTACTAAAAAATAATGCTAAGTGCAATTATTATTTAATTATAATTAAATAATAATACTTATAAAGAAATAATAATTAAATTTTATATTGAATTAATTATATATAATTTAAATAATATTTTTAAAATAAAAATTAAGATTTTACTTATATTTAATACTAAAATCATATATAAACAAAAAAATATATTTTAATAAATAAAAGAGGCTTATAAAGAAAATAACCTAAGTTAATTTCTTTATAACCTCTTTTTAAGATCAACTACCAAATTAAATTAATATATTATTTATCTGTTGCATCTATTACGTCTTAAATTATTTAAAACTAGGCATTTTCCTCTTCTGTGTTTTCTGTCAATAACAAATTCATTTGTTGGAATATATATAGGACGTGCAAGTCCTTCTGGTGTACATTGAATTAGTTTGTATAAACCATGTTCTAAGCCTTCAAATCTTACTATACCTGAACTATTTGTTACCTTAGATGATATAAGCTCTGGCTCACATCCATCTAATTTGTATAGATTAAATTTAACTCCTTCAATTGGTCTTCTTCTAGGTCCGTTTAATACACTTAAAGCTTCTATTGTACCTTTACTAAACTCCTCTACTGGCATACAAGTTACTGTAGTTTCTACACATTGTTCTTTACAATTAATAGAGAAATTATCACTTGGATCATAAATAACATTTGAACAGAAGCACATATCAAATTTTACAGCTATTCTATAATCTCCTTCTGGAATATTATCAAAAGTACAAGTACCGCAGCTATCTGTTTTCTTTGTAGCAATTAATTTTGAACTACCTTTACAGCATTTATATAAATTAACATCTATTCCACTTAAAGGAATTAACGCTCCGCATTTAAGAGCTTTAACATCTACTATAGCTTTTCCACATACATCATCTTTAGTTTTTAATCTATTTATTATAGTAATCTTTTCTGTTCTATTACAAGCTGAAATTTTTACCTCATTATAAGGACAATATTCTGGCTTTTCAAACATGCATCTATCCACAAACTCTACAACTCTATAATTTCCGTCATTTAGTTCATCAAAAACTACCCTACCATCACAATCAGATAATTTAGATGCTATAAGTTCAGATTTGCACCCATTAATTTTATAAAGATTTACTCTTGCGCCTGCTAAAGGCTCTAAACAATTGCATTTTATTAATGTTTCTACTACTATTTCACCTTTAGGTTTTCCACAAGGGCAAGCTAAGATATTTGTGTTTTCATTATCTTCATTATTACAACCGCAATGATGTTCTGGTCTTCTTCTTCTATCATTGTCTCTTTCACACTCATCGTCATCATCACATTCTTCATAATCTTCTACGTAATCATCAATATTCTCCCAAATATCAAAATCTTTTTCTTCATTACAATATCTATTGTTTTCTAAGTTGTTATCCATGGTATACCTCCTTAATATATCTATGTTACATTTTATGAAGTATACCTATTATTTGTGCCTAATTTACATTTTTCCTTTCTTTTTAACTTTTTTCATTCTAAACAGATCTTCCCTATCTTTTTCCTCTAATACATCTGTTACAAATTTAACTATGCCAATAAACTTAGGAATTTGTATATTTTGAAGAGCATTAGCTCTTCTTTGAGTCTTTTTAACTTCCATAGCTAATCTAAAAATAGCATTTTCAACCTCTGCTAATTCATAAGTTAAGTACTTAACCTTATTAAATTGTATTACAGCCTCATCTATAGCTCCATTGCTTCTATAAAAACCATATACAGGTTTTAATTTTTCCTTTTTATAAATAACCTTAGGCACTTCTACTCCCATTACACTTTTAAATATAACATCATATTCTTCATCATTTTTTATTGCCATTCCTATATCTTCTGTATTTATTATTCCCGATGTAATATTTGCAATTTGTAAGGCTTTATATGCCTTTTTAAAGGTTATATCTATTTGTCCTTGAAGTTCATATGCTCTACTTACATAAGTCATAAGTTCTTTTATAAGAACATTTCTTTTTTTATCTAATAATTCAAAACCCTTTTTAGAAAATTCTAAAGAGTTCTTTGCAGCCATTAAAGTAGCTTTAGTAGGTGCGAAATTCTCCATATTATCTCACCACTTTTTTATAATATTTTTCTATAATCTCTGGTGAAATTCTATCTAATTCACTCTTTGGTAATATAGAAAGAATTTCCCAAGCTAAATCTAAGGATTCTATAATATCTCTATTTTCATCAAATTGTTGTTTTAAAAATCTATTTTCAAAATTTCTACCAAACTCTAGATACAATTTATCTATATCAGAAAGCTCCTCCTCTCCTATAACTTGAGCTAATGATAAGACATCTTGTACCCTAGAATAAGCTGCAAAAACTTGGTTTGCTACCTCTCCATGATCTTCTCTTGTATACCCTTTTCCTATACCATCTTTCATAAGTCTTGATAAAGAAGGCAATATATTAACAGGAGGATATATATCCTTTTGCTGTAATCCTCTAGATAAAACTATTTGTCCTTCAGTAATGAAACCTGTAAGGTCTGGTACTGGATGTGTTATATCATCATTAGGCATTGTAAGTATAGGTATTTGAGTTATGCTTCCCTTTTTTCCCTTAATCATTCCAGCTCTTTCATATAATGATGCTAAATCAGAATATAAATATCCAGGATAACCTTTTCTACTTGGAACCTCCTCTTTTAAAGAAGATAATTCTCTTAAGGCTTCACAGTAATTTGTCATATCAGTTAATATGACTAAAACATGCATATCCTCTTCGAAAGCTAAATATTCTGCAGCTGTAAGAGCACAACGTGGAGTTATAATTCTTTCAACTACTGGTTCATCTGCAAGGTTAGTAAACATTACAACGTTTTCTAAAACTCCAGCTTCTTCAAAGCTTCTTTTAAAAAAGTGAGCATCATCATGTTTTATTCCCATAGCACCAAAAACTATACAGAAGTTATTTTCTTTTTCGCCACTTAGTTTTGCTTGTCTAACTATTTGAGCTGCTAATTCATTATGAGATATACCATTCCCAGAAAATATAGGTAGTTTTTGTCCTCTTATTAATGTTGTTAGTAAATCTATTGATGATATTCCTGTTTGTATGTAGTTTCTTGGATAAGTTCTTGCTACTGGGTTTATAGGACGCCCATTTATATTATATTTTTTAGATGAATATATGGCTCCTCCCCCATCTCTTGGTTCTCCTATTCCATTAAAATCTCTTCCTAATATATCCTTTGATAAAGTTAATCTAAAAGGTTCTCCTGTAAAAGATATCGCTGTATTTTCTACAGATAATCCTAAAGTAGGCTCAAAAACTTGTACTATAGCCTTATCTTTATATATTTGAACAACCTTTCCCTTTTTTCTTTCCTTTCCTTCTACTATTATATCAACTACTTCATCATAAGCTACCCCTTCTACATTAGAGAGAATCAGTAATGGCCCTTGTATTTTATCAAGCATTAAATATTCTTTATTCATAATATCACCCTACTCTCTATATTTAGCTTTCATATCATCAAAGTAATCATTTATTTCATTTTCTAAAGAATCAAGTAAAGAAAAATCATCATTAGGAACGTTATATTTCATTTTGTATAATTTTTCCACTAAGTCCTTATCCATAATTTTACTAATAGGAACACCAAGTTTTACAGCTTCTAACCCTTGATTATAAAATACTTCAATAACTTTAAGCATTTTATATTGCTTTTCTAGAGGCACAAAAGTATCTATATCGTTATAAGCATTTTGTTGTAAAAATGCTACTTTCATAACCTTTGAAATTTCTATTATAAGCCTTTGATCATCAGGAAGAACATCTTCTCCAACTAACTTAACTATCTCCATAAGTTTATTTTCTTCATATAAAACCTTTAGCATTTTACCTCTAAGGTCCATAACATCTGGAGCTACATTTTCCTCGTACCAATCTTTTAAAAGATTTAAATATCCACTATAACTTTCAAGCCAGTTAATAGCTGGATAGTGTCTTGCATAAGCAAGTTTTTTATCTAAGCACAAAAATGAAGATACGAATCTTTTAGTATTTTGAGTTACTGGCTCTGAAAAATCTCCTCCTGCTGGAGAAACCGCCCCTATTACTGTTACAGATCCTTCTGTTCCATTTAAATTTTCCACATATCCAGCTCTTTCATAAAACTCTGCTAATCTAGAAGGTAAATAAGCTGGATAACCTTCCTCTGCAGGCATCTCTTCAAGTCTTCCTGAAATTTCTCTTAAAGCTTCTGCCCATCTTGAAGTAGAATCTGCCATTATAGCTACGTGATATCCCATATCTCTATAATATTCTGCCAAGGTTATTCCTGTATAAATAGATGCTTCTCTTGCTGCAACTGGCATATTAGATGTATTTGCAATAAGTACAGTTCTATTCATAAGAGGAAGATTAGTTTTAGGATCTATAAGTTTTGGGAAATCCTCTAAAACCTCTGTCATCTCATTACCTCTTTCACCACATCCTATATAAACTATAATATCAGCATCTGACCATTTAGCTAATTGGTGTTGAGTCATTGTCTTTCCTGTACCAAATCCTCCAGGTATAGCACAAGTACCACCTTTAGCTAATGGAAAAAATATATCTATTATTCTTTGTCCTGTTACAAGAGGTTTAAATATAGTTTCTCTTTCTATAACAGGTCTTGCCTTTCTTACTGACCATTGTTGATAAAGTTTTAAGTCATATATTTTTTCTCCATCCTTTATCTTAACAATAGTTTGTTCTATATTGTACTTTCCACTCTCTTTAACCTCTATTACTGTTCCTTTAAGTTCTGGATGGACCATTAATTTATGAAGTATAGTTTCAGTTTCTTGTATTTCTCCATAAACATCTCCACCCTTTAAGTATTCTCCTAATTTAACAGTAATTTTTACATCCCATAATTTTTCTTCATCTAATGAAATTAGTCCTACTCCTTCTGGAATAAATCCATAGGATATTTCATTAATGGTTTTTAATGGTCTTTCAATTCCATCAAACATATTTCCTAATATACCAGGACCAAGCTTTAGTGAAAGTGGATTACCTGTAGGAATTACTTCTTCTCCTACCTTTACTCCTCCAGTTTCTTCATAAACCTGAATAGTAGCTTCATCGTCTTCTAAAATGATTATCTCTCCAATAAGTTTCTTATCTCCAACCATAACCATTTCTCTCATCTTAAAGCCCTTCATATTTTCAGCTTTAACTACTGGACCATTTACGCCTATTATTCTACCTTTCATAATATCACCGCCTAAGAAAGTGCTTCTATAATTTTAATTCCTACAAAATCTCTTTTTTCATTTAATTTTCTTTGTAAAGATTCATCAATTTTAAAGTGTTTATCATCATTAACTATAGAAAATCCACCTATTATTTTATTATCAATTTTTATGCTTACTAATCTATCCTTTAAAGAATTAGTAATTCTTTTAATTCTTTCTTCAAATCTTTCTTCATCATTTTTACTAAGAATTATTGTATACCTTCCCTTTTCTAAATGACTTAATTCCTTTTCTAAATTAGATATTAAATAATTTTCATAATCATCACTTCTGGTGAATTTAACTAATTCTTCTCTAGCTTCATCGATTATTTCATTAATAAAACTTTCTCTTAACGCTAAAATTTCCTTTCTCATTTCTAATTTTTCTTTTGATATTATTTGATTTTCTTTTATATTAGCTTTTTTAGTAAATTCTTTAATATAATCACTTTTAAGCTTTTTAATTCTTTCTTCTTCTTTTTTTATAAGTTTTTCTTTTTCCTCATTTACTTTTTTTAATTGTTCTTCTTTTTCTCCATTGACTTTATCATATATCATTTTTGAAAATAAATTTATTTTATCATCAATAGTAGTCATGGTATCCCTCCTATAGCTTAAGACCTATAGCCTCATTTACATACTTTAACATATAGTTTTCTCCTTTTTTTGAACCATGCCTATCTGGTATTTCAACTAAAAGAGGAGTTCCTTTTGAAAGCTTAATATCTTTAACTACATCGCTAGCCATAGATGCTGCTTTTTCGGTTATTATTATAATCCCAATATTTTTATTGTATTTTAACTCTTTTAATTTATTTTTTATTTCTTCTTCACCATGTAAAATAACACCATCAACTCCAGCCATGTCCATACCTACAAGAGTATCTTTATTATCACTTATCAAAAAGCTTTTCATAAAAATTCTCCTCTCTTATAGTCTTGAAAGAATCATTATGGATATTATAAGACCATATATTGCAATACCTTCTCCAAGTCCTACGTATATAAGAGTTTTACCTAATATCTTAGGATCTTCTGATACTGCTCCTAAAGCTGATGAACCAACTGCACCAACTGCATAACCAGCTCCTATTGTTGCTAGTCCTGTAGATAAACCTGCTGCTAAATAGCCAAGTCCATTTGCGCTAGTTGCAGATGTTGCTGCATGAGCTACTGTTGGTATATTCATAATTAAAGCCATTGTCATAATTGGTATAAATACACTTAAATTTATTTTTAAAGCCTTCTTTATCTTAATCTTTCCTTTAATTCCATCTTTTCCACTTGTAACTACCCCATAAGTTATAGTTGATACTACTATTAAAAATGTTAATCCTAAAAGTATATACATAATAAATCACCTCTTCTAAAAATTCTGTTATAATGATAATCCTACTGGCTTAAATTCTATTCCAGCACCATCATAATATTTGCTAAATAATTCATAATATTGAAGTCTCAATCCTTGTATAAATACTATTAAACCTTCAAGACAAATTATAATTATATTTCCTAATATTAGTATAAATGCTGAACCTACTGCATGATTCATCATATCTGCCATAGCTGCAAATGCAATAAATAATCCAACGTGATTTAATGCAAAGGCACCTACTCTTATAAATGAAACTGTATTTGAAAACATTGATAAAACTGTTTCAATTACTTCAAAACTAGCCTCAATAAAATAATCTTTAGGTCCATCATTAAATAAAGGTTTCTTGCCTTGAATTAAATTGGATATTGGTTGTTTTAGAAGTATTAATACTAACATTGAAACTAAAATAATAATAAATACTGAATTTGGTATTAAATCTATTTTTAAAACTTTAGTTAATATAAATAAAAGAGCAGTTACATAAAATGTAAGGCCTGCTATACCATCTTTACCAAAAACTCCTTGTTCATAGTCCTTTCTTCTCATTCTATTAATAATTCCTAAGATAAATCCTAAGATTAATAAAATGCAACCAAAAACTACTGCCCAAAGTAATACATCTTCTATATCCTCCATAGGTCTTACTAAGATTGCTGATATAATCTCTTCTGAACCAAATACACTTCCGTAAAGGAATCCAAATATTGTTGAACTTATTCCTAATCTAGCTAAGATTCCTCCTAGACCAATTTTACCTTTTTTATATTTAAGCAATAATCCAATTAAAAATAAAACTAATCCTTGTCCAACATCTCCAAACATAGCTCCAAATATTACTGTATAGGTTATTGCTAAAAATATAGTAGGATCTATTTCCCCATAAGTTGGAGTTCCATACATATCTACCATTATTTCAAAAGGTTTAAATAATGGAGAGTTATCTAACTTTGTTGGTGGCGGTGTTTCTGTATTATTAACCTCATTTGCAGTCTTTTTAATAACTAATACATCGTTACCAAAATTTTTGCAAACATTATCAAAAGCATCTAACATACTTTCTGGCACCCATCCACACAAATAAAAGAATTCATTAGTACATGCTACCTTTCTTTTTATTTGTTGAGATAATCTTTCTAGTCCCTCGCTTTTTTCACATATATATATTTCTTCATTATTATCCCTTAAAAAGCTTTTAATTTCTTCCTTTAGTTGATCCTTTTCCTTTTTAGTATTAACTAATTCATCTTTTAATTTTTGAGAAACTTCATAAGGAGTTCCTTCATAACCTTCTGGTATAATTAGCTCTTCACAGGCTGCAGAATCAAATATTCTATTTAATTCTGTTTTAAACACCTTAGGAGATAATGATAAAAATATACTCTCATCCTTATCCCTATAAACTACTTGTATTATAGAAGGTATATTTTCATAATTATCTTCTAACTTTTTCATATTATCTAATTTTGTTTTATATAAGGCTACATCGAAATTCTTCATTGACTTAATTTCTTTTAAATCTTTATCGACATCTTTTAAGTATGCTAGTGAAATTGAACTTTTAGATAAAACCTCTTCTTTTTTGATGATCAATTCATACTTTTCTGTTTTTTCAGAAAATTTTTCGTATAAAGATTTAATTTTCTTTTCACAGATATCATACTTATAAATTATTTTATTAACTTTTTTATCTTTAATCTTAAATTTTTTCTTTGCTTCTGCCATTTTTTTAAGTAGTTTATGTGTGTCTGTAGTATTATCCTTAATTTCATAAGGTCTTATATAACAAACATCTATAATTGCTTCTAAATTATCTTGGGAAGTTTCTAATAGAAAATCCGAAGAGTTTATTTCACTTAAAGCGCTTATAGGTTGTATGCATTTTTCTAGAACTAAATACTTAGAAAATTTATCTAAATTTTCTATAGTTCCTACTACATTCATCATATACATCTTCTCAATAGCCACAATCTCACCGCCTTTATTAATTCATTGCCACATACTCTTTACTTTCATCAAAATCTAAGCTATATCTTTTTTCTTCTGCTATAGTTATTATCTCATTTATTTCTAGTCTATAAAGTATTATAAAGCTTAATAATGTGGATAGATTACTTTCATTCTTTGAAAATATTTTGCTTACGAATTTTTTTAGGCATTCTTTCTCATTTAACTGTATATTAGCTACATCTGTAGTATCATATATGCTTTTATATGGAAATTTTCTTATTAAATCCCTAAACTCATCAATTCCTTTAGCATAGCAAAGATTTTTTATTAAGTCTTTCTTTAGTTTATACCTATCATATATAGTGAAATTATAAAGTTCTTCTGGTGTAATCTCATAGTAAAACTTTCCTCTATATATCCAAGATAAATTAGCTAAATCTGCTTGAAATCCTATTATTATTTCTAAAGCTTTTCTATTTTCCTTATTTAATTTTTTCACAATTTTTCTTATAGATGAAAAATATAAAAAATCCAGTTCAGTTTCTAACATAAATAAACTTTTATCTACTTTATCTATATTTCTTTTTATTGTTTTATAGTAAATACTTCCTTTAAGCCTTTCTGATAAATCATCTAAATTTTTTGCTTCTATAAGATAATCATAATCTATTGTGTTGAGTTTACTTCTAAATAGTAATGCTTTTTTTATATCTTCCTTATCTTTTTCAATAAATTTTCCTCTAATTATTAATTTTAAATCTTCTACTTCATATCTTAAGAAAAGTATAGATATAACTTTTTTATAATCACCACTAAAATAATGACTTAATTTTTCAAGGAGAGAAACAAAGTTTTTATTTAAAAGCATTTCTAAATTTATTCTTCTTAAAACACTTATATCTTCTCTTTCTAATAAATTTTTATAATGGGTTTTATCTCTTAATATCTCTACAACTTTATTGTAGTCTTTAGCATTTAAAAGCTCATCATAAACATCTTTTTTTATCATTTTTCCCTTAATAGCCATCATTTTAGAGTTAACTGCACTAAATTCAACTAAATTTCCCATAATAACCACCTCTATTAGGTAAGTATTTCTTTAACTACCTCCATAACTATGTAATTTTTATTTTCTTCGTATTTTAATCTCATTTCTTGTAGTGTTTTGTTTTTTTCTTTAACTATATTTTGTCCTATACAATGAGCTTCATCTACCTTTTCATTATAAATAGATTCTTTTATATGTTTTGCTTCCTCCTCCCATTGCTTTTCTAAAATATTAATTCTTTTTTTAATTTCATTTTGTTGTTCTTTAACTAATAATTTAATATTGCTTCTAAGTGTCTCAGCATCTTTGTCAATTTCTATTATTTTAGATATTACAGAATCCATATAATCCCTCCTCTCTACTACAAATAACAAAATGAGACTGATTATAAACTAAGAAAACCCTTTATATTTATTTTATAAATATTAACAGGTTTCCTAAATAATATTATTTTGTTTATATATTGTATATTTTGTAAATATTATAACAAACTATTAAAATTTTTAAAATGTAATTTTTTCCATATATCTTTCTAAAATGATTTTTGCTTAAAATAAAAGAGACAAATACCTTTAAATATAAGGTAAATCCCTCTTTTATTTTAAACTTTTATTTATTTTTTATTATCAATATCTTCATAATCAACATCTACAACTTTATGATTTTCATATTCATCATCTATATTACTATTAAAATTTTCTTCATATACAGTATCTGATTCTTTTCTTTTATGCTTTCTTTTATATATGCTATTCTTTATATATACATAAACAGTTACTATAAGAATTCCTACTATAATAACAGGAATAAACCAAACAAATAAGCTTATTGCTAAAAAAACAAGCAATATAGATATTCCTATGACTATAATACTTCTTAATGTGTTATTCATAGTTACCAATCCTTCTTCTTAAATTCTTCTACCATACAACATATTATAACATCTAAATATAACATTTGTATATTAAATTGTAGTTCTATAATTCTTAATTATTATGTCATAATTTATATTATTTTAGGCAAAATATTAAATAGGAATAATACCAGAAAGGATGAATTAATATGAAAAAATTTATATATTTATTAATTTTATTTATTTTATCATCTCTTTTTATAGGATCTAGTTTACCTGTTAATGAAGAAAAAACTCTTGACGAAAAATTTGTATATTTAACCTTTGATGATGGTCCTAATACACCAGTAACTACTGAAGTCCTTGATGTTTTAAAAGAGAAAAATGTAAAAGCTACTTTTTTTCTTATTGGTAATTTAGTCAATAAAGAAAAAGATTTAGTTCAAAGGATGGCAAAAGAAGATCACTCTTTAGGATTACACAGTTATACCCATGATAAAAACAAATTATATAAAAATTCTGAAAGTTTTATTAATGAAATGCTAGATACTCAAAAAGCAATATATGAAGTTACCGGAATTACAAGTAATATATTAAGATTTCCCTTTGGTTCTAATAATAAATCCTTTAGGTTAACTAAGACTATGGTAGATTCTCTTCATAAATATAATTTTAAAATATATGATTGGAATATAGATAGTGGTGACGGTTTAAACCCTTATCTAGAGCCATATAAAATAGCTAAAAATTGTAGTAATGCTAAAAATGGCTCAATAATATTAATGCATTGTTCCTCTGTAAACAAAAATACAGCTAAAGCTTTGCCAATTATTATAGATAACCTAAAAAAACAAGGTTTTACTTTTAAAAAGATAGATGAAAGTACTAAAGAAGTTTATAGGGTAAAAAAATAATATAAATACTCCCTTTATAAAAAGAAATTTACTTTTTATAAAGGGAGTATTTTAAGTTTAACTATTATACAGTTTGTACATCTTTATCAAATATTGGTTACCGCTTCCACTATTGCAGTTGATATTAATTCTTTATTATAAATCTCCATATCCTCTTTAGATGTTACAAAGGCGCATTCTATTATAATACAAGGCATATTAGTATATTCTAGGGTATATAAGTATCCACTTTCTACACCTCTATTATAATAACCTAACTTAGATATTTCATTACATATTTTATTTGCAATCTTTTCTGATTTTCCATTAAATTCATTAACTAAACATCTTACACCTCTGCCTTTTCCAGCTGAAAAATGTATTGATAAATGTAATGAAGATTTGCTTTTATTAGCCTCACTAACTCTAAATTTTAAAGATTCTCCTATAGAATTAAATTTCATTTCCCATGGAGTACAATCTTTAGTTTTATATCCTAAATTATTTAATTTAACCATAACCATATTCCAAATTTCCTTAGTACATATTCCCTCTTCCTTAATTCCAACTGCTCCTGAATCTGGAAAGCAATTATGCCCTGCATCTCCACTAATTAAAGTACCTTTGCTTAAATACATAATTTACCTCCTTTCTTACACATTAATACTATAATTTATGCAAAAAAAGAGGTATTGTGAAACTTTATAAATATCCTTAAAATTAATATCTACATAATTCTTATTAATCTTTCTCCATTTTCTTTAGCTTCATAAATTGCTTTATTATTTAATGTTTGTACAAAATTCTTAATTAAAGAATCCCTTAATATATAAAAATTTTCTACATCTCCATTCTCTTCATCCCAAAAATCCTTATGAATACATTTTATAGCTTTAAAAACTAATAATTCGTCACTATTTTCTAAAATATTATTTATTCTATCACATGGCATCCCCTCTATTATATAATCATTTATAGAGTTATAGATTTCCATAGCCTTTAATATATCTTTTCCATTTTTATGAACTTTTCCTGCTTCTAAACCCTTTTCTTTAAAAATATTCTTTAAATCATATAAACTTTCTTTGTTAATTTCTAATATTTTAGTTACAAAAGCTGCTTGTCTTCCTTCTAAAGAATTTATTTTATCCTGTAACCACCCATGAATATTACTTTCATCTATAATATCTTCTAATGGTTTATCTCCTATAGGTTCTCCATACTTTTCATAAACCTTTTTTATAAATTCCTCATCTAAAATTTTATTTATTTTTCCGTATTCAACAATTTTAGATTCTATTTCTTCATAAAACTTTATTTTATTAAAAAGCCAATAATGTATTTTTCCTAAAAACAAACTCATAAAAAATATCCTTTCTAAATATAAGATTTTCTAAATTATAATTTATTATATCAATTTAAAATAATTAATTCTGTAACTATTGTTACCTTATAATATCTAGGTCTATTCAAATATTATATTTAAATTTAATGACTTTTTTGATTCTCCTTAAAAACTAAAATTATTCAAATAAAACTTATGTAACTACAGGTATTATTTGTAATATTATATAAATTTACTATAATTTTTTGTATAACTTTACAAATGATAAATTCTATATTTTATCAATTTCATTAATGTGTTATATTGAGTTTAGATGTATTTAGGAGGCGAATATTATGAAAATAAAATGTAAAAATAACGCTCTTTGTTCAACACTAACTTTAGGAAAGGAGTACGTTGTTTTAGATGAAGGAGATAAATACTATGTTATCTTAGACGATACTCAAAATGAAATAACAACAAAAAAAGATAGATTTACTATAGTAGAAGATAATGATATCGCCAAAAAAACAAAAGCTACTATTACTGAGCTTACTTATCAAGTAAATAATGATTTTAAAGATATAAAGGATTTTAAAATCAGAAAGAATTCTAGTGGTGAAATTAAAGAAGTAATAATAAAATTTAAATATGAATAATATCATCTTTAGATTTATTTTAAAGGAAAAACCATAATAAAAGATAAAAATTATCTTTTATTATGGTTTTTTCAGTTATAAAATATTATACTAATTTAAAGCTTTAAACTCTTTCTTTTTAGGTATAATAACTATAAATACAAATATTATTACTAATAGTATCCCTTTAACTACACTACTTAAGCTTATACTCCACCAAACTCCATTTAACCCTAAAAATGTACCAGATAATAATATTGCAAAAGGTACTCTTAACCCTGTAAAAACTATACTTATTATAGAAGGAATTAATGTTTTACCAAGTCCATTAAAGGCTCCTGAAGTTGTTATCTCTATACACATAAATAATTGAGAATATCCTAAAATTTTAAGATATACAGCTCCCATAGATACAGCTTCCGCCTCTGGAATAAATATTTTAAATATATGTTCTCCTCCCAAAACTAAAAGAGCTGTTGCAAAAATACCTACTAAAACAGCCATTCCTATAGTTACAAAGTATCCCTTAAAAATTCTTTTCCACTTTTTAGCTCCAAAGTTCTGTCCCACAAAAGCCCCTAATGCAGTAGAAAATCCCCCTGCTGTCATCCAGGATATAGCTTCTATTTGAGACCCAACCTTCTGAACAGCAATAGCTGTGGATCCCCAATCTGCAATTATCCTTGCAATAAGCATTGAAAAAAATGAAAATAATCCATTTTGAACTGCAACAGGGAATCCAAGTTTAAAAATTCTTTTAATATATTCTCCATTAAGAGGTTCTTTTAAATTTATTCTAAAATAACTTTCAACTTTTTTTCTTATTGCATATATAAAACATAAGGTTACTATGATTTGAGCAATAACTGTTGCTAATGCTGCTCCTATAACCCCTAACTTTGGAAATGGTCCAAATCCATATATTAAAATTGGATCAAATATAATATTAAATAAAAGTCCTAAAGTATTTATATAAAATGGTGTTTTACTATCACCGGATCCATTAAATATTCCTGTAAATATAGGGTTTATAAAATTAAAACTAATTCCTATAGATACAATAACTAAATAATTTATGGACATTGAAATAACTTCTGAATCTCCTAAATTAAAAAAACTTATAAGTGGATTTCTTAATAAAATTAATAAAGTTCCATAAACTACTGACAAAATTATATTTAACTTAATACTATTTCTTATATAACTTTTAGCTTCTACCTCATTTTTTCTTCCTACAGCTTGAGATACCCCAACCTCTGCACCTATTTTAGAAATTATCATTAAAGATTGACCAAACCATATAAAAAATCCTGCTGTTCCAACAGCTGCTACAGATTTACTTCCTAAATTTCCAAGCCAAAACATATCGGTCATATTATAAGCCATTTGAATAAATGATGTGCCTATAATAGGCATTGCTAAAGCTATCAATGTAGGAACTATTTTCCCTTCTGTTAAATTTATATTCTTTTTCATATATTACCTCCTTTATTAATGTAATATAGTATAAATAATTTAAAGAAATGTCAATAATAATTAAATAAAAAACTCTTAAAGCAATTTATTATATCAAAATTACTTTAAGAGTTTCATAAGATTTTAAAAAAATTTTTATTCGCCTTCATATTAATTAAAATAAATTTTATGTTTCCTTATTGTCTTTATTTATTTTCAGATATTTTTTCTTCTTTTACATCTTCTAAAGATTCATCTTTTTTGTCATTACAACAATTTTCATTTTCTTTACATTGAGAGGAGTCATCTTCGCAGCTGCAAACTTCATCATTGCAATGACACTCATCTTCACAGTTATAATTTTCCATACCTTCTTCATTCATACAACATCCATTTTTCTTTTTATCATAAATAATTGCTCCAACTAAAGCTGCTGATGCTGCTACCAATAAAGCTACTTTTCCTTTACTCATTTTCATATTATCACCTCATTTTTTATACTTTCTCTTTATATATATTATAGTAAAAAGATTTCTAAAAAGAAATATGCTCTTTGTAATATTTATAATGTTTAAATAAAATTATCTAAGTTTTAAAATATATTCTTAATATTTAAACCTAATTAACAACTATAAATTATTATGAAAATCCAAATTTTTAATAATCTATTATTGTATTATAATATTAAAAAGGTAAATTATATATAAAATTATCTTCTATATACAAATTTTAAAATAAGGGGGATTTATAATGCACGATTCATATTGGCTTTTTTTAAGACTTATAGTTGCTGGGATTTTAGCAGGAGCTATAGGTTTAGAAAGAGAAATTAGGTCAAAAGAAGCTGGATTTAGAACACATTTTCTTGTAGGCGTTGGAAGCGCACTTATAATGATTGTATCTAAATATGGCTTTTTTGATGTGATTTCTTATAATCACATAGGTTTAGATCCTAGCAGAATAGCTGCACAAGTTATCAGTGGAGTAGGATTCTTAGGTGCTGGAACTATAATTATAGAGAAAAAAATTGTTAGGGGTTTAACTACTGCAGCAGGAATATGGGCCACTGCTGGTATTGGAATAACTATTGGATCTGGCTTATATAAATTAGCAATATTTTCTACCCTTCTTGTATTAGTGGGTCTTGAACTACTTCAAAGATTATTTAAATATCAACTAACTAAAATATTAGATGTAAATATAAAACTTTCAACTAATTCATCTTTAGATGTTTTAAAAGTTTTACAAGAAAATAAAAGCACAGTTCTAAGTTATAAATGTGATAAGCTTAAAGATAACGATAATATACACTATCTTATTGAATGTAAACTTAAAACAAAAATGTCAAACGATAATTCCTTATTATTAGAAAATATTCAAAAATTGCCTAATGTATTATCTATAAATATAGAAAATATATAATCATTAATTTTTCAGATTATTTTATATTGATTTATCAAAAATTAAGTGGTATACTAAAAAAAATATTTAAAAGAGGTAATTAACTTTATGAAAATAATAACTTTATCACTTAGTAATGTAAATAGAATATTTTACTTTAGCTATTATAGATAAGGTTTGTATTAAAAATTATAGATACAAACCGAGAGTTTTGTATCTATGATGGTTTTAAAGTTATGTAAAATAAGCCACATAGTATACTATGTGGCTTTAATTATAAAAATTTTAGGTCACATAGTAAAAAAATACTATGTGACCTTTTTTTTATAAATCTCATTAAATACAAAAGATATAATAAGGAGGCTAATTTTATGAAAAAAAAAGAAACATTTTCTAGTAAAATGGGGTTTATCTTAGCTTGTTTAGGTGCTGCCATAGGACTAGGTAACATTTGGTTATTTCCTTGGAGACTTGGAACTTATGGTGGAGCTGCTTTTTTAATACCCTACATAATATTTTCTTTTACCCTTGCAAAAACTGGTATGATTTTAGAAATAGCTCTAGGTAGATATATGAAAAAGAGTCCTTATGATGCAATTAAAAATATTTTAGAAAATAAAAATCTACCTTTAAAAAATTTGATATCTATAATACCTACATTAAGTATTTTAGGAATATTTCTTTTTTACTCTATAGTTTTTGGATGGATCTTAAAATATTTTACTTTAAGCATAACTTTTAAAATTAAAGATTTAAATACTGCTTCTAGCTTTTTAAATATAGCTGGAAACTCTAATAGTATATTCTGGCATGGCTTAGCTATTTTATTAACTGCTATAGTCGTTATTTTAGGTGTACAAAATGGAATAGAAAAATTAAATAAGTGTATAATGCCTGCATTATTTATAGGTTTTTCACTATTAGCAATAGTATCTATTTCTCTTCCAAATTCTATAGAAGGATTGAAATACTTATTTTTACCTCATTGGGAATCCTTATTAAATATAGAGACTTGGATTATGGCTTTAGGACAAGCATTTTTCTCTACATCTTTAACTGGTGCCGGTTTAGTTTTATATGGTTCTTACTTAAAAGATGATGTAGATATATTAGATGCTAGTAACAAAACTATAATATTTAACTTACTATCTGCTTTACTGTCTGCTTTAGTTATTATGCCTGCGGTATTCTCATTTGGACTAAATCCAGAGTCAGGTCCATCTTTATTATTTATAACTATTCCTGAAATATTTAAAAATATGAAAGGTGGAAGTTTATTTGCCATACTATTTTTCCTAACTGTAGTATTTGCAGCTATTTCCTCTGCTATAAATATGTTAAACTGTGGTACAGATCTACTTATAAGTCATTCAAATTTATCAAGAAAAAAAGCTACCTTAATTTTATCAGTAATATTTTTTATAGTAAGTATTCCCATGGATTTAAGTATGACACTATTTACAAAGTTTTCAGATTTTATAACTATAGTTTTAGCACCACTTGGAGCATTAATAGCTATGATATCATTTATATGGTTTTTACCTAAATTTAGAGCTTTTAATGAAATAATTAAGGGAAGCAATAGAACACTTTCTAAAAGTTTTATTATTCTTTCAAAATATATACTTCCTATATCTACTGCTATAATAATATTATTGGGTATAATTTATGGTGGAATTTAAAAATGTATTATTTGAATATAATATTAATTAAAATAAAAATATTTATAATGTTTTTTATTTTAATCTTAAAAAAAGGAACTTTATCAAATTTTGATAAAGTTCCTTTAAATATTTTAAAACTTAAAATAGAATATAAAAATAAACTATTTATACAATTTAATTATTTGTATGTAATTTGCTCCCAATCAAGAGAGTTAAGCTCTTCATTAACAAAATTAATATCCATTTTAGGATGTATTGTTTCTTCATGAGCTATAGTTATAGTAGACATTGTTATTGCAAGTTTTACTATTTCTTCTAAGGATAAGTTATTCATATATCCATAACCTAAACCTGCTACAAAAGCATCTCCTGCTCCAGTTACATTCTTTACCAAAACATCTCTGGCCTTTGTTTTTCCCCACTTTTTGCCGTTAGTAAAAAATATGCCTTCTTCATCTAAACTTATAAATACATTTTTTACTCCTAAACTCAAAAAATATTCTCCAGCTTTTAATAGATCCTCATCACTTTTTATAGGAAAGCCAGCTAAAACTTCTGCTTCATGTCTATTAGGCTTTATTGTATGAAAATATCTAACAAGATGTCTTATATTTTCAGCTCTTGCCGCTGAAACTGGATCTAAAATAAATTTTGTATTATCTCCATAGTTTAGTAATAAATATTCCATTGTTTTAGGGTTATCAGAATCTAAAACAACATACTCTGCATTAGATATAATCTCTGCTTTAGTTGATAAAAATTCTTGGTCTAATGCATTTATTATTTTTAAATCTGCAATTGCAGAAACCATTTCCCCATTCTCATCTAATATTGCCAAATATGTTGGAGTTCCTGCTCCTTCTACTATTAATGAATCACTCATATCATAGCCAATTTCTTTTGATTGACTCATCATATTATATCCATTTTCGTCATCACCAAGTATAGATATAAATTTCGTATTTACTCCTACTCTGGCCATATTTTCAGCAATATTTCTACATACCCCACCATAAGATAATTTAACTCTTCCTGGAGTTGAATTATGTGATCTATAGGTAGCTTTACTAAAACCAAATATATCTATTACTGATGCACCTATAACAAGTAAATATGGTTCTGTTGTTTTGTTCATGTTTTTCCATCCTCCTACTCTAACTTCTTTATTTTATCATAATTTTTTTTTTTGAGTAGTGGCTTTTTTCCTTATTTTAAAACAAATTGATTATTTTCTTCATTGTAAACATATCCAACAGATAAAAGTACATCTTTAAGTTCTTTTTCATCCACATTTAAATCATCACATAAATTAAAAAGAGAATTATAATAATCTCTAAGTTTTAAATTTATAATACTTAAAAGCATAAAGGGATCTCTTTGTCTTAAGTTTCCTAATTCCATTTTTCCACCTCATATATTTAAATATTTTATATTTTTAGTATTTACAATATAATTTAAATTAAAATCAAATACAAATTTTATTTTACCTAAAATTCCTCTTATTGAAAAGTTTTATATAAAAATTAGAAAGACTTCATAACATATAATTTTAAAATTATATGTTATGAAGTCTTTTAATATAAAAATATATTTATTTTATTTCTTTTATACTATTTATAATAGAACTTTTTGTTTTATCATCGCAGAAACTACTATTAACTGTATTTATATTTATCTGTTTTATTTCATCTAATGAAAAATTTAATTCTTCATATAATTTAATATATTCTTCTGTTAAATCTACATTAGAAACTGTGTTATTATCTGTATTTAATGTAACATTTAATCCCTTATCGAAAAATCTTCTAACAGGATGATTTTTAATTTTATCTACAATTTCTGTATTGTAATTGCTAGTCATACATATCTCTAAAGGTATATTGTTTTTTATTAAAAATTCTTCAACAGAGCTATCTTTGTAAGCGCTTACTCCATGGCCAATTCTTTCAGCACCTAAAAGATTTATAGAATCTATAATATTTTTTTCATTTCCTGTTTCTCCTGCATGAATTGTTACATGAAATCCTAATTTTTTAGCTTCCTTAAATAATTCTTTAAATAATTTTGGTGGAAAATCAGCTTCATTACCTGCTAAATCTACTGCAACAACACCTTTATTTATAAATTTCGCTACTTCTTTTAATTGATTGAAGTTTTTTTCATTAGTTTCATGTCTCATAAAAGAACAAATTATATTAGATTTAACTCCAAACCTTTTCTCTCCTTCATTTTTAGCATCTATTACCGCTTCTAATACATCTTTAATAGATAGTCCTTCTTCCAAATGTAAATATGGTGCGAATCTAAGTTCTATGTATTTTATATTTTCTTTAGAACAATCTTCTATTAACTCTAAAGTTATTCTATATATATTTTCCTTATCCTGCATTACTGACAATGGATATGAAAACTTTTTCAAATAATCTTTTAATGAACTACACTTATCTTCTACAGCAACATATTTTTTTAGTTCTTTAAGATCTTCTGTTGGAAGTTTTATCCCCCTTTTCTTTGAAAGTTCTAATAAAGTAGATGGTCTAACAGAGCCATCTATGTGACAATGTAGTTGAACTTTTGGCATATTTTTTATTATTTTTCTATAATCCAATTATTACACCCCCATAATATTATGTTTGTCATTATACCACCCTTAACTCCTTTAAACAACTAGAATATTTATAAATAATAATGCATAAAAATAAGCCTACAAAATTTCAAGTAAAAATCCTGTAGGCTTTTATTTTATAATAATAAAATTATAATAGGCTTATTTTTGTTTATTATGTTTATGTTGATTAGATATTTCAGGTACTGGCTCTACGTCATTTTTCTTTGGTGACTTAAATCTTTTGCTATTCCATGAAGATTGTTGGTTATTTTTTGCCATAATAGCACACCTCCTAATTGTTTTTCTTAATTTAGTATGTGCTATTTATGTTTTTATTATTTTTTATCTTCTACAATTTTATTTATAAGTTTTGAATCTATAAGTTCACTTTTGCTAAATCCTTTTCTAAAGTATCTTATTTGTTTATACTTTGTTCCATTCATTTCAAAATCTAAAATATCAATTCTATCTCCCTTATAAATCAAAGGCTCCTTTTTTCCTTTAATAAAAATCTTTATTTCCATAAAATAATACCTTTCTTAATTATTATTTAGTTAAGCATTTTTCTACACTATCTCTCTTTATAAGTTTTGTTGGAATTATTACTTTTTTAGATATTTCTCTATCCTTTTTTATCCTTTCAATGATTAAATCAACTGCAGTTTCTCCCATAAATTCTGTATATACCTTAACAGTTGTTAATGGAGGTATTATGAATTGAGCTGTAGATATATCATTAAATCCTATAATACTTATATCATTTGGAATTTTTAATCCTGCTTCACTTATAGCTTTATATGCTCCTATTGCCATAGAATCATTAGCTATAAAATAAGCTGTTGGTCTATTTTTATTTTGTAAGAATTTTTTCATAAGTTCATATCCACTAGCTGGAGTAAACTTTCCAAGCTTTATAAAGTCTTTAAATGAAAGATTTCTTTTCTCCATAAACTCTATATAAGTTTGTTGTCTATAATCTAAAACCTGTTTTTTTCCTTTATCAACAAATTCCTCTCCACCAATATAAGCTATTTTTGTATGTCCAAGTGAAGTTAAATATTCCATAACTTCATTAACAGCCTTTCTAAAATCTATTACTACAGAATCATACAAATTTTCATCTGGTGATGAATCAACAAAAACTATATTCTTAGATAATTTTCTTATTTTAGATATTTCTCCATCTCCAAACTTTCCTATTGCAATTATTCCATCTAGATTTTCATTAAAGTTTTCCATATCATCTATTTTTAAAAATTTAATTAAATTTTTACTACAACATCTATCTATTGCCATTCTTATTGATAGGTAGTAAGGATCTATAATCTCTTCTTTATCTGAATACCAATGTATAATTCCTATTGTATGTGTATTTTTTCTTCCTTTTCTCTCTTTTATTGTTACATAATTTAATTCTTCCGCTGCTTCAAATATTCTTTTTTTTGTTTCATCAGCTACATTTAAAGACTCATCATAATTTAATACCCTTGAAACAGTAGCAATAGAAACACTAGCTTTTTCAGCAATATCCTTTATAGTTGCCATAGAAAACTCTCCTATCTATTTTTTTACTTAAATTTCACAATTATTTACTATAATTTTATCAGTAATTATATATTTTATCAAACCTTATTACTATTTATATATCTTAACATTGAAAATATTTTCCATTTAATGTATTATATAGGTAATAATTGTAATTAACTTTTACTTTTATACGTTTTTTCAGTAATATTCTTATAATTATAAATCAAATTACCTAGGAGGATACTATGAAAAATAAAATTTTAGTTTATATTTGTAGTTTTTTTGTTTCTTTACTAATTTTAGTATTTTCTTCAAATATTTTGTTTAATAGTTCATCTAATTCTAGTTTATCTATATTTAAAAATAAAATTTTCGCAAAAAATTCTAATTATATAGATATAAAAATTAGTGCAGTAGGAGATATCATAGTTCATGATGATCAACTAAAATCTCAATATATACCTCAATCTAAAAGCTATGATTTTACAGAATATTTTTCTCATGTTTCTGATTATCTATCTAATTCAGACTACTCTATTGCAAATTTAGAAGGAACTTTAGGAGGTGAAAAAAGAAAATTTTCCGGTTATCCTTCCTTTAATACTCCTGATGAAATCCTTGATGCCTTAAAGTATAGTGGTTTTGATATGGTAACTGCTGCAAATAATCATATTTTAGATAAAGGAACTTCTGGATTGAAAAGAACAGTAGATATAGCAAAGGAAAAAGGGTTAGATATTGTAGGTATAAAATCTGATTCTGATGATGTTTCTTATATAGTTAAAGATATTAAGGGAATAAAAATTGGCTTTGCAAATTATGTTTTTGAAACGCCTTATAAAAATGGATCAAAAACTTTAAATTCTACTCCTATTCCCGATGAAAGTTTAGTTTTAATGGATAGCTTTAATCCTAATAGAATTGAAGATACTTTATATGTTATGAGTAAAAGAGTAGAAGATTTAAAAAAAGCTGGAGCAGAATTTATAATATTTTCCCTTCACTGGGGAGATGAATATATTAATTATCCTAATAATTATCAAAAAAAATTAGCTAAAGGATTAAGCGATATAGGGGTAGATGTAATATTAGGCTCAAATCCTCATACTATTCAACCAATGGAATTTATATCATCTGAAGTTACTGGAAAAGAAACCTTTGTAATTTATTCTATGGGGAATTTTATATCCAATCAAAGATATGAAACCTTAAAAAAACCTTCTACAGAAGATGGAATAATAGTAAACTTAAATATAACAAAAAATTTAAAAACTAAGGATATTCAGTTAAAAAAAGTAGATTATATCCCAACTTGGGTAAATAGAACTAAAAAAACTAATGGAACTTTTAATTATTCAATTATACCCTTAAATGAAAATATTATAAAAAATAATAATTTTAATTTATCTGAAGATGCTTTAGAAAGAGCAAAAAATTCTAATGAGAATACAAAAAATTTAATTGAATCTTATTCTTCTAAGTTTACTATAGCACAAATAAACTAGAATTGATTTGATTTTTACATTAGAACTTCTTTTATTACGCTTATATTCTTCTATATTATAGAAAGCTTTTAACTAAAAAAATATAAATATATAGTTAATACTTAATTAACTTTTAGGTAAATCATTTATTTAATTTTTCGCCTATATATTAAATATCTAATTTTTACAAACTTCTAATATAAAAAGAGCTATATAAATATTAAATTAATTAATTTAATATTTTCTAGCTCTTACTTTATAATAACTTTTAAATTATTAATATAAAAATACAAAATATTACTTATTTAACTTCTATTTACTATTTCATTTTAACTTCCTCACATAACAAGGATAGTTTCTTTCTAACTGAGGCTTCCTCTCTATGATTAACTAAACAGATAAGAAAATCTCCTGCTATAACCTTTGTATCTCCTTTAGGAATTATCTCATTTTCTCCTCTTTTTATAGATACTATTAATGTATTATTAGGAAAAGGTATATCTTTTAATATAGCTTCTTCTATAGCTGAACCATGATGAACTATACATTCAACAAGTATTTTATCTGTTTTAGTTTCCTCTTCTAATCCTCTTTTTTCTTTTCTTATTAATCTATCAAGTAGTGATTCATAAATAGGACTACTTTTTAATAAGTCTGCTACTAAATAAGCTGTTGCGCATACCGCAGTAGATGATAATAAATGAGTAAATGAACCACTCATCTCACATATCAATATTATTCCGGTAATTGGAGCTCTAACTATAGCAGTAAACATTCCAGCCATAGCTAAAATTACAAAGTTACTTATATAATGGCTTGGTACATTAAATAATAATATTGAAATATTTCCAAAAATAGCTCCCACCAATGCACCTAATACTAATAATGGAAATAATATTCCTCCTGGTGAGCCAGAACAAAAGCTTATCATCGAAAAAACAAATTTTCCTAATAATAATATTATAGCCATTTTTAAAATTACTTGCCCTTTTATTAAAGATTCTATTATTTCATGTCCGCCACCTAAAACTTGTGGAAGTAATAATCCAAAAAGCATAGCAAAAATAAAAGGTATTATCATTTTTATTCTTGTTGATGTCTTTATCTTTTTATATAAATCCTGTGTTTTTAAAAGTGTACTATTATAAATTGCTCCTCCAATTCCTATAAATATTCCTAATCCAATTAATAATAAATAATATTTTAATGGAATTGAATCATATCCCCCTATATCAAATAAAGGCTTTAATCCAAAAAACTGTTTAGCTACATAGTCTGCAGTAACAGATGCTGACATTGCTGACAATAAAACTAAAGGTGAAAAATTTTTATGAACTTCTTCCAATGCAAACATAACACCTGCAAAAGGAGCATTAAAGGCTGCAGCTAAACCAGCACTAGCACCACTAGTCATTAAAAACTTTTCTTCTAATTTAACTCTCTTAAACATTTTAGCTACCAACTGCCCACAACTTGCACCTAGTTGAATAGATGGACCTTCCCTTCCTAGAGATAATCCTGAACCTATAGCTAAAACTCCTCCTACGAACTTATTAAACATAACTTTTATTGGAGATACATCAAAATATCCTGCCAGTATACCCTCAACTTGAGGTATTCCACTACCACTTATCATAGGTTCTTTTTCCACTAAAAATCCTACAAAATATCCTACTATAATTAAGACTATAAGTCCTAAAGGAATATATATCTTGTTAACAGCCAAAAAACTATAAATTGTAGTAGTAAATTGTTCTGCTCTTCCTAATATAACTCTATAAAGAACTACAAAAAGACCTGAAAAGATTCCTACTAAAATTCCTTCTAATAATAATCTCAGCTTAAACTTATGCCATAAGTGGAAAATCTGAGAAGTATCACTGTTAATATTGTCTTCCATTTAATTCTTCCTCCTTCACATTTTCACCCATTTTATTATATTACTTTACAAATTGTTTATCAAACAAATGAAAATTAAATATTTATTAATAAATATATTTATGTATAATTATTCATTTTTCTTTACTATAATGCATAATTATGATAATATATAAACTATATTGAATAATATTTCAAAGGAGATAATTATGGAAATCAAAAAAAGTAATTCTATTAATAATAATTTATTAATGTTTATAATCCCCTCTCTATTAGGAGTATTTTTATTTATGACACCTATAAAATATAATGGAGAGTTTACTATACCAATTGCAATATTTTCAAGAGGAATTTTATCAGGTCTTACTAATATAATCTCCTTTATTTTGATGATATTAGTTTTAGTATCTGCAATAGTTTCTATAATAACTAAAATATTTAAACCAAAATTTATAATAAATAATAATTATTTAAATAATTTATTTAATGTAACACCTTTATGGTTTATATCAAGAATTGTTGGTGCTGTATTAATAGTATCAACTTATTTCAAAATCGGACCTTCTTTTATATGGGAGAGTAATACTGGAGGTCTTTTACTTAGTGATTTATTGCCAGTTTTATTTTCAGTATTTTTATTTGCCGGAATACTTCTTCCATTAATCTTAGATTTTGGATTGTTAGAATTTACCGGTGCATTACTTACAAAATTTATGCGTCCTATTTTTAAATTACCAGGACGTTCATCAATAGATTGTATAACATCTTGGCTTGGGGATGGTACTATAGGAGTATTATTAACTAGCAAACAATATGAAGAAGGATTTTATTCTAAAAGAGAAGCTGCAATTATAGGAACTAGTTTTTCAGCAGTATCAATTACATTTTGCTTAGTTGTAATTTCTCAAGTTAATTTAAGCCATATGTTTGTTCCTTTTTATTTAACAGTAACTTTATGTGGAATAGTGGCAGCTATAATTGTACCTAGAATACCACCTTTAAAAAATATACCGGATACTTATTTTAATAACTTAGAAAATAAACAAAGTGAAAAGATACCAGAAGGTCATACTACTTTTTCATGGGGATTAGAACAAGCAGTTACTAAAGCTTCTTCTAATACAGATATAAAAAAATTCTTTTCTTCTGGACTTAAAAATGTTTTAGATATGTGGATTGGAGTAATCCCTGTAGTTATGGCAATGGGTACAATAACTTTAATAGTAGCTGAGCATACTCAGTTTTTCCAAATACTTGGTATGCCTTTTATACCATTATTAAAATTATTAGGAATTCCTGAAGCTAATCAAGCATCTCAAACATTAATAATTGGATTTGCTGATATGTTTTTGCCATCTGTTCTTGCAACTACAATTCAAAGTGAAATGACTAGATTTATAATAGCATGTATATCAGTTACTCAACTTATATACATGTCTGAAGTTGGTGGAATGTTATTAGGATCTAAAATTCCAGTGAATTTTAAAAATCTGTTTATAATATTTATAGAAAGAACTTTAATCACACTTCCAATAATAACATTAATAGCTTATATACTATTTTAGTAATTAAAATATGAATATTATATGACCTAAAAGATTTAAGGTATTAAAAAATAAGACTTTAAAAAACTATATATAAAAAAGAGATAAATCTTACATCATTCTGTAAAATTTATCTTTTTTTATTTTTATAATTATATAAAATATATTTTAAGTTAATTATTCTTCTTCATCATAAACATCTAAAAAGGAATACTTTTCTCCATCCTTTTCCCATCCTAATATAGAATTCATATTAACATTTTGAGCTGCCTTAAATATAGATTTTTCCACATTAGGGAAACCTTTTTTAAGGTTTTCAATCATATCTTTTATTTCATATCTTTTATTACCTATTTTTTTAGCTGCAACCATACATGCACAGTTTAAAGGCCAAATTCCTGCATTTTGAGTAAATCTTTTAATATACATTTCTTCTATGTAATACATTGGTCTTATAAGCTCTATTCCTTCAAAATTATCTGCCTTTAATTTTGGCATCATTGTTTTAAAGTTTCCAGAATATAAAACATTAAGCATTGTAGTTTCTATTACATCATTATAATGATGTCCTAAGGCTAATTTATTACAACCAAGCTCCTTAGCTTTACTATATAATGCTCCTCTTCTCATTCTAGCACACATATAACACGGATAATCCTTAGCAATCTTATCTACTACATCAAAAATTCCAGACTCAAAAATTTGTATAGGTATATTTAAATAATCACAATTATCAATTAAAAGCTCCTTAATTTGAGGATGATATCCAGGATCCATTACTATAAATTCTAGTTGAAAATTCATTTGTCCATGTCTTTGAAGTTCTTGAAATAGCTTCGCCATAAGCATGCTATCCTTTCCTCCTGATATAGCTACTGCAACCTTATCTCCTTCTTCTATAAGCTTATAATCTTTTATAGCTCTTACGAATTTGGACCATATATGTTTTTTATAAGTTTTTCTTATACTTCTTTCTATATCCTCTAAAGGCTTTCTCTCATTAAATGGTACTAATACATCACAACCATTTCCTGCAATTTCACTCATTTTATCACCTCATATATGTTAACTCTTTAAATTTATTATAACTAAGTTATTATATCATCTTTATTATCTTTTGTCTTAGAAAACTGTTAAAATATAAAATGTATTTTATTTTAAGAAAGGAGTTTTTTTATGTATAATGCAGAATACTTTATAAAAAATTTAGAAATGATAGCACATCCTGAAGGTGGATATTTTAAAGAGTCTTTTGTTAGTGAAGATATTTTGCCTAAAAATACTTTTCAAAATAGATTTAATTCCGATAGAAAACTTTGGACTAGTATTTATTTTCTATTAAGAGATGGAGAAGTTTCTAATTTTCATCGCTTAAAATCTGATGAGCTTTGGTATTTCCACTGCGGTTCTTCCCTAACAATTTATATGATTTCAGAAGAGGGTAAACTTATAACTAAAGAATTAGGCTTAAATATACATAATGGAGAAGTTCCTCAAGTTTTAGTTCCAAAGGGATATATTTTTGGTTCTGCAATGAACAATAAAGGCTTTTCTTTAGTAGGTTGCATGGTATCTCCTGGATTTGATTTTAAAGATTTTGAATTATTTAAAAGGGATTATCTTATAAATAAATATCCAAAATATAAAGATATAATAAAAAAATTAACTTTAGAATAAAACATATTCTAAATAAAATATTTGAAAGTATAGATAATCTTATTTCTTAGGAAAAACAGGCATTGAATCAAACATACAATATTACTGCACAAAAAGAGGTGTTATTTAAAATGATTATAAAACCCATTTTAATACACCTCTTAACTTATTGTAATAAAAATTATCAATTTAATTAAATATTTTATTATTAATAAATATAATCTAATACATTTTCACAAAGAGATATTTTAAGCTGCTTATCTTCCATAACCTTTTTATATGAACATAAAAATTCATTAAGCTCATTATCCCTTAAATCAATTTTTTTAAAGCTTTTTATGTTTACATTTTCCTCATCTAGTATTATTTCTACATCATTATTTTCATTTTTTATAACATAAGTAGAAACAGATTTTACCTTTATTTTATTTTTGTATTTTTCATGAAAACTCATTGATTTTCTTACAATTTCATAGTCCTTAGATATATTAGTGTTAGAACTAAATGCTTTAAATTGACTTTCTAAAGTTGAAGGATCAAATCCATATCTCTCCATTAACTTTTTTTGTATTTCAACAAATTTTTCCTGAGAAATATTATTTTCCTCCATATATTTAAATATATTTTTTGTTAAATCTGCCATGCTCATAGTTCCTTGAGCTACTGAATAATAAAGCTCATAAATATATGATTCAAATTTATCTACATCTTTATTATTTTTTAGTTCATTAAAATCTATTATTCTATCCATAGTTACCTCCACTAAAAATTCTCTTAACTATTAACATTATTATATACTTTAAATTATCTTATATAAATATAATAAATACTATTTTATCATTTATTTAATAAAAGTATTAAAAAGTTATCTTATTTAATACTTTTATCTATACTATTTATAAAAAACTGCTGACAAAATGTCAGCAGTCATTATACAATCATAAAATCTATATAATTATTAAATAAATATAAAAATGTTTCTATATTTACGCTACGTCTTCTTCTATGTCTTTTAACTTATTTTTCTTACTATAAATTTTTAAAATTACTAATGCTATAATAGTGAAGAAAATTGGTCCAACAATCATCCATATACTATCACTATATTTGCCTTTAGTAATAGGTTCTATTATAGTGAAGAAATTAGCAAAACAAACAGTTCCTGTTACCACAAAAGTGGCTATTTTATAAGAAAAATTGCCTTTATATATCTCAAAAGGTCTTTCAATATTTTTCTTTTTCTTAAAAGATATAAATGCTCCAGCTAAGAATGCTATAGGTAAAGTCATTGCAACATTAGTCATAAGAACCAATTTAGCAAAAAATTGTGATGCTCCTTCTCCTCCAAAAGATACTAAAAAAATCATTATTACAACTATAATACATTGTATCTTCATAGCAAATTTAGGCATTCCATCTCTTACTTCCCCTAATTTTCCTGGCCATAAGTCATAAGGAGTACCCTCTATTAATTGCTTTAAAGGCATGAATGTTGCATTAAAAAATGCTCCTGTTAAAGCTAAAAACATAGAAATCCCTACAAATCTAGCTACCCATGCACCAATTAATATGCTAATAGATTCTTGTAAACCTAAGCTATTTCCAATAGAATATCCTAAGTTTTGCATAACTACATAGGCAACATTAGCCATATTAACATCTTTACTTGACAAAATAGATCCCCAACTTGTAAAAATACCACATAAAAATATACCAATAGCATATCCTACTGAAATTGTTATCGCTCCTATAGTTATAGCTTTAGGGAAAACCACTTCTGGATTTTCAGTTTCATCAACTACACTACCAATAAGTTCTATTCCACCAAAAGCAAATATAGCAAATACTAAAAATGAAAGTGTAGAAATAAAGCTAGTATAATCTGGATTAGGTGATTTAAAGAAAGCACATACTGATTTAATAGGTTCTGCTAATTCTCCATGATTTAAAATTAAAACAAAGATTGCACCTATTAATAAAACAACATTTAATAAAGTTACAGCTATTCCACCTAGAGATGTTATCTTTTTTATCTTATCTAATCCTTTTGTAGAAATAACAGTAACAAAAACAACCCAAACCATTGCTAAAAGACCTAAGGTTTGTGTTGAATTTAATCCAAAAATACTCCAAGATGAAGTAACATCTTTACCAAATATAGCATTAGATAATGGTATCCATATAGTTGATGAAATATTAATCATCCAAATTATAAAAGATGCATACCACATAAAAGTTCCTATAAATGCATATTTAGAATTTACTGACTTTTCCATCCATGAATACATACCGCCTTTTTCATTTTTAAAAGCAGCACCATATTCTGCAATCATAAAAGCTAGTGGAATACAAAAAGCTACCGCTGATATTATGTACCATGGAATTGAACTATATCCCATAAGATAGAAAGATCTTGGCATGTTTGCAAAACCAAATACTGAAGTAAACATCATAAGTATTAGTGGTATTAGAGTTATCTTTTTATTTTTTTTATCTTTAGTCATAATCTCCCGCCTTCTATATTAAATTTTAAAATAATACACTTAATTATAATTTTTTATATTCCTTTTTACAATAATTCAATTTTTCATCAGTATCATTCAATTGATTATATTAATATTATTTTCCTTTTATATTAATCTTTATGAAGGAATAAATTCTTATATAATATTTCTCGCTTTATCTTATTAAAGTCATACAATATAGCTTACTACAGAAATTTAATTGAAACTATAGATTTAATATAAAATTTACAAAAACTTATTAAGTAAAAATTTGATATATCATATATTATTAAATAATAAAATTCTTTTATTTATCTTAAAAAAAGAGAATACTCTTAAGAATATTCTCTTCATATACAAAACTTATATATTTATATTTTTTATTTTACAATTAGAATTATTCACCTAAAAACATTTTTATATCATCTTCTACATTTGTTATTCCACCAATACCAAAGTTTTGTACTAAAACATTAGTAACATTTGGTGATAAAAATGCTGGTAAAGTTGGTCCTAAGTGAATATTTTTAACTCCTAAGTATAATAGTGATAATAATACTATTACTGCTTTTTGTTCATACCAAGCTATATTAAATGCTATTGGTAATTTATTTATATCATCTAATTCAAAAACTTCTTTAAGTTTTAATGCTATTAATGCTAAAGAATAAGAATCATTACATTGTCCTGCATCTAAAACTCTTGGAATTCCATTAATATCTCCTAAGTTAAGTTTATTATATTTATATTTTGCACATCCTGCTGTTAAAATAACAGTATCTTTTGGAAGAGCTTTTGCAAATTCAGTATAATATTCTCTTGATTTCATTCTTCCATCGCAGCCAGCCATTACAAAAAATTTTTTTATAGCTCCACATTTTACAGCTTCTACTACTTTATCTGCTAAAGCAAACACTTGATTGTGAGCAAATCCACCTATTATTTCTCCTTTTTCTATTTCAATTGGTGCTGCACAATTTTTAGCTTGTTCTATTATTTGAGAGAAATCTTTCTTTTCATTTTCATCTGCTTCTATATGAACACATCCAGTAAAACCTGCTGCTCCTGTAGTATACATTCTATCAATATATGAATTATCTCTAGGTGGTACTATACAGTTTGTTGTCATTAAAATTGGGCCATTAAATGATTTAAATTCTTCAACTTGTTTCCACCAAGCATTTCCATAGTTTCCTGCAAAGTGCTTATACTTTTTAAATGCTGGATAGTAATGAGCTGGAAGCATTTCTGAGTGAGTATAAACATCTACCCCTGTTCCCTCTGTTTGCTCTAATAATTGAGCTAAATCTTTCAAATCATGTCCAGATATTAATATACCAGGATTATTTCTAACTCCTATATTAACCTTAGTTACTTCTGGATTTCCATAAGTTTCTGTATTAGCTTTATCAAGGAGAGCCATCCCATCTACACCAAATTTACCTGTTTCTAAAGTTAGAGCTACTAATTCATCAACTGTCATTGAATCATCATTTAATTTTGCTAATGATTCTTGCATAAATTTATTTATTTCTTCTGAATCATATCCTAAGGCATTAGCATGTTTCATATAAGCTGCTAGTCCTTTTAATCCATATGTAATTAGCTCTCTTAAACTTCTAATATCTTCATTATCTGTTCTTAAAACTCCAACCTCTTTTTCTTCTGATTTAGCCTTAATTTCATAATCATTAGAAGGACTCCATAAAGCAGCTTTACTTAATCCATCTCTTTTATCAAGTTTATTTAAAATATCATTTTTTAATTTTATTGTTTCTTTTATTCTTATAGGAAAAACTTTCTCATCAAAGTTTGCATTTGTTATTGTTGTAAATAAATTTATAGTTATTAAATGATCTATTTCATCTGATATTTTTAGTCCTTCTTCTCTACCTCTAGTAGTAACTTCACTTAATCCTCTTGTTACATATATAAGTAAGTCCTGCATATTAGAAAGTTCTGAACTTTTACCACAAACTCCTCTTACAGTGCAGCCTTTACATCCTGCAGTTTCTTGACATTGGAAACAAAACATTTTATTTTCCATTCTAATACCTCCATATAAATTAAATTTATATTTTAAAAATTATTTTCTTTTTTAATCTTTCTTACAAACTTTATTATATAGAGATAATACTAAAAGTTCCGTAACCATAGTTACAGCTCATAATTATTTATAGTTATTTATATTTTAGATATAAAAAAGTACCTAATATAAAAAATTAAGTACTTTTATATATATGTATTTTATTGTTATAATTAATAAATTCTATATAAATTCTTTTATATTTGTAATTTTATTATTTTCAATATACACTCTAGCAGTTCTCCTTCCAATAGCGCATAAACATTCATAATTGATAGTTCCTAAAATTTTTGCCATATCATCAGCATTGAATTTACACTTACTATCTTCTCCTAAAATTATAACTTCTTGTCCAACTTTAACATCTTTAATGGCTGTAACATCTATCATGCACTGATCCATACATACTCTACCTATTACTGGTGCTAATTTTCCATTTACAATCATATAACCTTTTCCAGATAACTCTCTAAAGTATCCATCTGCATATCCTACTGGAATAGTTGCTATTACTGTTTTTTTATTGGTTTTATAGGTTCTTCCATAACCTATATATTCATTAGGTTCTACAGTTTTTAAATAAAGTATTTTACATTTCCAAGTTAAAACTGGCTTTAAATTTATATCTCTTTTTACATAATTAGAAGGATAATATCCATATTGAATAATTCCAGGTCTTACATAATCATAATAAGACTCTGGTACATCTGTTATAGCAGCACTATTAGCAATATTAAGTTTTAATTTTTTATTAGTTCCTTCTAAAATTCTTTCTTTAAAAAGATTAAATTCTTTTAGTTGCTTTTCTACATAGTCTTTATCTACTCCATCTGCATCAGAAAAATGAGAGAATAAACTTACTATTTCTAAGCCTTTCATATTTAAAATGTTTTTTATTTCTTCTATGCTTTTATCGCTAATCCTAAAACCTATTCTTCCCATTCCTGTATCTATACCAATATGTGCTTTTATAGTTTTACCAATAGATAATGCCTTCTCATTTAACTTTTCAGCAAAGTCATAAGTAACTATAGAAGGTGATATATTGTACTCTATTATCTTATTTATAGCTTTATTTTCTAAAGATCCAAGTACCATTACATCGATATCTATATTATTTTTTCTAAGTTCTATTGCTTCCATTAAATTAGCTACAGCTACAGTTTTCACCCCATATTTTATCAATTGATTGGTTATTTCTACTGCTCCATGACCATATCCATTAGCCTTTACAATACCTATTATTTCACTGCCTTCACAACTTCTTTTAATTTGCTGTATATTATATTTTAAATTATCTAAATTAATTTCTGCCCAAAGGGGGTGGTATAAGTCCATATAAAAATTTCATCTCCTTCAAATATTCAATATATTATATTGTATTTTTGTATGTTATAACGTATATTATACATATAGATTATATTTTTTACAACTTAAAAATCATTGTTTTAAAAAAATAATTTATGTAAAATAATTATATAAATCAATTAAGGAGCTATAAAATATGAATGATATATCACCTATAGTAGGTAAAAACTTAAAAAAAATTAGAACCAAAAGAGGTCTTAGTTTAGATGAAACCTCAAAACTTACAAAAGTAAGTAAAGCAATGCTTGGTCAAATAGAACGAGGAGATTCTAATCCTACCATTTCTACCTTATGGAAAATTTCTACAGGTTTAAAATTATCCTTTTCCTCTTTTGTAGAAGATTCGGAGGAAAAATTTAATATAATATCTCAAGACTCTATTTCTCCTCTTGAAGAAGATGATGGACGTATGAAACTATATCCTATTTTTCCTTTTGATATAAATAAGGGCTTTGAAATTTTTACAATAGAGCTTGAACCTAAATGCAACCATTTTTCCACTGCTCATAATGAAGGAGTGGAAGAATATATAATAGTAACAGAGGGTACTCTTAACCTTACTCTTAATAATAATATATTTAATATGGAAAAAGGCTCTTCCATAAAATTCAAAGGTGATATACCTCATAGCTATAAAAATCTTTCTTCCCAAAAAGTAATTTTTCAAAATATAATAATTT
The DNA here is from genome assembly GCF_900129365.1 of Clostridium fallax. Classification (GTDB taxonomy): domain Bacteria; phylum Bacillota; class Clostridia; order Clostridiales; family Clostridiaceae; genus Clostridium_AH; species Clostridium_AH fallax. The sequence goes on from NZ_FQVM01000009.1 coordinate 67,360, forward strand.
ATAATAAATAAAAGTCTCTGCATCATTTTTAGGTGCAGAGACTTTTATTTATTATACTCTTTTTTTATTTTTTATATTTCCCAATACAAAAGAATTCATATCATTAATCTCTTCTTCCTTAGGTTCTCTTCCTAATTTATTAAAAAATGAATCTTTACATATATTTATATCTATACTTTCTTCTACTATATCTCCTACAGTTTTTAAATAATTAAAAAACTCTTTTATTTCCTTATTACTATACATATTGTGATGAGAAGGTATGTAATAATTACTTTTGTATTTATTTATTTTTTCCATCATAGGATATAATTTTTCCCTACTATAACTCCATTCCCCATGATACATATCTAGATAAAGACTATCTCCTAAAAACAATACTTTTTCTTCTGGTATATATACTATTGAAGAATCCTTAGAATGATCTCCTCCTATAAGCTCAACTATACAATTACTTTCTCCTAAGTCTATGTTAATCTTTTTATCAAAAACTATATCTGCGCTTTCTAATTTTATGTTTTCTCTTTCCTTAGGCATTTCTAACTTTATATTCTCACTGCAAAATTCAATCTCTTCCCCATTTTTTACTCTTTCATCAATTGAATTATCATCCCATTTTAAGGTTTTCATCCACTTTATTTTTTCATTAGTTAGATTATTTGCTATAACTGTACATCCTGTTATTTTTTTCATTGTTGAAATTCCAAAAACATGATCCCAATGCCAGTGAGTAATCAATAAATATTTTATTTTAGGTAATTTAAGTCTTTCAACTTCTTTTAAAAATTCCATTGTATGATTATAAGAGTTCCCACTATCTATTACCACGCTATAATTATCTCCACATACTAATCCTAGTACTGGTCTATCACCTTTTTCTACATAATCCATATAGTATACTCTATCAGTTAACTTTTTAAGCATATATTTTTTCTACTCCTTTATTACTAAATAAATTTTTTTAAATACTAATACTAAATAAAATCTATTTTATACTATTAAACCTCTTAGCATTTTATATTAATTTTAAAATCTTTATTAGCTTTTGTAAACATTTAAATAAAAGTATTATTCTATACTTTTCTAAAGTAAAAAAAATAAGATATATATAGTATAAATTACTATAGATATCTTATTTTTTATTTTATAATTCTAATTCTTTTAAAGCATCTAAATATTTATCTATATCTTCTTCATTATGAGATGCACTTAAGAACATAGTTTCAAATTGTGATGGTGGTAAATGTATTCCCTTTTTTAACATATGCTTAAAGTATTTATTAAAGTTATCCACATTACAGCTCATTACATCTTCATAAGTGTTAATTTCTTTTTTGTCTGTAAAGAATACTGTAATCATAGAACCACATCTATTAACTACTATTGGGAAATCTCTTTCTTCTTTTATCTTATTTACTCCATCTTCTAATTTTTTACCTAAAAATTCTAGTTTTTCATATATATCTTTATTATTATTAAGCTTTGTAAGAGTTGCAAGACCAGCAGCTACTACTAAAGGATTTCCGCTCATAGTTCCTGCTTGATATACATCTCCTATAGGTGCTAATCTTTCCATTATTTCTTTTTTTCCACCATAAGCACCGCAAGGAAGTCCTCCACCTATTATCTTTGCATAAGTAACTAAATCAGGCTCTACATCATATAAGCCTCTTGCACCTTTATAGCTAACTCTAAATCCACACATAACTTCATCAAAAATAAGTACAGCTCCATACTTGTCGCAAAGAGTTCTTATTTCTTTAAGCCATTCTTTATTTGCTTTTATAACTCCCATATTTCCTGCTATAGGTTCAAGAATTACTGCCGCAATATTTTCTCCTTCAGCTTTAAATAATTCTCTTATATTTTCTATATCATTATATTTTGCAAGCAATGTATTTTTAATGTGATCTTCTGGAACTCCTTTAGACCCAGGTATTCCAGTAGTTAAAACTCCTGAGCCTGCTGCAACTAAAAATCCATCATAATGTCCATGATAGCATCCTATCATTTTTACTATTTTATCTTTTCCTGTATAACCTCTTGCAAGTCTTACAGCACTCATTGTAGCTTCTGTACCTGAGTTAACCATTCTTATCATATCTATATCTACTGTCTCGCATATATATTTTGCAAGTTCTAACTCTTCATAAGTAGGAGCTCCAAAAGCTAAAGCTTTTTCTGCTTCATTTTTTATAGCCTCTACTGTTTCTTTATTGCAATGTCCTAAAATCATAGGACCCCAAGCACAAACAAAATCTAAGTACTTATTTCCTTCTACATCATATATGTAAGCGCCTTTTCCTTCTTTTATAATTGGAGGATCTATATCTAACCCTTTATATGCTCTAACTGGGCTATTTACTCCACCAGGCATAAATTTTGAAGACTCTTTAAAAACTTCACTATTTAACATTATTCTTCCTCCTTTAACCATCTTGCTACATCTAAAGCAAAGTAAGTTATTATAAGGTCTGCTCCTGCTCTTTTCATTGATAAAAGCATTTCCATTGTAATAGCTTTTTCATCTATTAATCCCATTTTACCTGCCGCTTTTACCATAGCATACTCACCACTTACATTATAAACTGCCATTGGGGCATTAAATCTTTCCTTTGCAGCCTTAACTACATCTAAATAAGAAAGAGCTGGCTTTACCATAACTATGTCTGCTCCCTCTTCTAAATCCTGAGCAATTTCTCTTAATCCTTCATTTCCGTTAGCTGGATCCATTTGATATTGCTTTCTATTTCCAAAGCTTGGAGCTGAATTTGCAGCTTCTCTAAATGGGCCATAAAAAGCTGAAGCATATTTTGCACTATATGCCATTATAGATACTTCCTTAAATCCATTCTCATCTAAAGCATCTCTTATAGCTCTTACTCTTCCATCCATCATATCTGAAGGTGCTATCATATCTGCTCCTGCTTTAGCATGAGATACAGCTATTTTAGATAAGAATTTTAAAGTCTCATCATTATCTACATAATGGCCATGTAATATTCCACAATGTCCATGGTCTGTATATTCGCACATACAAACATCTGTTATAACCACTAAATTTTCATTTAATTCTTTTATTTTTCTTATAGCTTTTTGAACTATTCCATTATCATTAAAAGCTTCACTTCCACAAGCATCCTTTTTATCTGGTATACCAAATAAAATAACTGATTTTATTCCTAGTTTAGTTATTTCTTCTATTATTTCTGGTAATCTATCTATTGAATAATGATAGTTTCTCTCTAAAGAAGAAATTTCTTTTTTTATTCCAGTACCTTCCACAACAAAAAGAGGATATATAAGATCATTTAAAGAAAGAGTTGTTTCTCTAACTAAATCTCTAATCCCTTCACTTACTCTTAATCTTCTGCTTCTTTTAAGCATTATTATCACCCCATAATTCTTTAACTTTATCTATTAAACCATCAATACTATGTTCTTTGCAAACCACAGCATCTATTCCATTAGCTTGCAGTTCTTTTAAAGTAACAGGTCCAATGGCTATATTCTTCTTATTTAAAAAAGCATCTTTTCCTAAAAGCTTCACCATATTTTTTACTGTTGATGGACTCGTAAAAATAACTCCATTTATTCTTTCAAACTGGCTTAAATCTCCGCCTTCACCTAATACTGTATCATAAATAGAAACCTTATGTACAGTTGCACCTTTTTCTTCTAACTTAGATTTTAATAAATCCCTTGAAGCTGAAGAACATGGTATTAAAATTTTATCTTCTTTATTTATTGCAGGTTCTAAAACTTTTAAAAGTCCCTCTCCTACAAATTCTTTTGCTTCATAGCTTGGAACTATACCCCTACTTCTTAGTGCTTTAGATGTAGCCTTTCCTACTGATGCAAATTTTCCCTTTATATTTCTTATATCATAATTATTTTCCATTAAATAATCAAAGAATATATTAACTCCATTAACAGATGTTAATACAATATAGTCATATTCTTTTAATGAATCTATATAAGTTTTTAAATTTTCCTTTGTAGGTTCTATTTTTATTGAATTTATTTCTCTAACTTCAGCTCCTAATTCTTTTAAATCCTCTTTTAAAATAGAGCTTTGTTCTTTACCTCTTGTAATACATAAGTTAATACCAAAAAGAGGTTTTCTTTCATACCAATTTAATTTATCATTTAATGTAACTACATCACCTACTATAATTATACAAGGTGAAGATATGCCAACTTCTCTAACTTTCTCTTCTATAGTTTCTAGTGTACCTATTGCTTTCTTTTGAAGAGCTGTAGTTCCTCTCATTATAACTCCACAAGGAGTATTTTTACTTTTTCCATTAGCTATTAAATTCTTAACTATCATAGGTAAACTTTTAAAACCCATTAAAAATACTAATGTTTCCGGTAACTTAGCTAAAGCATCCCATCTATGATTAAGTTCCTTTGCACTTTTACCTGTCATTACATGAAATCCTTGAGATAAGCCTCTATGAGTTATAGGTATTCCTCCATAATTTAAAACAGAAATTGCAGATGTAACTCCAGGTATAACTTCAAATTCTATATTTTCATCTAAAAGAGTTAGAGCTTCTTCTCCCCCCCTTCCAAAAACATAGGGGTCTCCACCTTTTATTCTTCCAACAGTATGCCCTTTTTTAGCTAATTCTACTAGCATATTATTTATTTCATCTTGACTTTTATAATGACATCCAGGTTCTTTACCACAATAATAAATTTCACAATCTTCATTTAGATAATTTAAAATTCCACTTCCTGCAAGTCTATCATACATAACAGCAGTACATTTTTTAAGTGCCTTTACTGCTTTTAATGTTATTAAATCTTCATCTCCTGGACCTGCTCCTATTAAATAAACTTTACCCATAGATATCCTCCTAAGCCTTTAATATTTTTTCAGCTAGACTTTCACCAAGCATTATATGTTCATCTTTATTTCCTCTAATATCTTTTGTTATAATTCTGTCTCCTACTTGGAATGTTCCAATCATATATATATCATTTCCTTCTAAGATAGAATAAGCTCCTATTAAAGAGTGACATCCACCTTTTAAAGCTTTCATAAAACTTCTTTCACACTCTACTTGTATTCTAACATCTTTATTATCTAGGTTTTTAACTATTTTTGCTTCTTCATTATTTTTTAATATCTCAATTGCTAAAGCACCTTGTCCTATAGCTGGAATAAACTTCATAGGGTCAAAATAGTCTGTAATTATATGATTCATATTTAATCTATTAAGACCTGCTGCTGCAAGTATTATTCCATCTAACTTTTGTTCCTCCATCTTTTTTAATCTAGTTTGAACATTTCCCCTTATAGGAACTATTTCTATATCTTTTACTAATTCTTTTAATTGAAGTGCTCTTCTTATACTGCTTGTTCCAATTTTAGCACCCTTTTTAATATCTGATATTTTCATTCCTTCTCTAGATATAAAAGCATCCCTAACATCTTCTCTATTAGGTATGGCTCCTATTTCAAAAATATCTTCTATTTCATAAGGCACATCCTTCATACTATGAACTGCACAATGAGCTTTTTTTTCAATTAATGCTAATTCAATGTCTTTTACAAATAAGCCTTTTCCACCTATTTTATTTAAGGCAACATCTAATCTCTTATCACCCTCTGTTGTAATTAAAAGTTTTTCACCTTCAATACCAAATTGATTTTTCATAAGATTTATAATATGATCTGCCTGCACTTGAGCTAAAATACTTTTTCTAGTAGCAACCTTAAAATTCATAACTACACTCCTTTAAAATAAATCATCATAAAACATTTTTAAGATTATTTTTCCATATCCCTTATTAAAAAACTCTCTAAAATCATCTTCTAAAAGAAAGTCCATAACTTCCTTAAAAATATCTTTTCCTTTTAATTGATTTCTTATTTTTGTAGTAAATTTAACATAGTTTTCTTCACTTAACAGAATTTTTTTTACCTTTTCACTTACTTTCCTTGTAACTCTTGGATTTCCACCTTTAGAATTTACGCTGCAAAGCAAACTATCAGTTTCTACCTGAAAAGGAACTATAGCCAATCCATTTTTAAAATCACTACAATCTATATATAATTTATATTTTTCTTTACAAGAAAATATTATATTATTTCTCATTAAATCATCATTTATTGCAACTATTACAATATGTTTATCATTTAAAAACTCTTCACTATATTCTCCTAGAGTTTTAGAAAAATTTTTTTCATATTCTAATAAAGAAAATTCTTCAACAAAATCTATAGATACTACCTCTACATTAAATCCTCTAGAAGTAAAAGCTTTAGCCTTTATAAATCCAGCTTTTCCCCCACCTATTATGCCAACATTAATTCTATTTGCAATTAAGGCTAAGGTTCCAAATTCAAAATTATTTACAAAAATATTCTCTTCATTATTTCCATGCATTCATTTTCCCTACCTTGCATAGCTTCTTCTTTTAAAACTTCTATAGCTCTATTAACATATGCCTTTGCAACACTTTCCATTAAAGTAGCTGCAAGCTCATCTACATCTTTAGTATTTTTTTTATGTATAAAGCTTTTTATTCTTTCATTTACAATTACATTTTTTTTATCGTTCATATTAGAAAAAATCGGAAAAACTTTCTTTAACCTTTTCCAATTATTAAATTCTTCTATAAATTCTTTTACTATGTATTTGTTATTATTTATTCTTTGCTCCCTTAATCTTTTATTTTCATAATCTATTGTGCTTAAAGTATCTACATCGTAAACTTTTATATTATCTCTTTTTTCTAAGGCTTCATCTATATCCCTTGGCACTGCCAAGTCAAACATACTATAACTTCTATCCTTAGGTATATCCTCCTCTTTAACTACATAATGAGGTGCAGATGTACAAGATATTATTCCATTTACTTCCTTAATAACTTCATTTTTTCTACTATAATCAATAAACTCTACTCTCTCATCCCCTAAAGCCTCTATTTTGCTTAAATCCCTAACCAAAATATATACTTTATTTATTCTATTACTTTCTAATAAATATTTTAATGTTAATTCACCAATTTCTCCAAATCCAATTACTAAAACCCTAAAACACCCTTCTTCTATTGCTTTTTTTGCTGAAATTGAAGATATAGAAACTGGTATCTCATTTAGTTTACAACAACTTCTAAACTTTTTACCACAGGTAATAGCAGTTAAAAATAATTTTTGAAGAACTTCACCACAAGCCTTATTTTCTCTTGCTAACTTTAAAGAATCCTTAATTTGTGATAAAATTTGATCTTCTCCTAATATCTTTGAGTGAAAACCACATGCTACTTCCATCAAGTGCTTTATTGTAGCATCTTCTGATTTTATTGATATATAGTCTTTTAAATTATTATCCCAATTAAAAACTTCAAATATATAATCTAATATATCATCTATATTAACATTATCTTTAGGAACTATATAAACTTCTGTTCTATTACAGGTATTTATTATTAAGGATTCCTTAAAATATTCCTTTAATTTTTCAAAGTATATGGGATACTTTTTATTAGAAAGTGCAAATTTACTTCTTATTTCTAAGGGTAAATTCTTTTTATAAGATATAAAATACATACTTATCCATCCTTAACTAATTTATTATATAACCATTAATTATTATACATCAAAAAAACTAAAAACTCCCTAATAAAATAGAGAGCTTTTAATACTTTTTTACTATGTTGTATATAAATTTTTAGTTATATATTCATTGTTATAGAAATAATATTAATTTTATAAAATTACTTCCAATAGATGTTTTCTTTAACCTTAGCTTTTTCTCCTAAGTTAACATCTTTTAATGCCCACTTTTTAAACTCTTGATATCCTGTTCTATCTACGATATATCCAATATGTTCTTTTCCACCTGGCGCATCTTTATCTATATACTTATCAATATAATCATAAGTATTTTTAATTATTTTTATTATACTTTCTTCATCAATCCAGTTTACAAAATCCTCTGCAAGTCTTGGATTTTTCTTTCCTGTCCTACCCATTATAACTAACTTATAATATTTGTCAAGACTTCTAGTCCAAGCATTTGTAGGGCATTTTCCTACACACTCCCCACATCCTATACATTTTTCTTCATCTCTTAAAACTTTAAAGTTTTCACTTTTTAAGGCCCCTATTGATTTTTTCTTACATACTTCAACACAGGCTCCACAGGATACACATCTTTCCTTATTATATTGAGGTTCTGTCATACCAATAATACCAAAATCATGCATTCTAACTTTCATACAATCATTAGGACATCCCGTTAAAGCTACCTTTACATGATAATCGTTTGGAAATATTTCTTTTTCTATTTTTTCTGCAAACTCTGAAGTGTTGTAATTTGCAAAAGGACAAACATTATTTCCTATACAAGCAGATATATTTCTAGTACCTGCCGCTGAATATCCTTTTTCTTTTGATTCTTGATTTATATCTAATTCCTCAATAATAGGCTGAATAAGTCTATTTATTTCTGGTATCATATTCATATTTATATCTGGAATTTCAAAACCTTGTCTTGTTGTTAGGTGAACTGTTCCGTTCCCATATTTATCTGCTATTTCCTGTATTTTTATTAAGAGATTAGCCTTTAAATGGCCTCCTGGTACCCTAATTCTAACTGCTGTTAATCCTCTTTTTTTAGTTATTCTAAAAGCATTCTTTTTTAATACTTTAGTATTTATATCAAGTGACATATTTATACCTCCTAATCCCTTAATTCTTTAGCATCTACATAATTAAATACTGGTCCATCTACACATACATAAGTTGAATTAATTTTACAATGTCCACATTTTCCAAGTCCACAACACATCTTTCTTTCGTGAGATACCCAAATATTTTTTTCATCTATTCCAAGCTTTAAAAATTCTGCTACTGTAAATTTCATCATCATAGGAGGTCCTACTACTATAACTTGAAGATTTTTTTTATTTTTTATATCTAATTTAGGAATATATTTTGTTACTAATCCAACTTCACCTTCATATCCCTCTTCACAATTATCTACAGTTATAGTTACATCTAAATTATTCTTCCATAACTTTATATCTTCTTTAAATAATATATCTTTAGGCGATTTAAATCCTGCTATTAATTTAAAATTAACACATTGATCCCTATTTTTTGAAAAATAATCTACAATACCTTTTACTGGAGATAAACCTGTACCTCCTGCAACAACAACAATCTCATTATTTTTATAAATATTTATATCAAAACCATTTCCATAAGGACCTCTCATAAAGAAAAAATTTCCTTCTGAAAAGTTAAATATTTCATTTGTAACTTTTCCTACTTTTCTTATAGTTAAATCAACATATCCTTCTCCAATTCCACTTACTGAAATAGGGGCTTCTCCATATTTTGGAAGAGATACTTCAAAAAACTGACCTGGTTTTACATCACCCTTAAAAGACATTCTAAAAGTATACTCTATTTCCGTATGTTTTATTATATCTAATATCTCTGATTTAAATGGCATATAATTATTAGTCATTCTTTTTCACCTCATCCATAGCTTTTTCTAATTTATTAACACAATTTGAAAATGATATATACTCTGGACAAATATCATCACATCTACCACAACCTACACACATATGATATCCAAATCTTTTTTTGTAGTCATATACCTTATGCATAACTTTAAATCTCATTCTTTGCCCCTTATCTTCTCTAAAAGAATGTCCACCAGCCATATCAGTATACCCTTTTACCTGGCAAGAAGCCCAAACTCTTTTTCTTTCACCAGCTTTACTATTATCCTTATAAAAAATATCCTGCATAGTAAAACAAGTACATGTTGGACAAACAAAATTACATCTTCCACAAGCTATACATCTTGATGAATATTCCTTCCATAATGATGAATCCATAACACTTATATCTAAATTTTCTGGTATATTAACCTTAACTTCATTTTCCTTAGCAAACTTTATATTAATGTCCTCTTTCTTCTTTTCTACATTCTTAAAGTATTCCTCAAAGAATTCATCTTTTATATCAAATTCTATTTCATCATTTAAAACATTTATATAGCCATCATAGTTTTTTGATATATTAGTTCCCATACTTACACAAAAACAATTATCAAAGCTTTTTTCACAGCCTATTAATATAAACTTTGTTTTATCCCTTAATTTTTTATAATATGGATCTACCAATCCATTATTTAAATAAATTTCATCTATTCTTTTTACAGAATGCATATCACAGCTTCTTAAAAATACAATTATTCCCTTTTCATCTTCCTTTGGCTCAATACATTTATCTTCTGTAAAATAAAAAAGAGTTTGGTTCATAGGCATTATTACCTCTTTATATAAAAACGAAGATTTTTTATTAAATTCTATATCTTTAAGTTCTTCTATCTCTCCATATCTTACTAAATCTGTATCTGAAAAAGTCCCTTCTCCTAAGAATATCTTAGGGGCAAAAACTTTATTATCTTTTTTTAATTTTTTTATTATTTCATTAAATTCATTTATAGTTAAAATATATCCCATATAAACACCTCTAACTTTCTTTAGATATTATCCAATAAGAAACTGCTAATAATATTCCACCTATCATATTTCCTATAGTAACTAATCCTATATTATATAAATAACCAGCTAAATTAACTGTCTCTGGATGAGGAACTAAAAGACCTATTGTTAGTAAAGTCATATTAGCTATGCTATGCTCAAATCCAGTTGTAATAAAGGCAAATAAACACCAAAACACCATTATTAATCTTGCTGACTCATTTTTTAATCTAAAAGTTGTCCAAACAGCTAAACATACTAAAACATTACAAAAGAATCCTCTTATTATAAGTTCCATTGGTGCTCCATGCATTTTTGCATAAGAAATATTAACTATAAACTTATTTATAGGCTCATTAGATACTCCTGATAAAACATATAAATATCCACCTACAACTGATCCTATTAAATTTCCTATAAAATTAAAAATCCATAAAACAATTCCACTTTTCATTGTTATAGTCTTTTTTAAAATACCTGCAGTCATAACAAAGTTATTTCCAGTAAAAAGTTCTGCTCCAGCAGCTATTACTAAACTTAAAGCAACTCCAAAAGATAACCCCATAACAATTTTAGTCATTGGTGATTGTGCCGAACTTAACAATCCCCCTATGGTAAAAATAAGCATTATTCCTAGACCAATATAAAATCCTGCTAATATTGATGCAATTAAGTATTTTTGTTTTCCGCTTTTTAATAGACTTACTTTGCTTTTAGCTGCATTAGCTGCTAATAAAAACTCCTCTTTATACATTTCCATCCCTCCTGATAAAAATATAACAAAAAAACTTCTAAAAAGCTGTGATATTAATCACAGTCTTTTAGAAGTTCGTTATTTTTTTATTTATATATTTAATTATTCTTGAAATAATTTATTAATTTGTTTAAATCGTTTATGTATATACTTCTATTTTGTAGAAAAACCAACTCCATGTTTTGTAGCGTTTTTAACGCTCTTGATACGGTTTCCCTACTAACCCCAAGCATATCTGATAAATAAGTTACCGAAATTTTTACATTTATAAGTATTTTGTTTTCTTCTTTGATTCCATAATCTTTAGCTAATTTATATAATTTTGCAGCTAATCTTTTCTCTATTTTTAGCATATTTGTATTTTTTATTTGTCTATAAAGTCTTCTAACCTTTTTAGTTAAAGAATTTAAAACCCGTTTGTTAAACTCAAAATCCATCATCATAATATTTATAAAATCAGTTCTATTTATTACAATTAGCTCACTTTCCTCAAAGGCTTCACAACTTGAAGCTTCACTAAGATAATTCTCAATTATTACTTCATTTATTATTTCACCTTTTCCTAATATAAACATTATCTTTTTATTAGAAGCTTCTGATATCTTAAAAATAGATACCTTTCCCTCTAGAACTATATATATGTTATTAACTCTATCCTTATCTAAAAATAAAATTTGTCCTTTTCTTAAAGATTTTACACAATTAACTCTTTCGATTTCTTTTAAAGTATTTTCATTTAAGCCATTAAATATCTCTAATTCTTTTAAATTTTGAAATAAGATTTTGGCCATGACTATTACCTACCTAAATTCAAATAATAAATTCTTTATTATTTTATCATATTTTTATATTATTCTACTATAGCTACCTTTTGTCTTTTTATATATAAATAAATAGGCCATCCTAAAAGAGTTAATATAACACCTAAAACTGCAAATAAAGTATTATTTATTAATGTACTAACTAATATATATATACCTCCAATTAATCCTATTAGTGGTATTACTGGATATAATGGCACCTTATAAGATCTTTCTATATGGTTAAACTTCTTTCTTAAAATGAATATACCAAATATGGCCATAACAAAGAATATCCACATAGTAAACATAACTAAATTAGTTAATATATCAAAAGATCCACTTAATACATAAATGCATGCTATAACTCCTTGAACTACTAAAGCATTAGCTGGTGTTTGATACTTTTCGTTTATTTTACCAAAAAAGTTATTAAAAGGCGCCAGTCCATCTTTAGCCATTGCATAAGGAATTCTAACCCCTGTAATCATATATCCATTTATTGCACCAAAAATTGAAACTAATATTCCTATTGATACAAATTTTGCTCCATTACTGCCTAACATAGTAACTGTTGCATCTGACGCTGCCTTAGGTGACATAGCCAAAACATCTGCTGGTAATATCTTCATAAGAGCTATATTAAATGAAACATAAATTATAGTTATTAATGCCAATCCTATTATAATTGATCTTGGAAGGTCTTTTTTAGGATTTTTAAGTTCTCCTGCCATATTTCCTATACTCACCCATCCATCATAAGCCCATAATGTACCTAAAATAGCCGCTCCAAATCCTGATAATGCTATTCCTTGATTTAAAGATGGATCTAATATTTTTATATTTTCATTTGTATTTGTAAAACCTAAAAATACTATTGCTATCAAAGGAATTAATTTACCTATTGTAGCTATTCCTTGAATTTTATTTCCAAGCTTTGTTGATAATATATTCATTATTGTTAAAAATACAATTATAGTAATTGATAATACTATCTGACCCTTTTTACTTATGTTTATAAAGTTTGTTATTTCTGTTGAAAAAACAATAACTAAGGCTGCAAGAGCTCCTGGTACATATATTATCGATTGTACCCATCCATATAAAAAACCTATCTTTTCTCCATATAATTCCTTTAAATAAACAAACATTCCTCCAGTTTTAGGTATAGCTGCTGCTATTTCTGCTACTGTTAAACCTGAGGCTATGGCTACTACTCCACCTATTATCCATGCTATTATAGCATTTTTAGGGGAACCTGCATTTTGTAAAACTATTGAAGGTTTAAAAAATATTCCCGATCCTACAACCATACCAACTACTATGGCAATTGCATTAAATAATCCAAGACTTTTCTTTAGTGATTTAGTATTAGTTTTATCCATAAGTTACTTCCTTTCCTATAATATTAGGATTTTTTTAATTTTATTAGTTTAATAAATTATATCTATTTCGACAAAATACAAGAAATACTTATGTATTTTATCATAAATTATAAATGTTGTGCAGAATATTAAGATTAAACCTTTGTTAATTATTTTAAACTTATAATTAAATAAAAACAGCATTCTACTTATTATAGAATACTGCTAATATTAAGGTTTAAGCTCAAAACTCTACTTAATATATAATGGTTATTTTTATTATTTACTTATAATTAAAACTCATAACTTATTAATATATTTTTAATAATACATTTATATCATATGTTATCTTAATATTCAATATTTTTTATGTTATTATTTAATTTCAATTAATATATACTATAAAAATATTAACTTTCATATAATTAACTAATAAAATTTACTTTTTAAAAAACCCCTTGTTATGAAAAGTTAACCAAATTATTTCTCCTTCATTATAATAATTATTAAAATCATTTTTACTATTCACTAAATAATCTTTTCCATTACATTTTACAGAATAAACATTATAAAAACCCATAAAAGTACTACTTATTATTTTCCCTTCTATATCCCCGCATTCCTTAGATAAACTAATATCTTCTGGTCTACAAAATATAACTTTATCTTCATCCTCTTTTAATATATTAGAAGCCCCCATAAAATTTAATGTAAACATATTTTTAGGATTGTTATATATTTCTTTTGGTGTTCCTATTTGTTTAAGTTTACCATTTTCCATAATAGCAATTTTATCTGCTATAGCTAATGCCTCTTCTTGGTCATGAGTAACAAGTATCATAGTTATATTTAATTTCTTTTGAAGCTCTTTTATTTCATTTCTCATCTTCACTCTAAGTTTTGCATCTAAGTTACTTAAGGGCTCATCTAACAATAAAATTTTAGGGTTTATCACTAAAGCTCTAGCAAGTGCAACTCTTTGTTGCTGTCCTCCACTTAAATTTTGAATCTTTCTATCTTTTAGATCTAATAATCCTACTATTTTAAGATATTCTTCGCCTTTCTTTAATGCTTCTTTTTTAGAATATCCTTGAAACTTTAATCCATATATAACATTTTCTATTACATTTAAATGAGGAAATAAGGCATAGGATTGAAATACTGTAGCTACTGGCCTTTCTTCTGGTGAAAGATTTGTTATATCCTCTCCATCTATAATAACTTCTCCTAAATCTGCCCTTAAAAAACCGCCTATTATTCTTAATGCTGTAGTTTTTCCACAACCAGAAGGACCTAAAAGACATAATAATTTTCCCTTTTCTATACTTAAATTAAATGAATCTAAAGCTTTCTTTTTATTAAATTCCTTAGTTAAATTATTTAATTGAAGATACATAACTATCATTCCTATCTTTTAAAATAAATTTTGAAAAAATTAAATTTATGGATAAGGTTATTATTATAATAATTGTAGCAATAGCTGCCGCTGCCCCATACTCTCCACTATTTATAGCATCAAAAAGCTCTACTGTAGCTACCTTTTGGCCTGGATAAATAAGAAAGATTATTGCACCTAAAGTTGTCATTGTAGATGTAAAACTATTTATAAATCCTATTAAAAAAGCTGTTTTCATATTAGGAAATATAATATCTTTTATTACATATATCCTATTAGCTCCTAAATCCCTTGAAGCTTCATCAAGTTCTAAATTAATTTGAGATAATGCAGCACTACTGGTTTTTGTATTCATTGGTAACTGTTTAAATATACAATTTAAAATTACTATTATAGTAGTTCCTGTTAAAAGTAACGGTGGATTATTGAAAGCTAATATATATCCTATTCCAAAAAATGTTCCAGGAATTATATATGGCATTGTAGCTACAAAATCTATAAATTTCATCCCTTTTATATTTTTTCTATCTACAAAATAAGCTATTAAAATTCCAAGAAAACTCCCTATTACTCCTGATATAATTCCATAAACTATACTTCTTATTATGCTATCCATTCCATATTCTTTTAGATAGATTATATTATCTAAAGTAAATTTCATTTTTCCATAACTAAACTTTGTAATTGCAGACAAAAATATAGAACCATATTGAAGTAACATTATTATCACAAAAAACATTGTTATGATATTAAAAATAAATCCAATTACTCCCTTTAAGTTAAAATCTATTTTTTGTGATGAAATTTTTAAATTACTTTTAGAAATAATATTAGAATTTTTCATATAAATTCTATAAGGTATAAAAAGAATAAGTGTTGGCATTATTATTAATATACTCATAGCCGATGCTAAAGGTAAATCTCCATAAGCTATAACTTTTAAATATATTTCAGTAGCTAAAACGTCAAAAGCTCCACCTATAGTCATAGGTGTTCCAAAATCAGATAAAGATCTTATAAATGTTAATAAAGCACACACTACAATCCCTGGAGTTATAAGTGGAATTAAAACTTTCCTAATTGTATAAGAAACAGAAGCCCCTAAATCTCTAGATGCTTGAAGCAAACTTTTATCCATTCCCTTTATTATTCCTATAAGCATTAGGGCATTTAAAGATGTAAATCCTAAACTTTGCATTGATACAATACCCTGCCAACCATAAGGATTCCATTTAATATTAAGTAATTTATAAGTTATTAATCCTCTTCTTCCAAAAAGCTGTATATATGCTAGTGCTGATACAAAAGGTGGAGAAATCATTGTAAGAAGTAATATAAACATTATTATCTTCTTCTTTTTTTCTTTAGAAAAACTTGTATATATAGCTATAACTACAGAAAATATAGTAGATATTAAAGTAGTTAAAATAGCAACAAATAAACTATTAAATAATAATCTTTTATTATCTTTAAATAGACTTTTATAAAGCTCTAAAGAAAAAGTTCCATCTTTAAAAAAGCTTTTTAATATAACTGCCAAAATAGGCCATAATATAAATATGAGTATAGATGCTATTATAAAAAATACCATTAATTTATATATTAAATTATAAAAAGAGGTATCTAAAATAGATACCTTTCTTTTATTATTTTTCATTTTTATTACCTACCATAGCATTCCATTTATCTAGTATCTCTTTTCTATCCTTACCAAAAAGGGATAAGTTTTCTTTTATTAATTTATCCTTAGAAAAACTTAATTCAGCACCATCATAGCTTGGCTTTATTAATTTAAGAGTATCTTTTTTATCTATTTCTGCAAGTAATTTTAAATTTTCATTTTCATAAACCCAAGATAGAAACTTATTTGCAAGCTCTGGATTTTTAGCATTTTTAAAGATTGCAACGCCCTCTGGCACCCATGGAATTCCATCTTCTGGATATATTATTTTTACATCTTTTTCTTTTTCCGCTTTTTCTAGGGCCTTATCTATATAAGTTATTCCTATCCCTACTTCTCCAGCCATAGTTTTTGTACTTGGATCTTTACCTCTTTTTGAGTAATATTCAATATTTTTATTTAATTCTTCAAAGTACTTCCAACCTTGTTCTTCGCCTTTTTTTTGAAGTAATGCATTAACTACTGCATAATTAGTTCCAGATACTGCTGGATTAGACATTAATATTTCTCCCTTATATTGAGGATTTGTTAAATCATCCCAACTTTTTGGATCCTTAAGATTTTTCTCCTTCATAACCCCATTATTAACCATAAATCCAACTATAGTAATTCCTTTACTAAACCAATAGTCTTCTTTATCTTTAAATTCTGGTGCTAATTTATCCATATCTTTAAAATCACACTTTTGAAGTAATCCATCTTCTTTAGCTTGCATAAAGGCATCTATACCACCACCAAACCAAAGATCAGCCATAGGTTTATCTCCTTCTGCTTTAACTCTTGATAAAACTTCTCCTGAAGACATAGATAAAAATTCAACCTTTACATTTGTATCCTCTGTAAATTTATCAAATAATTTTTTATAGTCTTCTGATGTAGTAACTATTTTTAAAGTTTCATCTTTTTTAGGCTCTTCTTTTTTACTACCAGAACACCCTATAGCCCCTAATGAAAATGTGGCTGCTAAAGCTATTGCCAATAATTTTCTTACTTTTTTCATATTACTCCCTCCATTTTACAAAAACACTATATTCTCTACTAATATTATCATATTAAAACATTTTTAGTAATTATAATTATCTATAGTTAAATTTTAATCTATTATATTTATCAATATATAAACTTTTAAAAACTTTCTATATTAAAATTAAATTATCTTTTATATAAATAAATTTTTAATTGGAATAATAAGTAATGTTAAATTAGGAGGACCTTATGATAATAGACACTCATATACATGAAAGTAAATATTCACCAGATAGCAAAATAACATTAGATGAAATAATAGAAAAAGGGAAATCAATTGGATTAGATGCTATTTGTATTACTGATCATGATACTAACGATTTAAAAAAGGATTTTGGAAATTCATTTATAAGGAATGATATGCTAGTTATAGTTGGTGCAGAAATATTAACTTATGAAGGTGATATTTTAGTTTTTGGTTTAGAGGATTTACCAAAGAAAATGATTAGCTCTAAAGAACTTTTAGAATTAGTTAATAAAGCTAATGGAATAGCTATATCTGCTCATCCTTTTAGAACTAATAATAGAGGTTTAAAAAATCATATAAGAGAAGTTTCTCATTTACTTTCTGGTGTAGAATCTTTTAATGGTAGTACAACTCCCCACCATAACTTAACTGCCTATACATTAGCTACTGAATTAAATCTACCTTCCTTTGGTGCTAGTGATGCTCATGTAATTGAAAACTTAGGTAAATATGCTACAGAATTTAAAGATAATATTCGAGATCATATAGATTTTATAGAAGCTGTTAAGAATAAAAATTTCTGCCCTGTTATAAGGAAATCTAAAGGATTTGAAAGAATAAATATATATGATACTTTAAAATAAAATTTCTAAAGGGCTGCAGCCTTAAGAATAAACACTACACTATAATCTAATAATTATAAATTTAGAAATCAATATATTGTATGTAAATTTCTTAATGCAACAGTCCTCTTTTATTTTTGTTTTATGAATTAATTTATTGTATACATTTACACAAAGGCTTAAATATTAACTATTTTATCTTCTCTCATCACTTTTTCTTCTTCTCTTTCTAAGTAGTCACATAAATCATGAAAATCTTTTACCCAATGAATTTTAGCAAGTTCTCTTAAATCTATAACTATTCCTGTGCTTTTTTGCTTTATATACTCCATATTAGAAATATCTGTTTCAACGAATCCTCTTTTAAAATCATAATAGCAAGGAATAAATTTATCCCAGTGATTTTCAAAATATTTAGTTTTAGCAAAACAAAGTCTATATATATGAAAAATCATTCCTAAAGGAGATGACTTTAAAGCAAATTTATGAGAAAAATACTCCTGAGTTGGATACTTTTCTTGAATTCTCTCCCAATATAGCCTATCGTTAGAATAAAGATTGTATTTATCAAGTATTTTACACTTCTCTTCACCTAATTCTTCCCTCATAATTTTTTCCCTATCATCTTTACTCATAGATAACAATAAATCCTTAACCAAAATAACCCCTCCTTACCATTAGTCCTTATATCTATATTCTATATATATTTACTTAATTTTTCTAATAGAGATTATTTATATAAGATTAATAAACTATTTTATATATTAATATAATTAAAATAGCTATGATATTAAAAGTTTTATTTAATATCATAGCTATTTTTTATAAGTAAATCACCTAATTATTTAGTATAATAGGCTATTCCTATAGCTCCTGGGCCTACATGAGTCCCTATAACAGGCCCTATAGATGTTATTTCAACATTTACATTTAATAATTCTTTTATTCTATTTGCAAGTTCCTTGCCCTCTTCTTCACAATTAATATGATGTACTATAACATCACCTAAAATATTTTTATTTATATCCTCTATAAAGGTATTAACCATTTTATCTACTGCTTTCTTTTTCGTTCTAACCTTATCAAGAACAGTAGTCTTGCCATCTACAACAGTTAAAATAGGCCTTATTTTAAGTATATTTCCTAGTAAAGCACTAGCTCCTCCAATTCTTCCACCCTTTTTTAGATAAGTTAATGTATCTGGAGTAAATAAAAATCTACTATTTTCTAATACAGCTTCTATTTCCTTTAAAACTTCCCCTATTTCCTTTCCTTCCTTTGCAGCTTTTGCACCTTGTAAAACTCCATATCCCATTTGCATACAATT
This sequence comes from Clostridium fallax, assembly GCF_900129365.1. Taxonomy (GTDB): domain Bacteria; phylum Bacillota; class Clostridia; order Clostridiales; family Clostridiaceae; genus Clostridium_AH; species Clostridium_AH fallax. The sequence continues at coordinate 87,042 of NZ_FQVM01000009.1, forward strand.
TGTTCTTGAATCTATAATTTGGATTTTACTATTAGGATAATCTGAAATAATCATATTTTTTACCATATTTGCAGTAGAATAAGTACCACTCATATCAGATGAGATAAATACACATACTACATCATCTCCATTTTTAATTATTTCTTCCATTAAAGCTCTTAATTCTTCTATTGATGGTTGAGATGATTTAGGAAACTCATCACATTGATCCATTTTTTTATAAAAATAATTGTTGTCTATATCAACTTCTCTAAATACCTCATTTCCTAATGAAACGCTTAATGATGCAACTTTTATATCATATTTTTTTAGAAATTCCTTTGGTATATAAGAAGTACTATCAGTAATTATCTTAACGCCCACTTCATTCTCTCCTCCACTTTCATAATATTCTTTAAAATTAAGATGATATTACTATAATACAGCCAGTTATTATCTTTAATCAAGATTTTTAATTTTTAATTATTCTATTAATTGAAAAATAACATTAAATATAAATAAACTGAAGAAATCTAAAAGATCTCTTCAGTTTATTTTTACATTAATCATTAATTTCTATTTTTGCACTAGTTTTTTTTTCTAAATTATTACTAATCTTAATTACAACTTTTTTTAATAAGTTCGCTATTGGTAATGAGGCTGCAATAAATCCACCTGATACTAATAAATAAAATAAACTTATATTTTCAAGATTAAATATCATTCTTCCTATTCCAAACATAAAGGCTAATGAAAATAATGCAAACATACATACTACTAATAAAAACTTAAAAGTGTCAAAAGGTTTTGCAATAGTAAACAGTAAAACTAAGCTTATTCCACCTAATACAATTACTGCTAAGGTTCTACATTGCCCTAATGGAAGACCATTAGTTATTCCTAAAACAAATATAGTAGTAGTGCTAAGGCACATAATAATACCATTAGGGATAGACCTTTCTACAAACACCCTTTTAAGGAAGCCTAATTTAACAATACCTGTATTAGGAACTAAAGCTAAGAAGAAAGAAGGTATCCCTATAGCTATAGATCCTATAAGAGATAATTGTATTGGCAATAATGGGAATGGCATTAATAAGAATATAAATATAATTGATAACATTACAGAATAAACTGTCTTTGATAAAAACATTACAGCTACTCTTTCAATATTATTTATCATTCTTCTACCTTCTGCTACTACCTCTGGCAATGCACTAAAATTAGAATCTAAAAGTACAAGCTGTGCAACTGCTTTTGTAGCATCACTACCAGTAGCCATTGCTATACCACAGTCAGATTCTTTTAAAGCTAATACATCATTTACTCCATCACCAGTCATTGCAACAGTGTGTCCTTGGCTTTGAAGGGCTTTAACAAACTCTTTCTTTTGATGAGGATTTACTCTACCAAAAACAGTATTCTTTTCTAATATTTCTCTTAACTGTTCTCTATCCTCTGGCAAGGTTCTCGCATCTATACATTTATCTGCATTTTGCACTCCAGATTCTTTAGCTATAGCAGAAACAGTAATAGGATTATCTCCTGAAATTATTTTTATATTAACATCTTGCTTTTTAAAATATGCTAAAGTTTGTGCTGCTTCTTTTCTTATTGTATCTTGAATTAATATAATTGCTAAAGGCTCTAAATCCTCAGGAGCTTTTTCAGAAAGAGACTGGCTATTATCATGAGCAAAAACTAAAACTCTCTTTCCCTTTGATGCAGCATCTTCTACTAAATCTCTTATTTCTTCATATCTATTCTTTAGAACCATTTCAGGTGCACCAAGATAAAAAGAACCTTCTTTTTTAAAAGATACTGCATTCCATTTTCTTGCAGAGGAAAATGGAATCTTTTCTAATACCTCAAAATCATTATGACTTTTAAATCTATCTTTTAAAGCTTTATCCGTGCTATTATTCCCTTCTGAAGCTTTTACCACATTAGATATTTTTATTTCTACATCCTCTAAATTATTATTATTTAAAGGAATAGTATCTACAACTTTTAGTACTCCCTCTGTTAAGGTACCAGTTTTATCTAAGCAAAGAACATCTACTCTTGCTAAAATCTCTGTGGCTGGTAACTCTTGCACTAAAGTGTTCCATTTTGATAGTCTTATAACTCCTGCTACAAAAGTTAAACTAGTTAATAAAACTAACCCTTCTGGAACCATACCAACAATACCAGCAACTGCACCTAAAGCAGCCTGTTGCCAGCTCTTACCAGAAAAATATATTTGGGTAAATATAAGAAGTATACTTACTGGTACTATGATCCACATTATATACTTTAATATTTTATCTATAGAACTTTGAAGCTCTGAATTAACTTTTTTAAATTTTTTAGCTTCCTCTGACAATTTTGCTGCATATGTGTCCTTACCAACCTTAGTAACTGTAAAGTATCCTCTTCCAGCAATTATAAAACTTCCTGATAATAAATTATCTCCCCTTTTTTTATGAACTGCATCAGATTCTCCAGTTAATAAAGATTCATCTACATCAAACTCATCATCACCAATAACTTCGCCATCAGCTATTATCTGATTTCCAGTTTCAAGAACTATAACATCATTTAATACTACATCTTCAATTGAAACTTCTTTTTCTTTTCCATCTCTTATTACTGTAACTTTTGATGAACTTAATATAGATAATTTTTCAATTGTAGCTTTTGCCTTTAACTCTTGAAAAATTCCTATACAAGTATTTATCAAAATTACAAAAGCAAATAAAGCATTTTTAGGAGATCCTGCTAAAATAACTGCTACAGCTAGACCTAAATTAATAGCATTAAATCTATTAAATAAATTAGCCCTTATAATTTGTCCTAATGTCCTTGAAGGCGCATCTGGTATAACATTTATTTCTCCTTTTTTTACTCTTTCCTTTACTTGCTCCTCTGTTAAGCCTAATATTTTTTCATTTCGAGTGTTATCCAACTCATTTCTCTCCATTACATCTCTCCTTAGATATTTTACTTTAGTTAAATTTATAAATTTTAAATACTTAATTTAAGTTTTATTCTAAAATTAAATCTTTCATCATATAAGATTATACATATTTTACTATAAATTCTCTTTAATTAAACCTTAAAATCTTCTTAAATATTTATGAACATCTTAATATTATTTAATTAAATAATAAATAACTGAGAAAATTATTTTTTCTAATAAAATTTTCAACAATCTTATTAGAAAAAATATATTGCAATGTAAAAAGAAATTTTAATATCTTAATTTTAAAAAATAATTTAAATTAAATGAAAGTATTATATAATACTTTCATTTAATTATTTTAAGCAAATATTATAGTATTTATAACTATTAAAATAATTATTATTTTTCATAATGCTCAATAAAAAATAAAGAGAAAAACAAATAATTTTTTCTCTTTATCTTTTAAATTTATATAATTAAATATTTATAAATTATTTTAAATAAAATGAGTTATTTATAATAAGAAATCTAATGGGTTCCTTCTATAACTTTAAACCCTTTATTCTCAAAAAACCTTTTTATTTCACAATATCTAAAGCATTCAACTTCTATACATTTTGCTAAATGTATTATCTCTACATTAAACTTTTTAAGCTGTGTAATCTTATAATCTAAATCTTTATTTAAGTCACTATTACATCCATTACAATGAAAAAGTCCAAATAATTCTATATTATCATTTTTATATATTTCAAAAGCTTTTTCTTTTTTGTTAAATGCATTAAAGCATCCTATTGCCGAACATTCATAACTTAATTTTTCACAAATAACAATAGCAATCTTCAAATTACATACCTCCTGGAAGGAATACTATATTTATTTTTCCTGTTATTGGATGTATAGATACTTCACTATTAACTTCAAATATATTTTTTATTAAATCTTTAGTTAAAACTTCTTCTGGCTTTCCAAAAGCAACTATTTTTCCGTCATTAATTGCATATATTTTATCAGAATACATGGCTGCTAAATTTAAATCATGAAGCGCTGCAACTACAGTTATTCCCAAAGATTTTACTAAATCTAATATTTGAATTTGATATTTTATATCTAAATGATTTGTAGGCTCGTCTAATATTAATAAATCTGTTTTTTGTGCTATAGCTCTAGCTAATAAAACCCTTTGTTTTTCTCCTCCAGATAGTGTAGAAAAATTTCTATCCTTATAATTTTCCATGTCTACTTTTTTTAAGCATTGTAATACAATTTCATAATCTTCTTTAGTATCTAGTTCAAACAATCCCTTATATGGATTTCTTCCCATTATAACTATATCTTCTACTTTAAACTCAAAATTATATTCATTAAATTGACTTAATACAGCTTGTTCTTTAGCTAAGCTTTTTATAGACATATTACTTATATTTTTTCCGTCTAAAAATATTTGTCCATTTTTTGCTTTTAATATTTTATAAAGGGTTTTTAGTATAGTAGATTTACCACTTCCATTAGGCCCGATTATTCCTACAAATTCTCCCTTTTCTACATCTAAAGAAACATTTTTAACTATATCTTTATTACCCAAATTTACAGCTAAATTTTCTACCTTTAATTTCATTTATCTGCCTCCTGTTTTGTAGGATTTTTTTATCATAAGCCACATAAGACAAGGGGCACCTAACATAGAAGTTAATATTCCTATAGGGAGTTCCATATTATGCATAATTGTTCTTGAAAAAACATCAGTCCAAACCAAAAATATTCCTCCTACTAAGGCACTTATAGGAAGTAACTTTTTATGATCTGATCCTACAACCATTCTAACAATATGAGGTATTATAAGTCCTACAAAACCTATAATTCCACAAATACACACCAAAATACCTGTTATTAAAGAACATATTACCATATATATTTTTCTATATTTTGAAATATCTATGCCAAGAGTTATACCATTATCGTCTCCAAGAAGCATTGTATTTAAGATTCTAAATTGGAAAAACAAATAAACTAAAGCTATAATAACCAAAATTAAAGGAAGACCTATGTTCTTCCAAGATGCTCCTGCTAAACTTCCCATCATCCAAAAAGTTACAGTTTTTATCTTTTCTGAATTATCTGCTAAATAAATTATAAAACTAGTAAAAGCTGAACATATTGATCCTATTATCATACCAGATAAAACTAGCTTTTCTGATGTAATCTTTTCTCCAATATTAGATAACAAAAATACCAAAACAGCAGATACTAAAGATCCTAAAAATGCTCCAAAAGTCACTCCAAAACCTAATAATATTCCATTAAATCCTATAATTATACTAAAGGTTGCTCCAAGAGAAGCTCCTGAAGACAGCCCAAGTATATAAGGATCTGCTAATGGATTTTGTACTGTAGCTTGCATAACAACTCCTACAACAGCTAGGGCCATTCCAACTACTGCTCCTAAAAGTACTCTTGGAAATCTAATCAACCATACAATATCATAGGATGTACTTTTAATTAAGGAATCTACATTCCCTATAGGTATATGAAATATCTTATAGATTATTATTTTATAAGCATCATATGGACTTAAGTTTGCAGCACCAAAAGTCACTGATAAAACCATTGATATAGCTAATATTAAAGTTAAAATTATAATTATTAATATTAATTTATTAAAGGTTTTCCCCTTAAGTTTTATACTGCTACCTTTATTTATATCCATCTTTTCTCCTTTTGTTATTTAAATAAATCTGGATAAAATCCTTTAGCCATTGTTTCTATACCAAGTACAGTTCTAACTCCACCACCATAAGTTTCTGATAATGGTGTATATAATATTCTTTTATCTTTTATAGCATTTACCTTTTGTAGTGATTCGTTATTTAATAAGCTATCTGCATCTTTATTATCCTTTGCTTGTTGTTCAAAATAAATTAATACTATCACATCTGGATTCATTTCTATTATATTTTCCGTACTAATACTTCCACTTTTTTTGCATACATTTTCTCCACCAGCTTTTTCTACCATATCAACAGCTAATGAATTATCTCCATATGCTCTATATTTGTTATCCCCTTCTCCTTCTATAACTAAAACCTTTGCTTTTTTATCTAATTTTTTAGTTTTCTCTTCTATACCTTTTATTTTTTTCTTCATATTTTCTATATAGTCATTTGCTTTATCTTCTATTGCAAATATTTTTCCTATATTTTTAATATCTTCATATATATTTTCAACATCACATTTCTTTAAGACCCCAGAATTTCTTTGTATGTAAGTATTTACTCCCTTTTCATTCCATGAACTTACAGACCCTAAATTTTTATCTGAAAAGGCACTTTTCCATCCTATAATAAAATCTGGATTTTTTTCTAAGACTACTTCCTTTGAAGGATATTTAGGTGCTAGAACAGGAATTTTATTATATTCTTTTTCTAAAGATGGTAAAACCTGATTATCCAAATAAGATGTTCCTACCATATATTGTCCAAGACCTAATTCTAAAAGCATTTCTGTAGTAGTTTGATTTGTACTTATAACTCTTTTAGGAGTTTCCTTAAAAGTTTCTTCTATTGTTTTACTTTCTGAATTAAAATTCTCTATAGTTACTGGATACTTGTCCTTATTTTCTCCTTCCGTAGTACTAGTAGCATCTTTTTTTTCAGTATCCTTTATATTATTACAAGCTACTAATGTAAAGCAGAATACTATCATAAGAACTATTGATAATTTTTTAAATAATTTATTCATATGCTTCCTCCGATAAATTTTAATTTAAATCAATTTCCTTTTTAATCCATAAAATTTTCATAATAAAATTCCTCTTAACATTTTATAAATTAAACCCTCCCTCCGAAGTTTATTTATTATGTTTTTAGGCAGGTCTCCTGACTTACACATAAAACCCTATAAATTCCTTCCCAATAAGCAATCAGTGGATTAATATTTATAAGTAGTGTTTACAGTAGCGGGGGCTGTGTTAGACTTTCACTAACTTCCCTATTATTTCAAAAGAAACCTAAAAACTTAATATTAGTTAAAGGTATACATTAAAACTTATAATAGTTATAAGCCTTTATTTTCATAATAAATTTTTCAAAATAAAATTTATTATGATTTTACCTTTTGTATAATTCCTTTATTATTATACCTATAATGTATTAATTATACAAAACTTAATTTACTAAAACTTTTTAAAGTTTTACTTTAATTAAATATATAAAATATTCCCTCTTTAAATAAACTCATAAATTAACTTCTCATTTCTAAAAATATTTATAAATCTTAAAAGTTTATCAGTCATGTACCACCAGCTAAGCTGGTGGCTTGATTAAGCCCTATAAGGGCATGGTACTGGCAGCGCTACTCGCGCTCTGAAAAACCGCCAATCGC